>JBEQSW010000263.1:0-3771 GCA_040348565.1 Myxococcales bacterium | reverse complement strand
CGTGCCCGAGATCGTGGCAGGTGGCGCAGGCCAACTTGCCGTTGCCAGAAAGGCGAACGTCGGCGAACAACTGCCGGCCTAGCTCGAGCCTGGCCGGGTCTAGATTTTTGGCTGCTTCCAGCGGAGCAATGGGCCCGAGCTCCACGGGTGCGTCGCTTCGCGGCGGTGCCAGGGCCGCGGGAGCCGCAGCGGCGCCTTCGCCGCAGCCCAGCGCCAGAATAGCTGCAAGCGCCGCGCGCGAAACGCGGCGGGCAAGCATCGAGTAGGCCTCCTGCAATTGCATCGCTGACAACCAGGAACGACCGGGAAGCCGGCTGGTTCAGCGAAATCGCGCGAAGTGCAAACATTGCAGAAGGCCGGAAATGTGGCGCAAATCTCGCGCGCAGAGGGACCGCGAACCGACGCGCAATCGGCACCTTCGTTGGGGATTCGCGCCGGAAAGCGTTGGGCGGAAGTGCTCTGCGTTTCGCTGCTGAATGGGTCACGGGCGAACCCGTACGGCGGCACCAGCAGCCTCGATAGCGACGCGGCCCGTACCGAAGCACGGGCCGCACCGGGACACGCTCAGTGGGTGAGGCGAGTCGTCAGAAGGTCGGCGAAAGCGCTACAAGCATCCACTGTCGTGAAGATACCGACTACGTGACCGTGATCGGTGACGACGGCGGAGCCGTATTTGTGCGCGGCCATCATCGACACCACCTCGTCCAAGCCCGCGTCGGGGCTGACCACGTAGGTGTCGGTCGTCATCGCTTCACTGACGGCAATCTTCGTCGGATCGACGCCGCTCAGCGTTTCGACCAGGTGTAAATCGCGGTCGCTGACCACACCGACCAGCTTGCCTTGGTGAAGCACCGGCAGATGGCGAATGCGCTGGTCGCGCATCATCTGGTGGGCGACCGACATGGGTTGTTCGTCGCCGATGGTTTGAACGTCGGCGGTCATGTACTTTTTGATGTGGGGGATGCTCTTGGTCATGTTTTTTTTCTTCTCGGCCAGATGCGTGTGCAGCGGTCAGCGGGCGACGAGGGGGAAGTTGGTGTCGGCGGCCCTGCGGTCGCCTTGGTGGTAGGTGTGGCGGCGGCCGTGGTGCTCGCGATGCTGCTCGCACCACAGCTCGGCTCCGGAAGAACCCTGACGAGCGGCCACGCAACGCGGGCACGGCGGCTCGATCACGGGCGGGGGCAGCGCATGCGCCTTCGGCGGGACGACGAGCACGGGGCAACCGGCTTGGCGAATCACGGCGTCTGCCACCGAGCCCAAGAGCCAGCGGACGACGCCGTGTAGCCCATGCGAACCGACCACCAGCAGGTCGGCTTCCAGCTGGCTCGCCAGGCTGGTCAGCCCCAACGAAGGATTGTCGATCAGCACGTGGCCGTACACGCGCACGTTGGCAGGCGAGAATTCGGGCAGGGCCTGCAACTGCTGATCGAGATGGTGAATCAGCTCGCGCCGCAGCTCTTCGACGCTCTTGAGTGGCAGAGAGAGACCGGCCGCGGGGGCCACCGGGGCCTGGCCGTCCGGGCTGGCTGCGAGGCATACGTGCGCCACGTGGAGCTCGGCCGGAGCATGCTGCGCGGCTTGGCGGTAGGCGGCGTGCAGCGCGCGTACGGCTTGCTCGGAGTAGTCGGTACCCGCGACGACGACGTAGGGCTTGTTCGGCATGATTGACCGGGGCTATTGCACCGGGCATGCCAGCCCTATTTCTGCAGGTTTCTCGCGGTTTTCGCCGGGCTTGCCGCTTGTTTGCGCAGCGCTTGCGCCCACCCGCAAAGGCTGCGGTTGCGGAGCTTGCCCGCGGGTCTAGCCCTTGGTTCGCGACGCCACGACCCCGTACTCGTGCAGCCGGTACTGGATGGTGCGGGCGCTGATGTCGAGCATCTCGGCGGCGCGGCTGGTGGAGCCGCCCACCGCGTCGAGCGTGGCCAAGATGGCGTGCTTTTCGAGCTCGGCCATGGTGGCGCCGGGAATCCGCGGGCCGCCTTCGATGGTGGCGGGCGCGGCGTCGAACGGCAGGGCCTCCGCTTCGACCAGCTCGCCCTCCGTGAACACGACGGCGCGCTCGATGGCGTTTTCCAGCTCGCGTACGTTGCCAGGCCAGCGGTGAGCCACCAGCTTCGCCCGCGCGTCGTCGCTGAAACCGTCGATACGGCGTTGATTCTCGCGCGCGAAATGCCGCAAGAAGTGCTCTGCCAGCAGCACGACGTCGTTGCCGCGCTGGCGGAGCGGCGGCATGTCGATGTGCACGACGTTGAGCCGGTAGTACAGGTCTTCGCGGAAGCGATGCTCGCGCACCTCTTCGGCCAAGTTCTTGTTGGTAGCGGCCACCACCCGCACGTCCACCTTGATGGTTTCGTTGCCGCCGACGCGCTCGAACGTGCGCTCTTGCAGCACGCGCAACAGCTTGATCTGCGTGGCGGCCGGGATTTCGCCGATTTCGTCGAGGAACAGCGTGCCGCCGTCGGCTTGCTCGATGCGGCCGATGCGCTTCTTGTCGGCGCCGGTGAAGGAGCCTTTTTCATGGCCGAACAGCTCGCTTTCGAGCAGGCTTTCGGCGAGGGCCGCGCAGTGTAGGGAGACGAACGGCGCGCCTTTGCGCGGGCCCAGCGAATGCAGCGCGCGGGCTACTTCGCCTTTGCCGGTGCCGCTCTCGCCGGTGATGAGCACGGTGGCGCGAGCGCCCGAGACCTGGCGCACCATTTGATAGACGCGCTGCATGGCCGGGCTTGCGCCCAGCAAGCCCTCCAGCCCCTCTTTGTCGCGCGCGCGCAACTGGCGGCGAAGATTTTCGGCTTCGCTCTTGATTTCTTGCCGCGCCAAAGTGCGCTCGACCACCAACAACAGCGCGTCGAAATCGATGGGCTTGGTCAGGTAGTCTTCGGCGCCCGCGCGCATGGCGGCCACGGCGGTGGACACCTCACCGAAGGCGGTGGCGACGATGGTCGGGATTTCGATCTCGCGTTCGCGGAGTTGCTTCAGCAGCTCCATGCCGTCCATGTTCGGCATCTTCAAGTCGCTGATGATCAATCCCGGCGCGTTGTCGGAAACCGACGCCAGCGCCTCGACGCCATCGGCGGCCAAATCGACCTGATATCCCTCTTGTTCCAGCAGCTTTGCCAGCCCATTACGGGCGGTGGCTTCGTCGTCTACGACCAAGATGCGCGTCTTGCTCATGTCATTCTCCGGCGGCTTGCGCGAGCGGCAAGGTAACGTGAAAGCTAGTCTTTCCAGGGTGGCTATCGACGTCGATAGTGCCACGATGATCGGTCACGATGCGATGGGTGATGGCGAGGCCCAGGCCGGTTCCGCCTTCTTTCGTCGAGTAGAAGGCGTCGAAGATCGGGGCTTCGGCGTCGTTGATGCCGGGGCCGTCGTCCTCGACGTCGATGGTCACTTGACGGGGGCCGCGGCGACCACGTAGGCACACCGATTTGCCGCCGGCCTCGATGGCGTTGTTCAACAGGTTGAGCAGCACCTGCGTCAACTTCGCCGAGTCTGCGACGAGCTCGACGTCGGCGCCGGGCAGGTCGACGGTCAAGGTGACGCCGCTCGAAGTGGCGGAGGCTTCCGCCAAGCTCCGAGCGTGCTCCAGGGTCTTGATCAGGCTGACGGGCTTGAGCTGCAGCGGCTTGGGTCGGGCAAAGTCCAAGAATTCGGTGACCAGGTTGGCGAGGCGGGTGATTTCGTCGCCCACCACGTTGGTGGCGTCGAGCATCTCCTGCTCGGCCGACTTGCGCTTGATGGCGCGCTTCAAGAACGAAAGGTGCAGCTGCG
>JBEQSW010000262.1:0-3943 GCA_040348565.1 Myxococcales bacterium | reverse complement strand
AAGTCCTTGTTGTCGCGCTTGCGGCGCAACAGCTCTTTGGCTGACTTGAGAAAGTTCTTGGAGCTGCTGAGGTACGACGAAAACATCATCGCGCGGCTGGTCTCCGCCTTGTGCGAGTCAGCGTATTGCTCGAGCTCGGTCAAGGCTTTGTCGTAGGTTTGCAGCGCCACGTCGTATTTCTGCAAATCCAGCTCTTTCAGCTCGGCAATGTCGGTGAGCTTGATCAGTGCTTTGGCTTCATTCAACGACTTTTGCGAAAGATACTGCAGACGACGCGAAGGGTCTTTCTCCAGGCGCGCAAACTGACGCGCGTTGACGGCATCGTTCAAGGCCGTCACGCGGTCTTCGAAGCCTTTGCTGACTTGCTCGAACTTGGCGAAGGCGTTCATCAGCTGCGGGTGCAGCTGCTTGCCTTTGGCCATCTTGTCGTCTTTGTAGTCGTTTTGGTCGTAGTACTTGTTGGCTTGCTTGACGAGCGGGTCGAGCTCTTCGAGGGCCTTCCGGTATTCGGCGGCGGCCGACTCGACTTCCGGTATCGCCGGCGGCGCCGTTTTGGCGCGCTCCAAATTGGGGAAGCAGGTGTCGGCGTTGATGTCATACAGGCCGTAGATGTTGCGCTCTTTGCCGGTGGGGCCGACCTTTTCGTCCACGATCCACGACAAGTAGCGGTTGCGGCTGTCGATCACCCGCTTGGAGGTGCCGTTCATGCAGCTGATGTACTCGCCGAGCTTGGAGCCGAGCTGCGCGTCCTTGTCTTCTTCGGACGACACGGCCGTGCCCTTGTCAGCGACCGCGCTGGCGGCGGCCTTCAAGGCCTCGGCGGCCTTCTTGGCTTCTGCGATCTGCTTGCAGCCCCCCAGCGAAAACAGCGAGACGACCCCCAAAGCGGCGGCGAAGACGAGCTTGTTCATGGTCGTAGGTCCTCCAAAGGCAGAGCGAGCGAGCAATGTACGCTGGCACCCGGCGCGAAATTTGCCGACCCTTCGGCTATCATGCCGATCCGCGGCGGGTCAACGGACGCAGCAAGAGCATGGCCAAGCCCGGCACCAAGATGCCGAAGGCAAAAGGCGCCAAGAGCGCCCAAGCGCCCTGTAGATTCAGCACGCCGATCAGAGCGTAGGCCGCGGACAAACCGACGTTGCCCAGCGTCGTGACGAGCAGGAAGCGCCAACCATTCACGCGGGTCGCGCCTGCCAGCAGCGTGGACGCCTCTGCCAACACCGGCACGCCCCGGCATACCAGCACCACCCAGCTGCCGTAGCTGGCCATCAGGCGCTCGGCGCGACCGAGCTCGGCGGCGCCGGCAATGCGCCGTGTCAGCGGCTCGCCGCCCCAGCGTCCGATGGCGTAGCCGAGCCAGGCGGCGACCGTCATGCCAAGCGCGATCGTCAGTCCGCCTTCCCAAGCGCCCAGGAGCGCGACCGCGCCTGCCGATACGAAGCTCGAAGGGATGGGCAGGACGACGTCGCTGGCCAAGAGCAGAACGACCAAGAGCGCGACCGTGGCCCGACCGGCGGCGGGGGTGAGCAGCTGCGTGCTCCAGGCGGTGAGCGGCTCTTCCCACAGCGCAAAGGGCACCAAGATCAGCGCCAGCACCAAGCCGGTGAGCAGGAGCCAGCGCAGCCAGGGCTTCATCAGGCGGGCGAGGGTAGCCCGACCGCCTCGCTCGTCAATCGCTCATAGTCCGAAAAAATCGCGAATTCCGCGCAAGATGCGCAGGTTTTCGTGACTGAAGCGCTGGCTGTGCGCCTCCGGGTCGAGCCCTTCGCGTGCGGCGTCCAGCTCGACGCGCCGCGCGGCCAGGATCTCGGAAATGCGCTCGGCGATGGCAGGGCGCTTCTGCAAAATGCCCTGAAAGTCGGCCTTGTCGATGCGTAGGCACTCCACTTCGGTGAGGGCGACGACGGTGGCTTCACGCGGTTGGCCGGTCATCAGCGCCATCTCACCGAAGAAGCTGGGCGCCTTCAGCACGGCGACGCGCTTGTCGCCTTCGGGAGCGGCGATGCGCACTTCGACCTCGCCCTTGGCCAGCACGTACAGCCAGTTGGCCTGCGCGCCCTGGCGGGTGATCACTTCGGCACGCCCGAACGGGGTTCGGCGCGCGGTTTGGGCCAAGGCGCTGCGTTCGGCCTCGTCCAGGTGCTTGAACAGCTCGACCTTGTCGAGCGAGCGAAGCTTGGCCTGCACCGCGCGCTGCGCCTTGCGCTCGTCTTTGGCCGGATCTTCTTGGGTCAAGAACAGCGCGGCGGCCGGAATTGCCAGCGGAATGTCGGCGCGTTTGAGCGCGGAAAAGATGCGCTCCCGCACGTCGGAGTTGGTCGAGTCGTTGCGCCACAGATCGCTGATCCAATAGCGCACCGCGTACAGCACGTAGCCGTCGCGGTTCTCTCGCGCCAGATCCATGCAGATGCAGTTGGCGACCGGGCTCTGCTCGACCCCGGTGATGGGCGCGGCCACCAACGCCTGGTTGACGACCGAGATCACGTCACCCGGGGAAAAGCGAAAATCGACGCAAAAATAGATCCATTGCCGGTGCGCGACCGCTTCGCCGTCACGCTTGCCCAGCACCTTGATGGCCTGGCTCATCAGCATGCCGTTGGGCACGATCAGGGTGTCGGAGTCGCGCGTCTCGAGCACGGTGTGGCGCCAGCGGATCTTCTTGACCTGCGCTTGCTGCTTGTTCTCGAACTCCAGCCAATCACCCTCTTGGATGGAGTCGTCGACCTGCAGCGCCAGCCCGCCGACGATGTTGCCGAGCGTTGCCTGGAGCGAGAGGCCGATGACCGCGGTCACGACCGCCGACGTGGCGATGATGCTCGTGACGTTGAAGCCCGCGTGGTGCATCAACCACCCGGCGGCGACCAAGTAGGCGGCGCCAACCGCCAAGTCGTGCAAGATGTCGGGCAAATCGAGGCGTGCGACCGGCAGCAACAGGTCGAACAGCGCGAGCGCCGACAGGTTGATGATCAGCAGCACCTCGAGCAAGCTGCTGCCGAGCTCGAAGCCTTCGGCGATGGCGAGGAAGCCGGCCCGGCGCAGCCCGAGCCCGGCCAGCGCCGTGACCAGGTACAGCGCGTACAACACGACGCTGCGACGTAAACGCCGGCGCGACGCTCGGGGCACCAGCCGCGAGACCGCGGCCAACGCCACGATGACCGCCGCGAAGATGGCCAGATGCAGAAGCGCCGCTGTCACCGAACCGTCACAGTAGCATACGGGGGCGCAATCGTCCGGAAATGCTTAAGGAAAATCAAGCGCTAGGGCTCGCCGTAGCTTGCGGCCAGGGCCCGCGCTCCGAGGATTTCACACCGCTCGGTTGGGCTGCCAATCCGCAGCCTGAATCGCAGAAGCTTCCGTAGCGGCGAAAGGCCACCTCGCACGATCGAGATTTTTCACAGGGAGGACGGGAGGACGGGAGGTGCAGAGAGGCGAGAACGCATTTTTCGATTCGGATGACCGAATCGAAAAATGTTTTCTCCGAGGTTGAGGAGGCACCGAACCTTGCAGCTCGCGGGCGGCAGCGCGAGCCCCAAAAATTCTCGCCTCTTTCTCGTCCTCCCGTCCTCCCGTCCTCCCTGTGAAATCCCAGGCTCTCGACACGACCCGCCAGCACGGCGGCAGCCCGAAGCGATCGCCCGGCTTGGCCTGGGGTCGCTACGGAAGTTTCTGCAAGGGAGCTGCGGCGCGGCAGCCCAAGATTTGGTGAATCCTTGTGAGCGCGCTAGTTGCCGCTTTCGAGCGCGCGGTGGATGGCGTCGGGGACGACGCCCAGCTCTTCGGCGATGGCGAGCAGGCGCGTGTTGTGCGGCAGCTCGGTCAGGTACAGCTTGGCGTACGGCGTACCGGCCAAGCCGAGCAGGCGACGCTGCACGAGTGGGACGGCTTGGGCGATGGCGGTTTTGGCCAGCTCCGCGTCGCCGAGGTCCATGGCCGCGTCGTGGTA
>JBEQSW010000249.1:0-6348 GCA_040348565.1 Myxococcales bacterium | reverse complement strand
CTCCAACGTGCTCGCCCCCGCCGACGCATCGCGGCCAGGCCTCGCGAAAGGCTCAGGCCCCGCACGCAAGCAACGACGCATTTGAGTCGCCGCAGCCGGGGTTGGCTGCCGAACCGCGGCCCGAATTGCAGAAGCTTCTGTAGCGGATCCAGGCCACCTCGTACGATCTAGAATCTTTCACAGGGAGGACGGGAGGACGGGAGGGCGAGGCAGAGGCGAGACTTTTTGGGGCTCGCGCTGCCGCCAGCGAGTCCGCAGCAGCGTCGCGGGCCGAGCCCTCTTGCTTTCTCTCGAGGGAAATATTTTTGGTTTTGGTCGTCCAAAAACAAAAATGCGTTCTCGCCTCCCGTCCTCCTGTCCTCCCTGTGAAAAATCTCGGAGGCACTTGAGAGGAGCTGTCAGAACGCCTTTACCCGAAGAGGTCGCGCACGGTGGCCTCGCGACGCCACGGTAGTTTCTGCGAGGGATCCGCGGCGCGGCAGCCTAGGACGTGTAAAATCATTGGCCGCGCCGTTGCTCGCCGCCCAGCTGGGCGGCGTCGGCACGGACGAGACTGGGCCTACCCCCGAAGAGACGGTAGGCTGGCGCTGCTTTGCAGGTGATTGAGTTTGCCCCGTTGGGCTCGCGCACGACGATGGGGGTGGGCGGTGCGGCGCGCTACTGGGTGGAGGCGCGAACCGAGAGCGACGTACTGGAGGCTTTGGCGTGGGCCAAGCAACGCGGAGTACCGGTCCGCGTTTTGGGTGGCGGCAGCAATTTGGTCGTGGCCGATGCGGGGTTCGATGGCTTGGTGCTGGCGATGGGGTCGCGCGGTATCGCAGTCTCCACTTCAAGCGGTGACGCGCGGCTCACGGCACGAGGCGGTGAGCCTTGGGATGACGTGGTGGCGCGCGCGGTCGGGCGTGGGTTGGCCGGCCTGGAAGGGCTGAGCGGCATTCCGGGCTGCGCGGGCGCGACGCCGATTCAAAACGTGGGGGCCTACGGCCAGGAGGTCGCGGAGACGATCGAGTCGGTGCGCGCCATCGATCGTGAGACGCAGGCGGTGGTCGAGCTGTCGGCCAAAGATTGCCGATTTGCGTACCGAGATAGCTTCTTCAAGTCCGAGGCGCCGGAGCGCTTCGTGGTGACCGAGGTGCGTTTCCTTTTGACCGAGCGCGCCCCGGCGGCCGTGCGCTATCCGGATTTGCTGCGTGAAGTGGAGCGGCGTGCGATTGCGACCCCGACTTTGGCGGAGCTGCGCGAGTGCGTGCTGGCGGTGCGGCGCGAAAAATCGATGTTGCTCGACCCGGGCGATCCGAACGGACGAAGCTGCGGCTCGTTCTTCTTGAATCCGATCGTCTCGAGCGCAGACTTGGCGCGAGTGCGCGCCGTGGCGGGTGACACGGCGGTGCCGAGCTACCCGCAGCCGGACGGTCGCGTCAAGCTCGCCGCCGGCTGGTTGATCGAGCAGAGCGGCTTCAACAAAGGTTTGCGCGCCGGCAACGTCGGCCTTTCGACGAAGCATGCGCTGGCCATCGTGGCTCACGACGGCGCGACCGCAGACGAGGTCGCGCGACTCTCGCAGCTCATCCGCGACGGCGTGCGCGCGCGCTTCGGCGTGGAGCTCACACCCGAGCCGAATTTCTGGGGCTTCGCCGACCGCTGAGCGCCGCGCGACGATTCGACCCGCGAAGGGCAGAGGGCTACCTCACTTGGTTCCGGCCTCGTTGATGGCTCGGTGACAGCCACCGCAGGTGACCAGCAGCTCTGCGTACAGCGCGGCTCGCTCCTCTATCGTCTTCTTGGTCGGGGCTTGCACGACCAGCTTGGAGAAGTCGTTGGCGGCGCTGCGCCCATGCACGCCACCTTGTTTCAAAATCTCCGCCGGAAATGGGCTCGCGCTGAGCGCTTTGGCGCCCGCGTTCCAGGCGTCGCCCGAGGGTACGGTCAGGCCTTCCCACAAGCGTTCGGTCGCCCACACGTGCCGCTGCATCCGCTCGACGAGCGCCGTACCCTCTGGTGGGGGCGGTGCGCTCGACGCTTTGGGGCCGCCGAGCCTTTGATGGCACTCTCCACACGCTACGCCGAGGTCGGCCGTCGCTCCCGCGGCTTGGGCGGCGCTCGTACTGTTGTTGATGCGAGCCGCGACCTTCTGCATCCGTTCGATGGAGGTTCGCCAATTGGCGGGCACGTCCCCGAGCTTTTGCGCGTGAGCGAGCGCTTCGGCGGGGTCTGCGGCTCGCTCGGGCGTGCCTGCGATGACGGCCTTCCGAATCAGCAAAGCGTCGGCGAAATGGGCTTCCATGAGACGGTCGGTCGACGCGCCCGGGGGCGGTGAAACCGGCTTGGCGTTGGCGTCGGCTCCCTGTCCGACGGGTTGCGCTTGCGCGTGCTCGGGCTTCGCGGTCTCGGCTGGCGCAGGCTGCTCCGTTGCTGCCGTTGGCGTTGGCGTCAGCGCCGGCTGAGGCGCCTCGCTGGGGCTGGGCCTTGCGCCACTGCAGCCGCCCAGGTTTATTGCCAAGCCCAGAACCGCGGCCATGCTCGCTGCTCGCATCGTTGCTCCTTTGGTTGCAGGTGAGGCGCAAGCAAGCCGCGAGCCAGCAGTGGGCGGACGTGCGCTAGCCACGAAATCCGCAGAAAAGCCGGGTCGCAGGCAACACGCGCGCCGCAGATACTGCGCGCCCCGCAATCTTGGCGCCTCGCGAAGTCGAAGACGGCGGAAGCCGTGGAGGCGCTACAGCGCCGCCAGGATCCGACCAGGGTTGTCGCTGACGATGTAGTCGACGCCGAGCGCCGCTAGCTCTTGGGCGCGCCCGGGATCGTTGACGGTCCACACGCCGACCAGCGCGTTCTTGCTGCGCCACGCTTGCATGCGTTGCTCGGTGACCAAGACGTGCTCGGGGTGCACGGCGCGCGCGCCCAGGCGGGTGAACGTCGCCGCCCCCACTAGCGCCGCGGCTCGCGCCACCGGGCTCTTGGTGTGAAACAAGAACGCGCTCGGAATGGCCGGCAACGCGCGCGAAAGCCGCCAAATGAAGCGCGGATCGAAGCTCGACAACAAGACCCCGCGCGGGGCGTAGCGGTGGGCCGCCAAAAGCGCGATCACGCCGCGAAGCAGGTCGCGCCGTCGGCGCACGTCGCTCTTCACTTCGACGTTCACCAGCTGTTGGTGCGTCTCGGCCCAATCCAGCACGTCTTGCAACAGCGGCACCCGCTCGCCCTGGCCGACGTCGGCCTGGCGCGTCTCGGCCCAGCTCAGCTGCTCGACCGCGCGCTTGTCGGCGCCCTTGGTCACGCGCGTCAGTGTGGGATCGTGCAGCACCACCACCTCGCCGGACTTCACGAGCCGCACGTCCAGCTCGACGCCGGCGGCGCCCTCTTGGCGCGAAAGCTCGAAGGCGGCGTGCGTGTTCTCGGGCGCGGCGTGGCGCGCTCCGCGATGACCCAGCACCAGCGGCTTGGCGGAAGGCTTGCGCGCCAGCCGCTCCATGATGGCCGGGGAGCTCATTGGGGGACGAATCAGGCGGCGCCGGCCACTTCGCCGTTCAGCTCGCTGGCGATGCTGCGCGCGACGCGCCGCGCTTCCTCCAGCGCCGCGCTGGGGAACGAGATACCGCCGACGACGGGGTGCCCACCACCACCGTAGCGGGCGCAGATGGCGCTGATGTCCGTATCGAGCGGGCGGCCCGACCACGGGTTGTAGCCGACGGAGATTTTGGGGCCGTTCTTGAGCAAGCCGATGACCACCGAGTACACGGAGTCCGGAAACAGCGCGTACGTGACGAACTTACCGACGCTCTCCAGCACGCTCTCGGTCAAATCCACGAACACGACGCGACCGCGGCGCTCGCTCTTCTGTTTCACCCGCGCCACGTAGCGCTCGTGCTTCTTGCCGAGGGGCTTGTAGCGGTTGGCGACTGCCTTGCTGCGCGCCACTTCGTCGAGGGGGCGGGCCAGCAGCTCCGGCACCAGCTCCTTGAAGAAAGCGTCGTCACCGTAGTGCTCGACGACGCTGACCAGCTGCATGATGGGGGAGGTGCGGCTGACCGCGTCCTCGGGCGACGCGAAGCGCGCCGAGTCGACCATGTCCGCCCACTTCACCAGCTCTTTGAGATCGGGCAGGTCGACGCCGAAGCGCTCACGCGCCACGTCCGCGATCAACTTGGTGCACGACGAGTAGCCGGCGTCGAAGAAGAATTGTCCCGAGCTTTTGCGCGCCTCGAACACCTCACGGTCCGGCTCCGAGCCGAACGCGGTGCGGTGGTGGTCGAAATACCAGCTCAGCTTTTCGGTCGCGCAAAACCGGTAGTCGAGGATGGCGTTTTCGTCCCCCGTGAACAGCTTTTCTTCGGCCCGCGTTTGGCCGGAGCCGTAGCCGCAGGTCCGATACTCGAAGGTGGGGCGGGTCGCGCCCAGCTCCTTCATCAGCCTCGAAAAGACCACGGCGCTGGAGAGACCGTCGAAACAGTGGCCGTGAGTTGCCACCACGAAGCGCATTCTCGCGGTCTTAGCATGCTCTTGCGCTCCTCGCGAAAAAGCGCACGTTCCGCGCAACCGAGGGCGCCGTTGTCCGAAGGGGCGGGGATGACGGAAGCGAGGCGGAGGTCGGCGGAAGTGCTGCTCGGGGAGAAGCTGCCGCCGAGGTTGGCGGACTTGGAGGAGCCGCCGGCTCGCCTCTATTTACATGGTGAGCTGCCGCGGGGCCCTGCCGTGGCGCTGGTCGGCACGCGCAAGGCGTCGGCGGAAGGGCTCGCGTTCACGCGAAAGCTCGCGGCCGAGCTCGCGGCGGCCGGGGTAGCGGTTTTGTCGGGCGGGGCCGAAGGCATCGACACTGCCGCTCACGAGGGTGCGCTGGACGTCGGCGGCGTTACCGTCGTCGTCACTCCCGCTGGCTTCGACCGGCCTTTCCCAAAGCAAAATGCCGAGCTGTTCGAGCGGATCGTGAGCTCGGGCGGCGCCTATCTCTCGCTCTTTCCCGACGGTGCTCCCGCCGACCGTCCCACGTTCTTTGCTCGGAACGCGTGTCTGGTGGCACTGGCCCACGTGGTGGTGGTGACCCAGGCTCCGTACGTGAGCGGTGCGGCCAATGCAGCCAAATGGGCGCGCCAGCTCGGCCGTCCGCTGTTCGTGGTGCCGCATTCTCCCTGGGTGACGGCCGGAGCGGGAGCCATCCGCGAGCTGCGTCGCGGAGCCCTACCCCTGGACCGCGCCAAAGAAGTGCTTACCCTGCTCAGCGCTTCGGGCCTCCATCCTCTAAGAGGTCCCATCCAGGGTGAGCTGTGGCCGGCGGCCCCGCTCGGGGACGCCGCGCCTCCGGGCGAGGTCGCGGCGGCCGGGAGCGCCGCCCCGCCGGATGACGACCCGGTACTGGCGGCCCTCAAATCGGGAGCCTGTTACCCGGACGAAATCTGTGAGCAAACCGGGCTTTCGTTGGCCACGGTTCAGCAACGGATCTTGACTCTCGCGCTCTCCGGGGTGTTAGTTCCGGGCCCGTTGGGCTCCCTGAAACCCGTAAACTGTTGATTTAATTGAGTAATGCCCCGTCACCTGGTGATCACCGGGTTGCGCGACCGCTCGGAACGTCGCATTCAGGGGGCGGAAAGGCGAAGCACGCCGCATGCCCAAGACCCTCGTCGTCGTCGAATCCCCAGCCAAAGCCAAGACGATCCAGAAGTACCTCGGGAAGGGGTACGAGGTGCTGGCCAGCAAGGGCCACGTCAAGGACCTGCCCAAGAAGATGGGCATCGACGTCGCGAATGGATTTCGTGAAACGTACGAAATCATCGAGGCCAAGTCGAAGGTACTGCTCGACCTCAAGCACGAGGTGAAAGACGCCGACGTGCTCCTGCTCGCCACCGACCCTGATCGCGAAGGCGAGGCGATTGCCTGGCATTTGATGGAAGAGCTGCAGCGCCCGGAGCTGTTGGTGCGCCGCGTCGAGTTCGAAGAGATCACGAAGAAGGGCGTCCAGCACGGGCTCGACAACCCGCGCGATCTGGACACCAACCTGTATGACGCTCAGCGTTGCCGTCGCGTGCTCGACCGCATCGTCGGCTACGACGTGTCGGCCCTGGTGTGGTCCAAGCTCGCCTTCGGGCTGAGCGCGGGCCGGGTGCAGTCGGTCGCCCTGCGCCTGATTGTCGAGCGCGAGCGCGAAATCGAAGCCTTCGTGCCGGAAGAGTACTGGAACGTCGGCGTGTCGCTGAAGGGCAAGGCCAAGACCAGCTTCCTGGCTCGCCTGACCAAAGCCGACGGCGAGAAGCTCGAGGTCAAGGACGGCACGCTCGCCGCGCAGGTGAAGGACGAGCTGACGAACGCCAGCTACAAGGTCCAGAACGTCACCCAGCGTGAGCAGAAGCGCAACGCGTT
>JBEQSW010000228.1:0-16829 GCA_040348565.1 Myxococcales bacterium | reverse complement strand
CGACGGGACTTGGCAGACCACGTACTACGGTTGGCCGCTCTACTATTACAAGTCGGACCTCACCCTCGGGCAGCTCACCGGGCAAGGCAAAGGCAAGACCTGGCACGCCGCCGAGCTCACCCTCGCGTCGGTCGTGATCATGAAGGCCGGCACCGCCAAGTACTTGGCCGACGGCCATGGCCATACCCTGTACGTATCTGCTGCCGACCAAGCGGGCACGTCGGCGGACGATCCGGTGAGCGCGTGCGAGCAAGATTGCTTGGCGACGTTCACGCCTTTCCGAGAAAAGCATCTGTCCGTCGTTACCTCGCTGGAAGAGGCGGATTTTAGCGTGTTCGTGCGTCACGGCGCCGGCGGGCTGCAGCTTGCGTACAAGGGCTTGCCTCTCTACAGCGCCGTCACCGACCTGAAGTCCGGGGACATGACCGGTGTGAACAGCCCCGGCTTCACCGCAGCCGTGCCATGAAGCACCGGGCTTGTTCACGATTCGCGCTCGGCGCCGGCTTGCTGCTGGCGCTGCGCGTCGCCCCGGCGGCCGCGGAGACGACTGCCAGTCAACGCGCCACCGCCGAGGCGTTGTTCCAGCAAGCGACGCAGCTGATGGACGAAAAGCGCTACGCCGAGGCGTGCGACAAGCTCGCCGGCAGCCAAGATTTGGACCCGGCGCTCGGCACCATGCTCTATCTGGCGGATTGCTACGAGCACGCAGGGCGCAGCGCCAGCGCGTGGGCGCTGTTTCACGAAGCCGCCGACACGGCTCAGCGCGCCGGTCAGGCCGATCGCCAACGCATTGCGCTCGAACGCGCGACCAGCCTGGAAGAACGGTTGTCGAAGCTGGCGGTGCGGGTGCCGGCGGGGCAGCGGGTCGCGGGCTTGGAGGTGCTGGTCAACGGCTCGCTCGTGCCGGGCGCCTCCTACGACACGGAGTTGCCGGTCGACCCCGGGCCGACGCGCGTCGAAGCGCGCGCGCCCGGAAAGAAGAGCTGGTCTACCACCATCACGGTTGCCGACGGCGCCAGCCACCAAACCGTCGACGTACCCAAGCTTGCCGACGCCCCGCGCCCGAAAGCGGCGCCCAACGCGGCTCACCCCGAGCTTTCGCGCGGCGGCTCGGCGCAGCGCACCGTCGGCTATGTCATGGCGGCGGCGGGTGTCGTTGCCATCGCGGCCAGTGGCTTCTTCGGCTACCGCGCCTACTCGCTGAACAAGAAGTCGAAAGCGGAATGCCGCGCCGACGAGCCCAACTCGTGCACGCCGGAAGGCGTGTCTTTGCGCGAAGACGCCAAGACCGCGGGGGCGCTCTCGACCATCGGCACGGTGAGCGGCGGCCTATTGGTGGCGAGCGGCATCACGCTGATCGCGACCGCTCCCGCCTCGTCCTCTTCGCGTGACCAGCCGGCGACGGCGCGGAATTTTGCGCCGGCGCTCGAGCTTTCGCTGCGAGGTGTGTGGTGAGCTGGCTCAGGCGTGCCAGCCAGCTCTTGGGCTTGCTGGCCCTCGGCGGCGGCTGTTCGCAGGTGCTGGGCATCGAAGACGCGCACGTCGATTCGGCGCTCCTCGGTGGCGGCGGCGGCAGCGTGAGCCAGAGCGGTAGCCTCTCCGTCGATGCTGGCGTCGGCAGCGCCGCGGGCGAAGCCGCGGAGCACGGCGGCACCGGCACCACCAATGCTGGCAGCGGCAGCACTGGCGGCGCTAGCGCCGGCACGGCCGGCAACGGCGCCGAGGCGGGCGACAAGGGTGAAGGCGGCGCCCCGCCTGGGCCCACGCTGTGCGAAAGCTACTGCGACGCGGTGATGACCAACTGCAAAGGCAAGTACGAGCAGTACCGCACCTTCGATCAATGCGTGGAGGTGTGCAAACGACTGCCCGAAGGCGCCAGCGGCGACCAAGACGTCAACACCGTGCAGTGCCGCGTGCGGCAGGCAGAGTTCGCGGAGAGTGAGCCGTTCGTCTACTGCAAGTCGGCGGGTCCATTGGGCGCCGGAAAATGCGGCTCCAACTGTGTTGCCTACTGCTCGTTGATGCAAAACACGTGCACGGCCGACTCGACCGCCGGCAACTTGGAGCCCAGCTACTTCGACGATTCGCAGGCCTGTTTGGCTGCGTGCGGCGCCATTCCCACTCACGAGGACGACCCGGTGCAGTATTCGTCGTCGGCTTCGGCCAGCCCGTCCTGCTTCGTGTGCAACACCGTCTATTGCCGCATTTATCACGTCGCGGCCGCACTCGAGCAAGATACTCCGGACGAGCACTGTCCCCACGCCATGGGGGGAGATCCTTGTAACGAGCCATGACCGGCTTGCCCTACCAGCTCGCGTTCGTCGTCGTGGCGTTGCTGGTAGCAGCGGCGGCGAAGGGTTGGCATTTGCTTCGCCCTCGCGTGGTGGCTCACGCGGTCGCGCCGACGGAGATTGCGCCGCGGATCGAGCCAGAAGCATCCGCTCCGTTGCTCGAGCTGGCGCAGCCGTTCGTCGAGGACGACGAGGTCACGCGCTTGAACGTCGCCGCTCCGGCCGCCTCCGACTCCCGGGTCAAGGTTGCCTATGAGCTGGAAGCCGAGGAGGACGAGATCACCTCGCCGCTCGCGCGCATCCTGATCTCGGCCAAAGGTGACAGCGATCGCGGGCAGAAGCGGCGGGCCAACGAAGACAGCCTGCTGTTCATGCCCGAACGCTCTTTGTTCGCAGTGGCTGACGGCATGGGCGGCTACCGTGGTGGCGCCATCGCCAGCTCGCTCGCCGTCGAGACGCTGCGCGAGACCTTCGAACGCGAGCGGTTCGTGGGGGAGCTACGCTCGGACAAGACCATTCCCAAGCGCGGTCGCGAGCTGGCGAGCGGGGTTTTGCAGGCCAATTGGGCCGTGTTCAAGACCGCCAAAGCCGACCCGAGCCTTTCGCAAATGGGCACCACGTTGGTGGCGGCGCGGTTCTCTCCCAACAAGCAGCGAGTGTACATCGCCAACGTGGGGGACAGTCGCTGCTACCGCTTGCGTCGTGGCAAGCTGCGGCAGCTAACGACCGATCAGACCATGCGTCTCGTCGGCCTGCAGGGCGACGGCGCCAACGATTTGCTGCAAGCCATCGGCGTCACTTCGGACCTTGCCATCGATCTTTTGGTCGACAAACCGCGCCCCGACGACATCTACCTGCTGTGCAGCGACGGCTTGTCCAAGATGGTCGGTGACCCGGAAATCGAGCAGCTGCTGGCGCGTGAGACGGATCTCGAAGCCGCCGTCTACGGCCTGATCGAGCTGGCCAACGACCACGGCGGCAAGGACAACGTCACCGTCGTGCTGATCAAAGTCATCGAGCGCGCGGTGCGCGCTGCCGGGCTCGGCTACCAGGGTTGGACCAAGTTGCCCGATCACGCCGTGCACGACGCGGCGGCCTCCGACGACGTGACCGTCCTCGGCTCGGTGTCGTGTGACGACCCCACCACCATCGGCCCGCGGCCGCAGCCTCACGTCGCCGTGAATCGCCGTAGAAATTGAGCCGCTCGCGCTCGCTCGAGCCGAATTGCTCGGGAACGCTCTCACTGGCGGCGCTGGCTCAGCGCTTGAACGGCTCGTTTTGGCTGGCGCCGTCGTAGGCTAGCGTCGGTCCGCCAGGCACGCGCACCGCTTGCCAACCGACCTGCCCCGCAGGAACGAAGAACGATTGCTCGCCGTCGGGGCCCTCCTCGAACGTGGCGCGAAACTCGGTGAGCACAGCGCCCTGCGCGTCGAGCGCGTCGAGGGTGACAGGGTCTCCGGGAGGCTCGAGGGCGGGGCGTAGATCGAGACCCCAGCGCGCCTGCCCGTTCTTGGCCACGCGCAGGGTGCGAAACGTGGTCGGCGCGCCGGGCGAGGCGACGCGCCGAAACACCGCGCCGGCGTGGCGATTGACCAGGATGATGCGCTCCAAAATCAGCTGGTAGTTGTAGTCGCTGATCCAGGCCGGCGAGCAGTAGCTCATGAAATCCACGTGGGTTCCGGGATCGAACAGCTCGCGCGTTCCGAAGTCATAGCCCCAGCTGCCGAGGCCGGCGTCGGGGTAGGGGTAGGTTTCGTCCGGTGCCGCCACGCTGCCGCAAGGCGCGTGCGGGCGGCGGTGGATGTGCCCGAGCTCGTGCACGAAGGTGCCGGCGGCGGCCTCGGTGAAGCCAACGCCCACGCCGACGGCGGCAACGCCACTTTGGCTGCCAAATCCGGCGATGCCCGTCGTGCAGCTTCCTTGGCAATACTCGGCGAAGGTTTCGGCTTGCCGCACGAGCCCGTAGTACGACACGTCGGTGGCCGGTGCCTCGCCGACCCGCAGCTCACGCATTTGATCGAGCATGTCGGCAAGATCGGTGCGGGTGGTTTCGACCGGAGCGTGCAGGCTAAGCACGACTTCGTTCGTCGGGTACATCGAGTACAAGCGGCGCGTCATGTCCGCCAGTTGCTCGGGGGAAGTGTCGGGCAGGCGACCCGAGCCGTCGCTCTGGTAGCGCACCGGCACCAGCATTACCTTGACCGGACCGGTGTAGCGCGCGGCGACAGGCACGAGCCCGGCTTCGGGAAAGCGGGCGCCGAGCGACGTGCCGGAAAGCTCGGTGCAACGCGAGACCTCGCGCAGCTCGACCGAGTATTGCGTGGTTTCGTGAAAAGCGTCCTTCGGTAGCTCCAAGTTGAAGGTGGAGCTGCTGACAGCTTCGCTGGAGGGCCCGCTGACCTCGATGGTTTGCTCGAAGTGCCGGGGTTTGCCATCCGCGTCCTGCAGGGTGATGCGCGCGCTGAGCGGCCGCGGCTGAAAGCCCGGCCCGGGCTCGACGAAGACGCGCAGCAAGGCTTCGCGCTCTTGCACCAAGTCGGCGTTGCGCGGCGACACCGCTCGAAGGTCGCGCACGATCGGCACCTTCACGCCTTGATAGACCGACACTTCGCGCAGCGTGATATCGCGCGCGAGCCGATCGGCGTCGGGGTGCGCGGGCAAGAAGTCGTCCCAGTTGCACCAGCTGGCGTCGAGGGTGCCGTCGAGCTCCGCCTGGCCGGGCGGCGACACCGACCAACTGCCTTGGATGCCTTGGCCCGGAGTGTAGCTTTCGACGCGCAACGTCGCGCGCAGATCGGAGCAAACAGCGTCCGGCCCGCAGTAGCGCGCCGGGACGTCGAGCACCGCGGGCAAGCTGCCGAGCGCGAGCGGATCGAGCGATAGCGTGACGCCCTCGGAGGCGTCTTCGGCGTCGCTGTACAGTTTGTGACTGGCGGCGTCGCATGCGCTGGCAACGGGCTTGGCGGTGAGCCACAGCGAGCGCTCGGCGGCGGGACCGCACCACGTACCCGCGGCCGCCTGCCACGCGACCGAAACGGGCTGGGGACGCACGCGGGCACGGTCGACTTGGCCGCTGCGCTTGGCCGTGCCGACGCCGGTATCGCTTCGAGAAACCGAGTTGGCGCTGTCCGCCGTCCCGCCCCCGTCGGGTTGCTCGATGTAGCCGGTACAGTTGATGAAATGGCCGAACGCGACCGCGATAGCCGCAAAGGCGGTTCGAAAGTTGCGCTCGCGCTGCATGGTGCCCGGCCTAGGTCATTAAAGGTGACCAAAGGTCGCACATTCGGGTCACCCAAACTATGGGCGGCGCGTTTACGTACCGACGCCGGTGCCGAGCCGCTCGCGCAACGTCAAGTGCGCGGTGCTGACCGAGTACGTGATCAGCTTTTCGATGCGCAGGTTGGCGGGGGGCGCGCCCTCTTCGGCCGGAATGGCTTTGATCAGCGACACCGCTTGCTCGAGATCTTGGCACATGACGAGACCCGCGCGGTCGGCGGCGTAGTCGACCGAATGCGCCCATTTCTTGAGGTCGAGCGACTCGGTCGAGCGCAGCAGCTTGGAGACCACGTCGGTCAGTTGCTCGCGTTGGCGCGCCGGCATGGGAGTCTGCGTGAGCTCACGCTGGGCTTGGGCCACGATCGGCTCGATCTCCGCCGACACCGGGAACTTCGGCTTCACCAAGCGAATGGCCGCAAATACCCAGCTCTTCAGCGCGGTCATGTTGCTCAGCACTTGCCGCAAGAAGAAGCCCGGCACGAAGTAGGTCACGGCGCGGCCGGCCACGAAGCTGCTGGTGACGAGCGGCAACTCCGACGCAAACGCGGCTGCCCCGAGCGCGATGGACGCGGGGCTGGTCGCCAAAAAGGTGAGCACGCCCGGATCGTTTTGGTTCTGAAACACCGGCGGCTCCGGCAGGCCCAGCGCCTCTGCAGCCGCGCTGAGCGCCTGCACCAAGCCGTACGGATACGTCTCGGAGCTCAGCAAATGCTCGGGGGTGAGCCCGTAAGCGTCGATGCCGCGGCCGCGCGCGGCCAGCGCCATCGGCTCGAGCATCGCCATCAGCGCGGTCACGGCGGGGTCGTGCTCGGTGGGCAGAATGTACTCGGGCCAATCCGAAAGGCTGAGGCGGTCGCCGATGGCTTGCGGCTCTTCGTTGCGCAAGCGGCTGTAGAATCGCTCTTCGTCGGGCTCGGCGCGGCCGAGCGTGTGCAGCGCTTGGCAGGCGCTCCAAGCGCCGTCGGCGTGCCGGACGCCGGTGTAGATGCGGCGCAGCAGCTGGTACGGCTCGCTCTGGTACGGATCGCGCTCGACCCAGTCGCCAATCAACGGAATCGACTCCGCGAACGAGCCGGCCGGATCTTCGGCGTACAGCCGCGCGAGCCGCTCGGCCCAGCGCGTGTTCTCGGGCTCTACGGAATGGGCGGACGAGCAGACCGCGATGGCTTGCTCCACGCGCTTGAGGTGCCGCTCGTACACGTCCGCCAGTTGCCATAGCGTGGTCAGCAACAGCTCCTTGTCGCCGGCGTCCTGGGCGTGGGTGACGCGCAGCTTGAGCAGGTTCTTCACGCCCTCCCAATCGCGGGCTTTTTGGCGCAGGGTGAGGGCTTCGTCGAGCGCGGCGGCCAGCGACGGATCGTACTGCAGTGAGCGCTCCAGCAGCTCTTGCGCCAAGGTGGCGTCCTGCAGCTCGCGCGAGGCGATCATGCTCGCGGTGTGCAGGTATTTGGCCTTGTGCTTCTTCTCGTCGACGACCTCGGCCAGCTTGGTGATGACTTGAATCAGCTGCGGCCAGTCTTTTTCGGCGCCGTACAGCTGCATCAGCTTCGCCAAGATGTCGCGATCATTCGGCTTTTCGCTGAGCGCCAACAGGTAGCTCTTGGCCGCGTAGTCCGGATCTTTCAGGCGCGTGGCCGCCAAGTCGCCGATCTGCAGCAGCAGCTTGGCGCGTTCGTCCCCGACCGTGCGCTCGAGCTTGCGGTACAGCGTCTCGAGCGCTTGGTTGTAGCGGCCGAGCGCCGAGTGCGCCTTGGCGATGCCGTCCAGCGGTGAAAGGTCGCGCGCGTCCGTCTCCAGCGCGCGCTCGAGAGCCACGATGCCTTCGTCGTGCCGTCCGAGCGCCACCAGCGCTTCACCGCGCAGGCGCTCGGCGCGCGCCGCCTCGGCCAGGCCCAACGTCGGGCCGAGGCGCTTCAGCAGATCGTGCGTCAAGGCGTAGGTTTGCTCGGGCGCGTCGTGCTTCGACGCCAGCTCCGCCACCGTGAGCAGCGCCTTCGGGTCGTCGGCGAAGAAGCGGCGTAGGCCGTCGATCATCACCATCGCTTTCTCGGCCGAGCCACCCTTGACCAGCGCTTCGATGTACAGGCGCGCCACGTCGGCGGCTTCGCCCAGATCCATGCCCTCCAGCACCGAGATCACCGGTTCCAGACGCTTGGCGGCTTCGGTGAAGCGGCCGTCGTCGAACGCGATCTTGCCGAGCACCCGCAGCGCGCCGGGCTCGGTCGGATCGAGGTGGAACGCGAGCTGCGCCATCGACGATGCGCGCTCGGTGTCCTGCAGGTGGCGCTGGCACAAAACCGCGATTTGGCCGGCCAATTTCGCGCGCTGGTGCTCGCCCTTGGCGTTCTCCAGCTCTTCCTCCAGCAGCTCGACGACGCCGCCGAAATTACCCATCGTGAGGTATTTGCTCTTCAGCTTGCTGCGCGCTGCGCCGTCGTCCGGGAAGACGTCGATGGCGCGCTTGAGCTGCGCGATGGACGCTTCCAGGTTGCCCTGCTGCTCGAGCAGCGCCGAGGCGCGCACGTAGTAATCGGCGCGCTCCTTCGGGGTCTTGGCGGCATCGGCTAGGGCTTCGATAGCGTCGAGCGCGCTCTCGGAGTCGCCGGCGGTGGCGCGCAGGGTGGCCAGGGCGTCGAGCGCCGCCTTGTGCCCCGGCTCGAGGGTGAGCACGAGCTCGTAGGCTTCGATGGCGCGTTGCGGCGCCATCAGCTCGCTGGCCAGCAGCCGTCCGAGGGACAGCGCCGAGTCGACTCGCAGCTTGTCGTCGCTGCTCTTGTCGATTTGCGCCTGGTACAGCTCCGCCAGCTCGACGAACTTTTCTAGCGAGCGGTAGTGGCGCCCCAGCTCACGCGCCGAATCGGCGCGGCTCGGATCGAGCGCCAGCACTTGCTCGAGCGCGCCCGCAGCCTTGCCGTGGTCCAGAAACTCTTCGTCCCAAATCCCGGCCACGCGCTCCAGCAGGGTGATCTTCTGGCGTGCCGTAACCGCCAGCTCGACCTCGCGCTCGAGCACGCTCAATAGGTCCTGGTAGCGGCTTTGACGGCTGTAAATGCGGTCGAGGCCGCGCAGAGCGTCGCTCGATTTCGCGTCCTCACTCAGCACCAGCTTGTAGGCTTTTTCGGCCGCGTCCAAATCGTCGGCTTCGACTTCGTAGCCTTCGGCGATCTCGCACCAGAGGGCGTGACGCTCTTCGCCCGAAAGCGCCGCCGCGCGACCGGAGAGGGTAGCCAACGCGCGTTTGTGATCGCCCGACTGGCGCAGCATCTCGACCATGCCCTTCACCGCGCGCGCATGCCCCGGGTCTTCACTCACCACCGCCTCGAACAGCTCGAGCGCGGCCTGGGCGTTGCCCAGCTTGTTGGAGACGATTTCCGCCGCCTCCGCGCGCAGATCGCGCGCCACGTTCGGCGCGGCCACGTCGGCGCGCTTGAGCAAGATCTGCGAAAGCTCGGCCCACTGCTGCGCCTTGCGATAAATCGCCGATAGCATCTCCAGCGAGCGCTCGTGGCTGGGCTCGATTTCGAGCACCTTGTGCAGCCACGGCAGCGCCAAGTCGGGGCGCGAGACTTTTTCCGCGTACCAGCGCGCCATGTGCGAATACAAATCGTGGAGCGCCTCGGTCGAGGTCTCTTCGTTGGCCGCCTCCAGGCACAAGCCAAAGACCTCTTCCCACGCCTGATAGCGGGTGCCGGCCTGGCGCTCGATGGCTTCGGCGTACGTTTCTACGGTCGGGTCGGCGCAAAACGCCTGCGCGTACGCCACCAGCGCTTGATCTTTGTCGTCCAGATCATTGGCGTAGACTTCGCCGATCGCGAACAAGTGCTCGCCCCGCTCGCTTGGGTTGCTGGCTTTTTCGCTGCGCTCGAGCAGCGACTCGACCAGCTCTTCGTGCTTGCCGAGCGCGCGCCGCACTTTGTCGAGCGCCTTGGCGGTCGCGCGATTGTCCGGCTCGATCTTGAGCAAGCCCTTGTACAGCTTTTCGGCCGACTCGTGCTGCGACGCCTTTTCGTACAACCTGGCCGCGCGCGCCAAAAGGCGCGGAACCACCCGGCGGGTACCCTGCTCGTCCTTGGCGCGCAGCTCCTTGGCTAGGTCGAAGAAGCCTTCGGCCAGGCGCGCCGGGTCGGCGCCCAAATCGAGCATGGACTCGAGCTGGCTCGCCGCTTCCTCGTCGTTCGGGTTCTTGCCCAGCGCTTCGAACAGCTCGGGCAGCCGTTCGTCGGCGATGAAGCTGGGCGGCCGCTGCGAGGTCTGCCACAGCTTGCGCAGGCCCTCGAGCAGCTCGGTGCCGTTGCGCGGGCGCTGCTCGGGGCTCTTTTCCAACAAGGTGCGCACCAGCGTCTCTACCGCCGGCGAAGCGCCGTTGCCGGGGGCGACGAACGAGAGCGGCTCGGCGGACTCGATCAAATGCCCGAGAGCGACGTCGGCCGCGCTGTTGCCCGTGAACGGCGGCTTGCCCGAAATCAGCTCGTAGAACAGCACGCCAAAAGCGTAGATGTCGCTGCTGGCGCTGGGCACTTTGCCGCGCAACACCTCGGGTGCCAGGTAATCGACCCAGCGCTGCTCGCCGGGATCCGAAAGCGGCGGCCGGGCGAGGCCGGCACCGGCGTCGACCAACCGCACCTTCGGCGCCGCTTGAGCGGGGTCGGTGACGATGATGTTTCCCGGGTGCAAGGCGCCGTGCGCGCGCCCTTCGGCGTGCAACGTCGCGAGCGGCTCCGCGATCGCGTAGAGCAGTGGCAGAACCGCGTTCAAATGCCGGCCGCCATTCTTGGCGATGATCTGCGCCAGCGACTCGCCCGCCACGAAATCGTGCGCGACGGTGAGCAAGCTCTGACCCGCGTGCTCGAGCGTCGTCGAATGCAGGGCGTCGGGCAGACCGGCGTGTGCGATGTTGCCGCACAACCGCGCCTGCACCAGCGCGCGCTCGGCGTCGCGCCGCCGCACGGTGCTCCGCAGCACGCGCAGCCGTACGTCGTCGCCCTCTCGTCGCGCTCGGTAGATGCGCGCGGTGGGCCCGGAGCCCAGCTGCTCCAAAATCAGGTAGTCACCGAGCTCGGCGCCGGGACCGAGCTCGGGCTCGAGCACGAGGCCGTCCCCGCGCAGCTTCTGCAACGGGTCCGACAGTCGCTTGCCGCTGGCCTCCACGGCGTCCAGGAGGGCTGGAACGGCGTCCAACTTCAGGCAACGCAACACCAGGGCACGTGCGAAAGAGGCTTTGGCAGCCGTGCCTCCCACCTGCTCTGGGTCGAGCCCCAAGGCTCCGCGGCTGAGCTCGGTGAGCTCGTTGAGGGTCAGAAGTTGTTCGAGCTCCGCGGCCAGTGACTCCGTGATCATGGGGCGGTTCAGGAGTAACAAACTGGCGCGGCCGGAGCCAGCCGCGTGGCGGGCTCGTGGGCCAGAGATTGCCCCGAAAACCAAGGATTCGTTCGCCCGCCCGGCGATAGTTCGAGGCGAGCGCGAAGATTCTGCCTGCGCAACCAATGGTTGACAGCGGCCGCTGGTGGTCGCCGGCGACCCGACCGTCAGAGCCCGTGTTAGCTTTGCGCACGAATGTCGCGACTGTCCCCCGCCTCCGGGCCTCTCGTTGTCAGCGTAATTGGCTTGGCCTTGGCTTGCGGTGGTGGAGGAGGCAGCAAGACCCCCAGCTCGTCTGCGGGCGCGTCGAGCGGTGGGTCGGCGGGGGGCACGGCCGAAGCTGGAACCGGTACCGGCGGCAGCAGCACCGCTGGCAACGGCAGTGGGGGCGGTGCCACGGGTTGTCAGGGCGCTCTCATTTGCGACGACTTCGAGTCCTACACCGACAAGCCCACCATGCCCTGGACTGTCAACGTGGACGGCGGCGGCGCGGGCAAGGTGGTCATCGACACCGCGCAGCACAACAGCGGCACCAAATCGGTGAAGTTCACGACCAGTGGCGCCGCCACCTACCAGCGCGCGTTCATCAGCCTGACCAAGCCCTTCCCGGTGGCGAACAACGCGTTTTACGGCCGCATGATGATCTACGCGACCAAGGCCGCCAACGACGGCGTGCACTGGACGATGATCCAGGGCGAAGGCTCTCGCACCGACGGCATCACGCGCGCCGACGTGCGCTACGGCGGCCAGCACCAGCAGAGCTTGATGGCCAACTACGACAGCACCGGCAAGGCCAGCGACTGCTGGCAGCACTCCGAAACCAAGATGCCCGAAGGCAAATGGGCGTGCATGGAGTGGTATTTCGAGGGCGCCACCAACACGCAGAAATTCTGGCTCGACGGCCAGGCCATCGACGATCTTACGGTGGTGGGCCAGGGCCAGGGCTGCATCTCGCAGGAAACCGAAGGCAAATGGCTGTTTCCCAGCTTCGAACGCTTGTTCGTGGGTTGGGAGAGCTACCAGGCCGACGACGCGCGCGAAGTTTGGATCGACGACGTGGCGATCGGTACGACGCAGATCGGCTGCCCGCAGTAGCGACGGTCTACGCCCGGTGCTCGCTCGGCGGCACAAGCTGCTCATGCAGCGCCTTGATGCGCGCGGCGATGGCCGGTCGGCATTCGCGCGTCACCGCGCGTTCGACGACGCCGCGCGCCGCCGCCAAGTCGTCCCGCGCGACCAGCAGCTGAGCCAACACCGCTTCGCACAGGGCGCGATCGTTTTCGGTGCGCAGCTGGTGAGCGAGCGCCGCCTGCAGATGCGCCTCCGCGCGCCCGTTCTCGGCGCGCGAAGCGCACACCAAGCCAGACGCCAGCTCGAAGTAGGCGCGCTGCTCGCTGCCGAGCGCCTCGGGCTGCGCCACCTTTTGCAGCAGCTTGCTGGCGGCGGCCATGTTGCCGCGCGCCACCTCGCGGAACGCCAACCACACCGTGCCGAAGCGGAAGTAGCTGTAGCCCAAGTACGCCGCGCCGCCCAAAAACAGCACCCCCGCGTAGTCGCCTTGCACGAGCAAATACGCGCCCAGCAAGAACGAAGTCACGGCGAGCGCGAGGCGAATTCCGGGAGTGAGCAGCGCCGTCTCCTTATTAGCCGGTGAAGACGCGCGCGTTCCTGAACAAGCGCATCCAGGGCGCGTCCTCCGTCCAGGCCCGCGGATGCCACGAGTACTGCACGGCCCGAAACACGCGCTCCGGGTGCGGCATGATCAAGGTGGCGCGTCCGTCCTCGCTGGTGACGGCGGCGATGCCGGAGGGCGAGCCGTTCGGGTTCTCGGGGTAGCGGGTCGCCACCGCGCCGTGCGAATCGACGAAGCGCACCGCGACGCGGCCAGAGCTCTCGAAGCTGGCCAGCGCGGCTGGGTCGGCGAACTCGGCGCGCCCTTCGCCGTGCGCCACCGCGATCGGCAAGAGCGAGCCTTCCATGCCGGCCAGCAAGACCGAGCGGCTCTTCTCGACCCGCACCAGGCTGAGGCGCGCCTCGAACTGCTCGGAGCGGTTGCGCACGAAGCGAGGAAAGCCGCCCGCGCCCGGGATCAGCTCGGCCAGGTTCGAGACCATTTGGCAGCCGTTGCACACGCCCAACGTGAAGGTCGACGAGCGCGCGAAGAACTCGCTCAGCTCGGCGCGCGTGCGGCCGTGAAACAAGATGGATTTGGCCCAGCCCCCGCCGGCGCCGAGCACGTCGCCGTAGCTGAAGCCGCCGCAGGCGGCCAAGCCCTGAAACTCCTTCAAGCTCACGCGCCCCTCGAGCAAATCGCTCATGTGCACGTCGATGGCGGCAAAGCCGGCGCGGTCGAAGGCGGCGGCCATTTCCAGCTGTCCGTTGACGCCTTGCTCTCGCAAGATGGCGACGCGCGGGCGCGCCGCGCCGCTCTTGGCGATGAACGGCGCCGCCACGTCGTCGTCGAGCACGAACGTCGCCTTCACCGACAAGCCGGCGTTGTCGCTGGCGACGCGCAGGGCTTGCTCTTCGTCGGCGCAGGTGGCGTCGTCGCGCAGGCGCTGCAGGGCGTGGGTGGTCTCGGACCAGATGCCGCGCAACGTGCTGCGCTTTTCCTGAATCAGCAGCTGGCCGTTTTGCAGCACCTCGACGCGGTCGTCGTCCAGCACCGTGCCCACTTCGTGCACACACTCCGACAGCCGCGCCAGCGCCAGCACCTCGCGCACGCGCGGCACGTCCTCGCTGCGCACCTGGATCACCGCGCCCAGCTCCTCCGAGAACATGGCCGCCAGCGTGTCGGGGCCGAGCGAGTCGAGCTTCACTTGCAGCCCCGCCGAAGCCGCGAACGCCATCTCCAGCAGCGTGACGATCAAGCCGCCGTCGGAGCGGTCGTGGTACGCCAGCAACAAGCCGGCGGCGTTCAGCTCCTGAATCGCCTCGAAAAAGCCGCGCAGCAGCGCGGGGTCGTCCAAATCGGGCGGCGCTTCTCCGACGCTGCCGTGCACCTGCAGCACCGCCGACCCGCCCAGGCGGTTCTTGCCGCGCCCCAAATCGATCAGCAACAGCTCGCTCGGACCGTCCTCGCGCGACAGCTCGGGGGTCAGGGCTCGCCGCACGTCGGTCACAGGCGCGAACGCGCTCACGATCAGCGAGAGCGGCGCCGTCACCGAGCGCTCTTCGCCGTTCTGGCGCCACACCGTGCGCATCGACATCGAGTCCTTGCCGACCGGAATTGCGATGCCCAAGGCCGGGCACAACTCGGCGCCCACCGCCTGCACCGCTTCGTACAAGCGCGCGTCTTCGCCGGGGTGTCCGGCGGGAGCCATCCAGTTGGCGCTCAGCTTGACGTGCGACAAATGCGCAATCGGCGTCGAAGCCAGGTTGGTGATGGCTTCGGCCACCGCCATGCGCGCCGACGCCCCGGCGTTCAGCAGGGCAATCGGCGTGCGCTCGCCCATCGCCATCGCTTCCCCGGTGTAGGCTTGGAAACCAGTAGCGGTGACGGCGGCGTCGGCCACCGGCACTTGCCACGGCCCGACCATCTGGTCGCGCGAGCACAAGCCGCCGACGGTGCGATCACCGATGGTGATCAAAAAGGTCTTGTCGGCGACGGTGGGCAACCGGAGCACGCGCTCCAGCGCTTCCCGCAGCTCGATGCGCGAATGCATCAGCGAATCGGGCAAGAAATCCCCGTATTCGGCGGTGCGGGTCAGCTTGGGCGGCTTGCCCAACAGCACCTCCAGTGGCATGTCGATCGGCCGCTCGGAAAAATGCGTGTCGTCGAGCTTGAGCGTGCGCTCGCTCGTCGCCGTGCCCACGACCGCGTAAGGGCAGCGCTCGCGCCGGCACAGCGCTTCGAAGCTTGCGAGCGACTCGGCCTCGATGGCCAGCACGTAGCGCTCTTGGGCCTCGTTGCACCAGATTTCCAGCGGTGACATCCCGGGCTCGTCGCTCGGGATGGCGCGCAACGAAAACGTCGCTCCGCGTGCGCTGTCGTTCACCAGCTCCGGCAGAGCGTTCGAGAGCCCCCCGGCGCCGACATCGTGAATCGAGACAATCGGGTTCTTCGCGCCGAGCGCCCAGCAGCGATCGATCACTTCTTGGCAGCGTCGCTGCATCTCGGCGTTGTCGCGCTGGACCGAGGCAAAATCCAAATCCTCTTCGGAGGCGCCGGAGGCCATCGAAGACGCCGCGCCGCCGCCCAGCCCAATCAGCATGGCTGGCCCGCCGAGCACGATGATCTTCGCGCCCGCAGGAATTTCGTGCTTTTTGACGTGCTCGCGCCGGATGTTGCCGAGCCCGCCCGCGAGCATGATCGGCTTGTGATAGCCGCGCACCTCGCGCCCGGCAGGCCCCGGCGCCGACAGCTCGAAGGTGCGGAAGTAGCCGCACAGGTTCGGGCGCCCGAACTCGTTGTTGAACGCGGCGCCGCCGATTGGCCCTTCGAGCATGATGTCGAGGGCGGAAGCGATGCGCGACGGCTTGCCGTAGTCCTGCTCCCACGGTCGCACCGCTCCGGGCAAGCGCAGGTTGGAGACCGAAAAACCGGTCAGTCCGGCTTTGGGCTTGGCGCCGCGACCGGTCGCGCCTTCGTCGCGAATTTCTCCGCCGGAGCCGGTGGCGGCGCCGGGGTAGGGGGAGATGGCGGTCGGGTGATTGTGCGTCTCGACCTTCATCAGGATGTCGACGGGCTCGGCGGAGTAGCCGTACTGACCGGTGGCAGCGTCGGGCCAGAAGCGCGCCGCGACGTTGCCTTCGATGACCGCCGCGTTGTCGTGGTAAGCCGAAAGCACGCCGCCGGGGCTGGCCTCGGTACTTTGCTTGATCAGCTTGAATAGCGATTTTTCACGCTTTTCGCCGTCAATCACGAAGTCGGCGTTGAAGATCTTGTGCCGGCAATGCTCGCTGTTGGCCTGCGCGAACATCATCAGCTCCACGTCGGTCGGGTTGCGTCCGAGCGTGGCGTAGCTCTTCATCAAGTAGTCGATCTCGTCGTCCGCGAGCGCCAGGCCCAGGCGCTTGTTCGCTTCGACCAACGCGCTCCGCCCCGGCGCCAAATCCACGTGCCGGAGCGGGCGCGGCTGGGCGCGCACGAACAGCTGCTCACCGTCTTCGGCGCGTTCGAGGATCGACTCGGTCATGCGGTCGTGTAGCGCTCCGCGGAGCGCCTTTTCGTCGCCCGCGCTGCCAGCGATGGTCCAGGCGATGCCGCGCTCGATGCGCCGCACGTCGCCGAGGCCGCAGTTGCGCGCAATGTCGGTGGCCTTGGACGACCACGGTGAAATCGTGCCCAGCCGCGGCACCACGAACAGCTGCCGCCCCGTCACGTCGCTCCAGGCGATGCGCGGGCCGTATTCGAGCAACCTCCCCAAGACTTGCGTCGCCTCTTCGCTCAACGGCCCCGCCACGTCCACGAAGTGAACGAAGCGCGCCGCGACCGCCGAAATGCCCGGCGCCGCGCGCTGCAGGCGCTCGAGCTTCCGCGCGAGGCGAGCCGGAGTGAAGGCGGGAGGACCTTGGAGGATGAGCATGCGGCGCGGAGCCTGGTCCTTGCCGAGGGGCGCGGCAAGCCGGAAGCTGAAGGTGTAATTGTGTTGGAGTTACGTGGTGTTAGGCGTGGTGACGGGGCAGCCCGTGTCGCTTCAGCGTGCTCAGCAGGGTCCGGATGGGGCCTTGGAGAGCCGAGCTCTTGGGATAGACGCCGCTCCAGCGGCGGGCCAGGCCGCGCTCGGTGAGCCGGACCGCCTCGAGCTCACCGCGCTGGATGCGGGCGCTCAAAGTGAAGCCGGCCAGGATGCTCACGCCCATGCCCGCCTGCACCAAGTCGAGCACGGCTTCCGTCACTGGCAGGCGCAGCACGTGCTTCACCCCGCCGTGCTCGCCGAACAGCAGCTTCTTCACTCGGTC
>JBEQSW010000221.1:0-5486 GCA_040348565.1 Myxococcales bacterium | reverse complement strand
CCACGGTGGTGGCTCGTTTGACCGGTATTTTCGAGCTCGAAGGCTATTGGTTCGTCAGGCGCACAGAGCGGGTGCCGCTGCTCGCACTGGCCGACGTCGTGCTGTCGGTCTTTCCCCTGGCGTGGGCCCTGCACCGCGTAGGCTCGGCCCTCGCGCTCGACCGCTCCGAGATCTCACTTCTCGATCTGCTGATCACGACGGCACTACTGGCAGTGGTGGCCTTGCTCTGGAAGGGCCGCTTCAGGGCCGGCACGTACATCTGCCTTGCCGGGCTCACCTACGCGCCCGCCCGGTTTGCTATCGAATTCTTGGGTGACGGCGCTCGAAATGCCTCGGACTTGGTGGGCAACTTGACGCTCACTCAATGGGGCTTCGCCGGCGCGACGCTGCTGAGTCTGGTTCTTTTGGTCAGGCTACGCCGAACGATCCCGCTTGAACGGGTCTGACGGCTACTCGCAAACCTTGCGCCGGGCGAGTGTCGCGTCGGCAAGTCATGCGCCGCCCAATGCACGGCGCGGGCGTTGGCATCGCGATAACCGCGCCGTCGCCGCGTGGTCCACAATTTGCTCCGAAGTCCGCCCGACAGAAGGAGTCTGATCATGACCAGTCGTCGTCTCTCCGTGGCAGTTGGCGGTGGTTTGATGTTCATGGCGTTGGCTTGTTCGCATCAGCCCGCCGAATCTCACGCACCGAACGAAGGTCCCAAGCTGACGCCCGCCGCCGGTCCGGCGACGCCGCGGGCTCGTCCAGGTTGTGCCGAGAATTTCAAAGCGTTCGACGACAACGGCGACGGTCGGGTTTCCGAAGAGGAATTCAACGCGGGACCGCACGCTCACCCCGATCCGATGGCCGTCTTTCGCGGGCGAGACGGCGACCACGATCGGAGCCTGACCGAAGCCGAGTTCTGTTCGGGCTTTCGCGGCGCCACCCCGACGCCGCGCGGCGCCGGAGCAGGTGCCGCTCCGGGCATGATGGGTCCGCACCCCGGCAGTCACATGCGTCCACATCGAGCGCCCGGGACCATGATGGGCGCGCGCTGCGAGCAACACTTCGACGCCTTCGACGCCGATCACGACGGAAAGCTGACGAGAGACGAGTTTGGGGCCTGGCCGCACGCCCACGGCGACGCGACCATGCTGTTCGACGAGCGGGACCTCGATCATGACGGCACGATCGAGAGTGGCGAATTTTGTTCCGCCTGGAGCGGGCGGCCCGCGCGCTGAGAAACGTGTCTTCAGTTTGAGTTCATTTCAACGCAGCCGCAGCGTGCTGTGCAGGTGAATCAATTTGGCACATTGGCTCCAAAGGAGGCACGACGCGCCTGGTGGTCTCCCGCAGAAAACCCTGTAAAAACTCGGCCGCAAGTGCTGGGCACGGCTCCTGCTAACCGGGCCGAAGGCAACCGCACCGTGGCATACAGGACTGTCGGAGGCATCATTGGCGGCGGGCTGGTGATCGGGTTCGCTGCGACGCTATACGCAGCGGCGGCCAGCTCGCTGCCGCCCAGCTCGCTCGAGCCCAATACCGGAGCACGAGCAGTTCGGGTTTCGCATCGACACCAGACGGTGGTGGATTGTCGTCATATGACGCTACCGCCGAGCTGTGTCGGGCAGCTGCGCGAAGGCGACACCGCCACCGTTGTTCGCTTCGTCCGGGCGGACGTAGAGCCATCGGCCCTGCGTGCAGACGGTGCCACGGTGCGCCTGGCGCTTCCACGGAAACAGGGCTCGCAGCAGCAGGTTGCCATGTTGCAGACGGGCCGATGGTTGGTCGACTGGTCTGGTACGCCCGAGCTGGAACGGCTCGACGTTCGCCCCGACAGCCACCTTCAGGTTGCGCTTGCTACGGTGTCCGGCGCTTGCGTTCAGAAGGGAAACCGCTGTGAGCTGGTTTCCGGCGTGCGCGAGCGTCGCATTCGCATCACCGATGCGAACTGAGTTGCCTGCGGCTTCAAGGTTGGCTCTTCTTTCGCCGGTTCTTGTCCAGCACCGCCACGGCGATCAGCGCGAAGGCGGCGAACCGAAGTAGGTATGCTTGCAGGCCGAGCGAGGGCGCTGCCGCGACTATCGCCCAGTTGAGGCCAAGCAGCCAAAAAGCCGCGCTGAACATCAAGAACAGACGGTCGCGTGTCGAGCGCCAGTAGCGAAGAAAGAACAAGCCGATGGCCAGACTTGCCATTGTCTGGGCGCCACGCAAAAAGTCGCTCAAGAGTCCTCCCAGATGAGACCGATCAGCATCACCGCCAAGGCAATCAGAGCCGTCAGGCTTCGCCATGGCTCGAGACTGATGTCCGGCACTATGAAGAGATCGGCGAACAGAAGCACGTTATTCGCGGCCAGGCCGACGAAGCAGAGGCTGCACCAGAGCAACAGCGGCGTACGGAAACGACGGTAGCTACGGATCAGTAGCACCGCGCACAGGAGGCTCGTCAGTACCCCCATGGCGTAGGCGACGGGCGCCATCATTTCTTCCCCGTCTCCAAGCGAAACGCGTCCGCCAAACGCAGCACCGCGGCCCTACGAACCCGATCGAGCGCGTTGCCGGTCATCATCTGGACGACGCTGAGGCGTTCTTCCTCGTAGGCCCGCCGTAGCTCGTCGAGGCGCTTTTCGAGCGAGGGATCGGAGCAAGCGTAGCGATAAACGACGACGCCGGCACGGCTACCACCCACCACCATCCGGTCGCGCGCTCGCAGCGTTTCGAGGGCATCTTTTATGATATCGACGGCAGCTTTCAGGGCGTTGGCCACTTCCGCCGCGCTCCAGTCCCGGTCGGGATTCCTTGCGAGGAACAGCAGTGCCTCGAGCTCCTCGTAGCTCGAGACGTTGTCGCGCAAGAAATCGCGCAGCAGCTCCGACGGGTCGCTGAGCAAGTCGTCATTCGTAGCCCTGTCCTGCTTCAACGTCAATTCACTGGAACGACGGTGTCACCCCTGGGAGATGTCAACGCTTCGTTGTTTCTCCGGCGCGTGTTCCGTCGCGAGTGCGTGTGCCAAAAGGAGTCAACGTCTAGGGACGGCCGTCTAGCTTGGCAGCGCTGACGTCGAGCCGGTAGCCGACGCTGCGAACGGTTTGGATGCAGTCGGCGGCGCCGCCGAGTTTTTCCCGCAAGCGGCGCACGAGCCCGTCGACGACACGGCTGTCGACGTCCGCATCGAGTCCCCAAATCGCGTCGAGCAGCTCGTCGCGTGTCCACACCCGTGGCGGATGCCCGCACAGAGAGCGAAGCAGTGAGAGTTCCGAGCGCGAAAGCTCCGTCGACACGCCATTCACCCACACCCTATGAGTGTCGAAGTCGACGCTCAGCGTACCGACCGAAAAGACCCCGGTGCGGCGCCGAGGTCCGCCTTCGACGAGGCCGCGGATCCTCAGCAGCAGCTCGCGAAAGCTGAATGGCTTGAGGATATAGTCGTCGGCGCCGGCCTCGAAACCTTCGACACGCGTATCCTCCTCGCCATGAGCGGTCACGATGGCCACGGGAATGGACGACGTCGCCGAGTTGGCCTTGAGACGTTGGCAGATGTTCGAGCCGCGCGCGTCCGGCAGGTCGAAGTCGAGCAAGATGACCTGGGGCCTTTCCGTCTCGGCCACGCCAATCGCCAATTCGCCCTCACCGGTCTCGTAGACCTGGTGCCCCAGCCGTTTGAAACGTTCGCGTAGAATCCGTCGATAGCTCAGGTAGTCGTCCACGATCAGGATACGCCACATTTCGCACAGCCTCGCGGAGCCGAAGGGGGCAAGTCGTGTGCCGTCGTGAATCTTCTGTGTAGGCGGCTGGGGACGCCCATGCCCGCGTGTCCTTTGGGCGCAGTGTGCCGAAAGGAGTCACCGCTTGCGGATGCCGCCCGGGGAAGATTGGGGTACGTAGCGAGCACTCGTCGGGCTCGCCCGTGCCTGTCTCGAAGGATCATCCGTGAAACTCGTCCCCAAGCTCGCGCTCGCGTTGTTTGCCGGTGTTTTCGTGGTGGTGGCTGCGTATACTGCCTTCCGCGTCCGAAGTGAGATCGAGCTTTTCGACCAAGACGTGCGCCGCGTTCAGCGCATCGTCGGCTCGACCGCCGGCGCAGCGCTTTCCAAGACGCGGACGCGGGAGGAAGCCATCAGGTTGGCCAGGCGGGTCGAAGCTTCGCGAGGGAGCATCCGAGTCAGGTTCGTTTCGCTAGACCGAAATGCAGCCCCCCCATTGCGCCCGCTCGTGCCACTCGACCTGACTCCTGCGCCCGGCGAGTGGAAGCAGGTCGTCAAACCGCGAGCGCCAAGCAATGAGTCGGCCGACCTTCTCGTTACCTATGTCGGGGCACCGGTCGTAGACGAAGCGCTCGGCGCCATCGAGCTGGCGCAGCCGTTGGCTTCACGAGCCGAGTACATTTGGCGGGGTATCTGGAGCGGGTTGGCGTCGAGCCTGGCGATGTTGACGGTGGGTGGGCTCACCGTCGTTCTGATCGGCGCCAGGGTGGTGGGTCGTCCTGTTTCGCAGCTCATCCACGCTACACGGAAGATTGGAGAAGGAGACTTCAAGGTGCTCGAGACGATTCGACGGCGGGACGAATTCGGCGAGCTTGCCGACGCGCTGCGCTCGATGAGCCGCGAGCTGGAAGCCGAACGGTTCCGCACCCGAGAAGAAGCCGAGGCACGCATTCAGGCGTTGGAGCAGCTGCGCCACGCCGACCGCCTGACGACGCTCGGTCAGCTGGCGTCCGTCTTGGCTCACGAAATCGGGACGCCCCTCAACGTGATTGCCGGCCACGGCAAGCTGATCGCGGGCGGGCGGATGGCGGCGGATGGCATCGCGGAGAGCGCGGCGGCCATTGGGGAACAGAGCGAGCGCATCACGCGAATCGTCCGGCGCATTTTGGACTACGCGCGCCGCCGTCCAGCCCGTCGAGCCCGGCTCGACGCGTCGGACGTCGTTCGCCAAGCATGTGCGCTGCTGCAAGGACTCGCCGTTCAGCGCCGTGTCATCCTCGACGTCATAGAACCGGGGAATAGCACGCTGCTAGATGCTGACCCGGACCAACTGCAACAAGCCGTAACCAATCTGGTGTTGAACGCCATTCATGCCACGCCTGCGCACGAGCACGTGCGCGTGACGTCGAAAAACGTCGAGCGCGCGGACAGGGACAACGACGAGCGCTTCGTTGCCATCTCCGTCCACGACGCAGGACCGGGAATTTCGGATGACATTCGTGACCGCATTTTCGAACCGTTCTTCACCACCAAGCCGCCGGGGGAAGGCACCGGGCTCGGACTGAGCGTGGTGAAGGACATCGTCGAAGACCATGGAGGATTCGTCGAAGTGTTGGCCGGCGCTGGTGGCGGTTCCGTGTTCACGATGTATCTTCCAAGGAGCGCACCGGATGTCGGCTAGAACGTTGGTCGTTGACGACGATCAAGCAACCTGTCGCTTGATCGAGATGGGCCTCAAAACCGAGGGGCACGCCGTAGCGATTGCGCGGAGCGTCCGGGAGGCGGCGGAGGTTGCCCAGG
>JBEQSW010000199.1:0-3359 GCA_040348565.1 Myxococcales bacterium | reverse complement strand
ACGTGTACGGGCTGGAAGTTACGCCGCCAGGCCGGGCAGCTCTTCGGACTCGGTGCCGGGAGTCGAAATGCGATCGGGCGCCGGGACCGGACGGCCGAGCTGCTCGAATAGAACCTGGCTGGCAACGTAGCCGTAGCCGAGCATGAACAGCGTGGCGAAGGGCGTCGCGAAATAGTGCGACGTCTTGAGCGACGCCACGACGCTCGCCGCGCTGACCAGACAGAGGGCCATCTCGACCAGCGGCAATTTGGCGTGCTGGAAGTAACGACCAGCGACCGTTCCGCGCTTGGGCGTACGCACGAACTCGCCGGCCATCTTGGTCAGACCGTCGAACACCGCCGCCGTCAGGTGCGGCGCCAGGCCCGCGCCGAGCGCGATCAAGGCCGGCAGGCGCTTGGCCGCGCCCCAACCCGAGCGGCCCTGAGCTACCTCGGCCGTGATGTAGAAGGTGGCGATCGAGCCGGTGGCGCCGAAGCACAGCGGCAAGTCGATGAGCAGCATCGTCTTGAGATCGGTCGCGGGCATGCAGATGAGAGCGGGCAAGAGCAGGAGGCTCAGCAGCACCATCATCGGGTAAGCGAAGTGAGGCAGCATGTGGAAGCACGCCTCGATACGCTGACCGAGCGACAGCTTGGACGACACCACGCGCTTGAGCAGCTTGCGCGCGGTTTGCACGGTGCCCTTGGCCCAGCGGAATTGCTGGGCCCGGAAGGCCGAAATGTCCTCCGGCAACTCGGACGGGGTGAGCACGTCGCTGCGATAAACGAAGCGGTAGCCGGCCATTTGGGCGCGGTAGGATAGGTCCAGATCTTCCGTCAACGTGTCGTGCTGCCAGCCGCCGGCCGCGTCGATGGCGGCGCGACGCCAGATGCCGCCGGTGCCCGAGAAGTTGAACATGTGCCCAGCGCCGAAGCGCGCGCGGTTCTCGACCATGTGATGGCCGTCGAGCATGAGCGCCTGCACCTGCGTGAACAGGCTGTGGTCGCGGTTCATGTGACCCCAGCGGGTCTGCACCATGCCGATGCGCGAATCCTGAAAGTGGCCCACGACCTGCCGCAAGAAGTCCGCTTGCGGGACGAAGTCGGCGTCGAAGATGGCGATCAGCTCGCCGGTGGCGCTGCCCAGGCCGTAGTCGAGCGCGCCCGCTTTGTAACCGTGACGGGTGGGCCGACGCACGTGCTGGGCGTTGATGCCGCGCGCGACCAGCGCGTCGACGGCTTCCCGCGCGATGCGCACCGTTTCGTCGGTCGAGTCGTCGAGCACCTGCAGCTCCAGCTTGTGCGCCGGGTAGTCGAGCTTGCCGGTTGCCTCGATCAAGCGGGCCGCCACCGTGGCCTCGTTGAAGATGGGCAGCTGCACCGTGACGGTGGGCAGCGCGTCTTCGGCGATTTCAACGCGACGCTCGCCCACCGCGATGCGGCGGCGATGCAGCCAGCACTGGTAAACGAGCAACGCGCGATGCGCGCCGTAAGTACAGAGAACGATGAGGACGGAGCAATAAGCCGCGAGGAGCAGGATCTGCATCGGTGCTCTTGCGAACTACCAATCTGCCGCCCGCAGATTGTCACCGAGATGTAATTCAGTGTACGGCCGTGTCGGCCTGACTGGCCGATTTGCCGGAGAAAAGGCCCGGTACCGTCACCCTGGACGGTTAGAAGCCGACGTCCGCCCCGCCTGGAGCAGCCGGTTGCCCGGGTTTTGGCGGCTTGGCTGGCGGGCGGTTCACGTGGCCCGGCTGTCCGACCGGCGGCTTGGCGACGGGAACGTTGACGGGCACGGGGGACGCGGAGGGCGTGACCGGAGGCTTGCTCGGGTCGGCTGCCAAGGTGGGCGTGGGCTCGACCGGCTTGGTTTGGGTGGCGGGCGCGACCGGAGCGGGCGCAACGGGAGCGGGCGCAACGGGAGCGACCGTTTCCACCGGCGCCGGTGTGGCCGCGGCCGGACCGCCGCCGAGCGTCTTCAACAAGACGGCGCCGCCGATGGCCAGCACCACGACTGCCGCCGCCGCGGCCGCGATGATGGCGCCGGTATTTTTGGCGTGCGTGGGAGCAGGCGTTTGAGTCGTGGGCGCGCCGGTCGCCATCTGCAGCGTGTTGACGGCGCCCGCGCTTTGATGGAACGCGGGATTGGGCCCAGTGCGATCCGCGGTGGGGTACGGCGTCACGGGCAGGATGCCGGGCGGAGTCATCGCACCGGGACCGGGTGTGATCGCTGGCGACGACGAGCCCATGGGGCCACTCGCAAAGCTGGGGATCGGGATGTCAGCGGTGGAGTACGACCCACGCACCGAGAGGCCGCACACCGCGGCCAGCGACTCGGCCAGCTCACTGGCGCTGGCGAAGCGACCTTCCGGCTCTCGCGTCAGCGCTTTGGCGAACCAGGCATCGAAACCGGGCGGGACCTCGGGCGCCACCTGCGACGGAACCGGCAGCGGCGCCGTGCACAGCTTGACCAGCAAATCTCCCACCGCTTCGCCTTCGAACGGCAACGTGCCGATGATGCAGCGATAGGCGATGACGCCCACCGACCACAGATCAGAGCGGTAGTCGACGCTACGCAGACCGCGCGCTTGCTCGGGGCTCATGTAGTACGGCGTACCCAACACCGAGCCGGTGCGCGTCGCCGACGAATTGCCCAGCTGATTGTCGGTGAACTTGGCGATGCCGAAGTCGACCACCTTGGCCACGTCGGCGCCGTCTTCGTCGTCCCACACCAAAAAGACGTTCTCGGGCTTGAGGTCGCGGTGAACGATACCGGCGGCGTGCGCCTTCGACAGCGCGCGGCACACCTGCATCAGCATGCGCGCAGTCTCTTTGGCGGGCAGGCGTTGCACGCGATCGAGCCGCTTGTCGAGCGGCTCGCCCCGCAGATATTCCATCACGATGAACGGGCGACCGTCGTCGGTCACGCCGTGATCGTAGACCTCGACGACGTGCTTGCTGCGCAGCTTGGCGGCCGCGCGCGCTTCGTTGTCGAAGCGGTTCCGCGCTTCGGGGCTCTCCGCATACTCGGAGTCGATGAACTTCACCGCCACGTGCGTGCCGAGCGTGACGTGCGTCCCCTCCCACACCGAGCCCATACCGCCGCGCCCGATCAAGTTAGAGAGTCGGTATTTCCCCGCTACCAATCCGGGAGGAGCGACGTCCTGGGCCACCAAGGGAACAAGGTTAGCGATGCTTTGCCTTCAGCGCCAGATTCGCGACCTTTCGAACACCTGGTCATTGTTTCCGTTTTGGCATTGCCTCACGGTAGGCGGGGGCCAGGCCCAGCGGCCGACGCGCCGCGGAAACGATCGGCGAGGGGTCGCGCGGAGGCGACGCGGCGGCGTGTTAAGACCGGCGCGCACCATGGCGAGCGTG
>JBEQSW010000194.1:0-13580 GCA_040348565.1 Myxococcales bacterium | reverse complement strand
CGCGACCAGGGCCAGGACGTGCTGTTCTTCGTCGACAACATCTTCCGCTTCACCCAGGCCGGCTCGGAAGTGTCGGCCCTCCTCGGTCGTATTCCGAGCGCCGTCGGTTACCAGCCTACGCTGGCCACCGAGATGGGTAACCTGCAAGAGCGCATCACCTCGACCAACAAGGGCTCGATCACCAGCGTGCAGGCCATTTACGTCCCCGCCGACGATTTGACCGACCCTGCGCCGGCCACCACCTTCGCCCACTTGGACGCGACCACGGTGCTTTCCCGGTCCATCTCCGAGAAGGGCATCTACCCGGCCGTCGATCCGCTCGACTCGACCAGCACCATGCTCTCGCCCGACGTCATCGGCGAAGAGCACTACAACGTGGCTCGCCAGGTTCAGCAGACCTTGCAGAAGTACAAGGACCTCCAGGACATCATCGCCATCTTGGGCATGGACGAGCTGAGCGAAGACGATCGTGCCATCGTGGCGCGCGCTCGTAAGATCGAGGGTTTCCTGTCGCAGCCGTTCTTCGTGGCCCAGCAGTTCACCGGCCGCTCCGGCAAGTACGTGCCGCTCAAAGAGACGGTCGCGGGCTTCAAGGAGATCTTGTCGGGCGCGCTGGACGACCTGCCCGAGCAGGCCTTCTACATGGTCGGCAACATCGAAGAGGCCAAAGCCGCGGCGGCCAAGCTGAAGACGGAAGCGGCGTGAGATGGCGGACACCATCGCGCTCGAAATCGTCACGCCGGACGGGTTGAAGCTCAAAGAAGCCGTCAACGAGCTGACGGCGCCGAGCGTCCAGGGCGAATTCGGCGTCTTGCCGATGCACCGCCCGATGCTGGCGGCGCTCGCCACCGGCATCGTGACCTACGTGCAAGACGGCAAGACGCAGTCGGTGGCGGTGGGCCCCGGCTTCGTCGAGGTCGCGGCCGACAAGGCGCTGTTGCTGACCGATCGCTTCATCCAAAAGGACGCCATCGACGCCGTGCGCGTGCGTCTGGAGCTGAAAGAAGTGGACGAGGCGCTCGACCACTTCAAAGGCGATCCGGAGAGCACCGAGTACGCGGAGCTGGTGGAGCGCGAGCTGTGGGCTGCTGCCCAACTCGAGCTACACGGCGATCCACCGCCGCCCCGCATCCGTAACGTCAGCTCGCTCGGCACCCACGAGGACTACGCCAAGGCGGCGCAGGCCGAGGGCGACACCGAAGGCGAAGCCGCTCCCCACGCCGAAGACGGCGCGAAGCACTGACGGACCGGACCTTCACGTCACTTCTGCGGCGTGAAGGCGGGCCGGGCAGGTAGTATGCGTCAAGCTCATGCCCGGCGCTGACAGTCCGAAGGTTCTGCTCGAGCGTTACGGCTTGAAGCCCAAGTATAGCTTTGGGCAGAACTTCTTGGCGGATGAGCGCTTTACGGCGCGCATCGCCGAAACGTGCGCGGCCAGCGGCGGCAGCGTGGTCGAGCTGGGGGCGGGGCTGGGGGCGTTGACGCGGCCGCTGTTGGCGAGCGGGGTGTCGTGGCTGCTGGCGGTGGAGCGGGATCGAGATTTGGTGCCCGCGCTCACGCAAGAGCTCGCGGCTGACATCGAGTCCGGGCGGCTGCAGATTTTGGAAGAAGACGCCAAGAGCGTGGATTTTGCCGCCGCCTTCGCCGGTAGGCCGAAGCCGCACGTGGTCGCCGGCAATCTGCCGTACCAAATCACCGGCCCGCTTCTCGAGAAAGCGGTCCACGCTTCGCCCAGCATCGACCGCGCCGTGTTCATGGTGCAGCTCGAGGTCGCCGATCGCTTGGCCGCGCCGCCCAACAGCGACGCCTACGGCGCTCTCAGCGTGTTCGCGCAGCGGGCGTTCAAGGTTCAGCGCGCGTTCGTCGTGAAGCGCGGCGCCTTCTACCCGCAGCCCAACGTGGATTCGGCGGTCGTGAAGCTGGAGCCGTTGGGCACCGGGCCCGAGACGGACGAGTTTCGAGCCGTCGTGCGCGCCGCCTTCGGGCAACGGAGAAAAAAGCTGAAAAACGTGTGGGCGGCGCTGTTCGGCGAGCGCGGTATCGAGCTTTCGGGCGCGGCCCAGCGCGCCGGCATCGACTTGTCGGCGCGCGGCGAGACCTTGGGCGTTGCCGACTTCGAGCGCATGGCCGCGGAGCTGCGCGCGTGAAGCGCCGCTTGGCGCTGTTGCTGTTCTTGGCGAGCGCCTGCCAACGCGGCACGCCGAGCGTGGTGAAAGAGGCCGAGTTCGGCGTGTTCTTCGGCGGACAGGTGCAAGAGCTGCAAGAGATCCCGAAGGAGCTCGAGCCGGGCCGTCAGCAGCACGGTTTTCGCCTCACGTTTCGAGCGCCGCTCGCGGAAGACTTGCCGGTGGCGTGGGAGCTGTCGCTGCCCGCCACTGACAAGGGCGGTCCGCGCGCGGCGCTGTTGGGCCAAGCCACCGCCAAAGCCGGGCAGAGCCTGCTCGACGTGCCGCTGACGTTTCGACCCACCGATCCGCTCGGCTCATGGCACGCCAAGCTGACTGCGGCCGGCCAGGTGCTGGTCGATCGAGACTTCGTGGTCGTGGCCCCGTTGCCGGTGAAGGCGGCGCCGAAATCCTTGGCTCCGCGCGCGTCCGCTCCGTAGCCGGCGCGCTCAGGCGCGCAAGCCTGGCGCGAGCCGTTCCAGGCGGATGCCCAGGCGCGCCAGTGAGCGTTCGCCTCGCTCGTTCGACAACTTTTGGCGGAGCGCAAAGGCATCGCGCACGGCCAGCGCCTTCGACGACTCGTCGTTGGGGTTGCCCAGCGAGGGGCGCATCAAGATCCATTTCCAGGTCTGGCCGCGGCGCTTGCGCTCGGCCAGCGAGCGAGCCAGGGCAGGGCGAGTCGTCTCGTCGGGCGCGTCCGACCAGACGTAAATCAACGTGGGGCGCACCCGTTGGTGACGCAATCGCTCCATCAACCTGATGAGCTCGACGTCGACGCGCAGCCGCTCCGGATCCACGCGGCCCGGCGAGCTCACCCCGAACGAGGCCAGGTAGCGGCGCAGCGAGCGCTCACGAGGCGTGGCCGCCTGCGTCATGACGTCCGGAAAAGGCGCGCGTTGACGCAGCTTCTCGGCCCGGCGCGCGATGCGATCGATCTCCGAAGCGTGCACGTGCGCCGAAAGCGCAGGATCGAGCGGGCGCATGTGCTCGATCACGCGCAAACCGAGCTCGATTTCGTCCAAGCCGCTGCGATCGGCGTCCATGCAGCCGGTGACTTGCACCAGCTTTTCGAGCAGTCGGGCGGTGTGGGTCACGCCGCGCTCCGGCTTTTCGAAGCACAGAGTGCGCGTGCCGACGATGGCCAGGCCCACCCGGTCGCCGGCCCGGCCATGACGAATTGCCACCGAGGCCACCTCGTCGATGGCGCGATCGAGGGCCGAGTCGCCCGGGGGGCCCGCCCAATTGTCGACCGCGGCGTCGAGCACCAGCCACACCACGTCGCGCTCGTCCTTCTCGTATTCGCGCACCAACAGCACCCCTCGTCGCGCCGACGCCTTCCAAGCGATGCGCCGAAACGGATCCCCGCTCTGGTGCTCACGCAGCTCTCGCAGCTCGCCACCTTCGCCCCGCAGGCGGCCGGGGCGACCCTCGTCGGCTTGTTGGCGACTGCGCCCACCGCGCGCCGAACGCACCAACACCGCATAAGGTGCCGGCATGACCTCGATGCCGAACGGGTTGGCGAAGGTGAGGGGTACCTCGAACAAGCTCGGCCCCGACTCGACCTCGAGCGACAAACCGTGAATGCCGTAGCGACCGACGCGCAGGCCCTTCACGACCAACGTCACGCACAGGCGCGTGTTGGCCGGAACCTCGTCGCTCTCCGGGCTCACCTCGACCGAAAGCTCGGGCGCCGCCACGGCGCGCAGGCCGCGAAACCGTACCGGCGAGCTGTGACGGTTGCGCAGCTCGGCCTGCAACGTCAGCTCGGTGCCGCGTATGGCGGTGAGCTTGCGAGCGTCGCCGCGCCACAGCATCTCTAGACCGGCCGCCCGCACGCGACTCACACCGAGGCGGGTGATGGCGCGCGCAACCGCGAGCCCCAGCACCAACGCGCCACCCCAGGCCACCACCGCACCCGACTGCAGCAGCAGACCGCCGAGCACGACGGCCATCCCGGCCAAGGCGAGGTCGGAGCTCTCGCGCGTGGGGTGGATTTGCACGGCCAAAACATAGTCCGAGTGCGCCGGCCTCGGAAGGGCTTGGGGCATACCCGCGACGTGAAAGTCGCGCCGTCGGCACGCCGGGAGGCTAGGCTCGACGCCTTGCGCGGCCAGCGGATGTTCTCGGCGCTCTTGGGCTCGGCCGTTCGAGGCTGCGCGCTCGCCCTTGCGTTTGCGCTGGCTCTGACGACGCGACCGGTCCACGCCGTCGAAAATTCCGAGCTGGAAGAGCGCAGCGTCACCCGCGTGCTCGGCCCGCACCCCGACCGCGACGACACGCCGGACGGCAAGCGCATCGAAAGCGTCGCAATCGTGCGCCTGCCGGTGTTCGACGACGACGACCCGGTGCCCGACTTCGTGAATATCTTTCACGCGCAAACGCGCGAGCCGTTGATTCGCCGCGAGCTTTTGTTCGCGCCGGGTGACGTGTACGACGCGGAGCGTGTGCAGGAGACGATTCGCAACCTCCAGCTCCTGCCGCAGTTCGGTGTGGTCGTGATCGTCGCGTTGAAGGGCGCGCAGGCCGGTCAGGTGCGGCTGGTGGTGATCGTGCGCGACTTGTGGAGTCTGCGCTTGGCCTACGAGCTGAAGGGCACGTTCCGGAGCCTGAACTACCTATTGGTCAACCCGACCGAAACGAACCTGTTCGGCACGCGCACGCAGCTCGGCGGAATCTTCACGCTGGCGCCTGATCGATACTCGGTCGGGGCCGTGGTGGTTCACCCTCGAATCGCCGGCTCCAAGATCGACGGGCTGGCGTCGGGCCAGGTGTACGTCAACCTCGACTCGGGCAAGGCCGAGGGCTCTGCCGGCACGCTGGCGGTCTATCGGGACCTGATCTCGCTGTCGGACAAATGGGCGTACGTGGCGGGGGTGGGCTGGACCGAGGAGCAGACGCGCATCTATTCCGACCGGCGGCTGGTGCTCTCCGACAGTGGCATTCCGCTCGTCTATCACACCGGCGTCGTTCGCGGCGGAGCGGAGGTGACGCGCTCCTACGGGCGAACCCAGAAGCTCGACGTGACGGCCGGGCTCGAGCTCGCCCGCTTCGAGTTCGAGGCCACGCGCGGACCGGGCACGTCGGCGTCGGCCTTCAAAAGCTTCGTTCAGCACGAGCTACCGGTCAGTGACCAGCGCTTCAGCCCGTATCTGCAGCTTCAACAACGCACGACGCGCTTCTTGGCGACGCACGACGTCGAAACTCTGTCGTTGGTGGAGTCGATCTCACTCGGCCAAACCGCGGCGGCGCGCGTGTATCCAGCGCTGCGTGACCTCGGTTCGTCGCGCGATTTGTTCGGCAGCGCGGCCTGGCTCGGCTACACGTGGCCCGTCGACGGCGGGCTGGTGCGGGTGCTGGCCAGCTCGGCGATGCAGGTCGCGAACCAAGCGCAGCACCAGGCTTCGGTGCAAGGCGCCTTCCGCTTCGTCTCACCCAAGCTCGGCTTCACGCGCCTGGTCGTCGACTCGGTGCTGCAGTCCATCTACCAAAACTACTTGAACCAGAAGCTGGTGTTGGGCGGTGACACCCGACCGCGCGGCTACGTCAGCGCCATCTTTCGTGGTGCCAGCGGCTTTGCCGCTACGGCCGAGCTGCGCACGTCGGCCGTCAACATCTTGTCCGCACGCGTCGGCGCCGTCGCGTTCTACGACGTCGGCGGCACCGGCGAAAAGGTTGCCGACATCGGGTTGCACCAGTCGGTGGGCGCCGGCGTGCGTATCCTGTTTCCGCAGGTCAATCGCCAGGTCTTTCGGCTCGACTGGGCGGCACCGCTCACCCCGGGCCTCGGCCGCATTCCCGATCGTCCGTTACCCGGCGGTGTTTACTTCACCTTCGGGCAGGCCTTCGATCTACCGCACGTGAAGCTGCCGAAGCTGCTGGGCGCCGATACGAGCTTGCTGGCGCTCACGCCGTAGCGCCGGCTACGGCTGGCGATTCGCGCTTGGTTGAGCCACAATTATCGGGTTGTCCAGCAGCGATACCGTCGCGCGTGTGCCGCCGCACCTCAGGCACTTGATCGTGAGGCAGGACTACTCGCGCTACACGGCGATCGATCAGGCGGTGTGGCGCTTCGTGCTGCTCCAAACGCATGCTCGGCTGAAGGCGACCGCGCACGCTGCCTACGCCGATGGGCTGGGCAAAACCGGCATCTCCGTCGAGCGCATTCCGCGCATCGAAGAGATGGATGCGCACCTGGCGCCGTTCGGCTGGGGCGCGGTGTGCGTCGACGGTTTCATTCCCCCGCGCGCTTTTCAAGAGCTGCAGTCGCTGTCGATCTTGCCGATTGCGGCCGACATGCGCACGGCCGAGCACCTGGTCTACACGCCGGCGCCCGACATCATTCACGAGGCCGCCGGTCACGCACCCATTTTGCCCGATCCCACCTACGCCGCGTACCTGCGCCGCGTCGGTGCCGCGGGCGCGCGCGCCTTCACGCTGCCGGAAGACACCGCCGTCGATCGCGCCATCTACGCGCTCTCCGAGGTGAAAGAGCAGCCTTCGGCCACCGCCGAAAAGGTCGCGCAGGCGGAGGCGGCGCTGGTGGCGGCTCGCGCTTCCCTCGGCCGCGTGAGCGAGGCCGCGCGGTTGTCGCGCCTGTATTGGTGGACGGCGGAGTACGGGCTGGTCGGCACTCCTTCCGACTACAAGCTGTACGGGGCTGGGTTGCTTTCGTCGCTGTGGGAAAGCTTTGCCTGTCACGATCCGAAAGTCAGAAAGCTGCCGCTCAGCGTCGAGGCCGGCGAGGTCGAATACGACGTGACGCGGCCGCAGCCGCAGCTATTCGTCACTCCCAGCTTCGAACGGCTACACGACGTGCTCGACGACGTCGTGCGCGGGCTGCCGTCGGCGCAGGGCGGGGAGCCCGCGTTCGCGGAGGCACTGGCCGCCCAGGAAGTAGCGACGCTCAGCCTCGGCGGCGGTCTCCGGCTGTTCGGTGTGCTGTCCCGGCGGGTGACCAGCGGCGGCGCCAGCACCCTGTTGCGCGTCTCGGGCGGTGCCCGCGCCGAGCTGTCGGGTGAGCGGGTCGATACCGAGGTCGTGCATGCGGTGGTCGGTGACTCGCGCGCGGCGATGACGCGCCTCGTGCCGGGCCGCATCGAGCTCACGTTGGCTCACGGGGTGCGCCTGCGCGGCGAGCTGCTGCGCGCTCACGTGGAGCCGGGGCAGGGCGCGGCCCTGTTGGTGATGGCGGCGGGCGAGCTCTACGCGGCCTCGTCGCTGGACGAGCAGCTCACAGCAGGGCACGTGGTGGTGTTGGCAGAGTCCGTGCTGGGCGCTCACGCCGGCGCGCCCTCCGACTTCTTTCCCGAACGAGAGCTGCCCCAAATCCTCGTGCCCAAGGCTCACACGGTACCCCCGCGTGAGCGCGATCTGCTCGGGCTGTACGAAGCCGCGCTGGCGGCGTTGCGCGCCCCCGGTGAGTCGGCCCCCGCCGAAGTCAGCGCCGTGTTCGAGCGCCTGCACGAAGAGCTCGCTCGGAATTTCGAGCACGACTGGCTCTTGCGCTGGAACTTGTTGGAGAGCCTGCAGAAGCTCGGCGTCGAAAACCGCGTCGCGGCCGAGCTACGGCGTGAGCTCGAGCAGCTCGAGGTCCACTACCAGTACCGGCAGCCCATCGCTTCGGGCCTCAGCTATCTGGCCCGCGTGGCGCGCCAGCCTCGCGCCAGCTGAACCCGTGGCCCGGCCGAGCGGTTGGAGGGATGTGCTAGAAGCGTCCGCGCTGACATGAAGGTTCTGGTTACCGGCGCGACCGGTCGACTCGGCACAGTGGTGTGTAAAGAGCTGTCACGGCGCGGCCACGACGTCGTGGGAACCGATCAACGCTACGCGCCCGGGCTCGGCGTACCCCTCAAATTGGCCGATTTACGTGACGCGCTGGCCGTTTATCCGCTGTTGGAAGGCTGCGAGGCGCTGGTTCACCTGGGCAACATCCCCAACCTCGGCCTCGGCCCCTCCGCGCAGGTCGTGCTGGGCGACAACGTGAGCATGAACAGCAACGTGTTTCGCGCTGCGCTCGACTTGGGCGTGCGTCGCATCGTGTTTGCCAGCTCCCTGCAAGTGATGATTCGCTTGGACGAAGGCCGGGCGTTCGACGACCCGCCGCAGATCCCGTATTTCCCGCTCGACGGCGACGCACCCGCCAACCCGGGCCACAACTTTTACGGGCTCAGCAAAGAGTTCGGCGAGCGTACCCTGCGCGTCTTGAGCGAGCGCGAGCCCAAGCTTGCTTGCACCTCGCTGCGCTTTCCCATGCTCTCCGGCGATTGGTTCAAGAAGCGTTTGCAGGAGCCGTTGCCGCCGAGTGGCCTGAACTTTTGTGAAGCGCTGGCCTACCTGGACTTCGCGGATGCCGCCACGCTGGTGGCGCTGGTCGTGGAGCTTCAGCAGCCGGGCTACCACCAGTACTTTCCCGCTCAGGCCGTCTCGCTCGCGGGCTACACGCCGGAGCGCACGTTGGCCGAGTTCTTTCCCAACATTTCGTTGCGCTGCCCTCCCGAGCAGATCCGAGGCCTCGTCGATTGGTCTGCTCTCGAGAAAGATTTGGGATTTCGTCCCGGCCCCCCCCTGACGGTCGAGCTCCTCCAGCGCTAGGAGCGACGAACCCCTTTTCAGGGCTTGGTGGATGAGGAGAAAAACCGCTCAGGCGAGCGCCCTCGTTTTCTGACTGGACGGTCAGAATCTGAGCTGCTACCTCTTCCTAACGCTGACTGGACGGTCAGCGGTGATTCTCCCCACTTTTCTGTTTGGGCGTACAATGCCGACGACTGACGTGCTGACGGACGTGCTGGAGACGGTTCGGGTGGGCGCCGCCTGCTATGGGCGCGTCGAGGCCGCTGCGCCCTGGGGAATCGGGGTCGACGCCGACGAGGAGGACGCCAAGTTCCACGTCGTGCTCAACGGTGAGTGCTGGCTCGACGTGGAAGGGCAGGAGCCGGTGCACCTCAGCGGCGGAGACTTGGTCGCGCTGCCGCACGGCCATGCTCATGCGCTGCGCGACGTTCCCGGGTCGCCCATCCGTCCGCTCGCCGACTTGATCGTCGCGCCCACCGGTAAGTGTCAGGCGTCCATCACCACCGGCGGCGACGGCGCTTCGGCCACCTTGGTCACCGGCTCGTTCCATTTCGAGGACCGCCGCAACAACCCGTTGCTGTCGGTGCTACCCCCCGTGATCGTGCTGCCGGGCGAGCTGAGCCGTAGCGTTCACTGGCTGGAGCCGACTTTGAAGTTCATCGCTTGCGAAGCCGCGTCCAGTCGGCCGGGCGCGCAGACAGTGGTGAGCCGGTTGGCGGACGTGCTGTTCATTCAGATCGTGCGCGGCTACTTGGCGACCTTGCCGCCTGGCGCGAGCGGCTGGCTCGGCGCTTTGGGTGACACACAGATTGGCTCGGCGCTTGGGCTCATTCATCAGAGCCCGGAGCTGGATTGGACCGTGCAATCTCTGGCGGCCAAGGTCGCCATGTCACGCTCTGCCTTCGCCTCGCGCTTCGCGCGTTTGGTGGGTGAGCCGCCGCTCGCCTACGTCACCCGCTGGCGCATGCAAAAAGCCGCCGGGCTGCTACGCCAAAGCAGCGCCACCTTGGCCGACATCGCCGAGCGCGTCGGCTACGACTCCGAAGCCGCCTTCTCCAAAGCCTTCAAACGCGCCGTCGGCTCCGCCCCCGGCGCCTACCGCCGCGCCGCCAAAGCAACCGTCATCGCCGCCGCCGCCTAGTCACCGTTCGTCGACGTAACGTCGATCGGTGGACCCAGATTTTTCCACAGGGAGGACGGGAGGACGGGAGGGCGATACAGAGGCGAGAGTTTTGTTGTTTGCGTCGCTCGACGCGGGGCGTTTACTGCGCAGGTTTCGCTCGACTTCGCACGACTCGAAACCCCAATTGTTCGCCTCCCGTCCTCCCGTCCTCCCTGTGAAAAAATCTCGAGCGCTCGTTTTGACCGAGGGCCGCTACGGAAGATTCTGCGAGTTGGGCTGCGGCGTGGCAGCCCTCGCGAGTCAACGGGGAGCCCGGCGGTAACTGACTTTGGCGCAGGCTTCGTCGACGATGGCTTGGCGGGCTTTGGGGTCGCCTTCGAGCTCGGGCACCAAGATGAGGCGATGAGATAGGACGGGGCCGGCGAGGAAGCGCAAATCGTCGGGGGTGACGAAGGGGCGACCGGCCAGCACGGCCAACGATTTGGCGGCGCGCAGCAGGCCGAGCGTGGCGCGCGGTGATGCGCCCAAGACGACGCGCGGGTGGGCGCGCGTGAAGCCGGTCAGGGCGACGGCGTATTCGTAGAGGTCGTCCTCGACGTGGATGCGCGCAGCGATCGACTGCAATTGCAGCACGTCGGTCGGATTCAAGACCACGCCCACCGGTGGCGGCGCGATGCCGTGCGTGCGCAGCATGGCGACTTCGTCGCGCGGCGTGGGGTAGCCCATGGGCACGCGCACCAAGAAGCGGTCGATCTGGGCTTCGGGCAGGGGATACGTGCCCTCGAGATCGACGGGGTTTTGCGTGGCCAGCACGAAAAAAGGATCGGGCAATTCGAAGCGGTCACCCTCGATGGTGACTTGGCGTTCTTGCATCGCCTCGAGCAAGGCGGACTGCGTCTTGGCGGGGGCGCGGTTGATCTCGTCCGCCAAAAGCACGTTGGCGAAGATGGGGCCGGCGCGCAGCGTGAACGTGCCGTCGCGCGGGCTCAGCACGTACGTGCCGGTGATGTCCGCGGGCAGCAGATCCGGCGTGAATTGTACGCGCCGGATGGAGCTACCCAGCGACAACGCGAACGATTTGACGAGGGTGGTCTTGGCAATGCCGGGGACGCCTTCGAGTAACACGTGACCGCGTGACAACAGCGCCACCGTCAACAGATCGACGGCCGAGGAGTCGCCGATGTAGACGCGCGAAACCTGGCGCTTGAGCTCCAACAAGCGCTCTCGCGCCGCCTCGATTTCCGTGACCTGAAGGGCGTGCATCAAACGGCCCCGCAACGCTGCTCGATTTCAAGCACGGCCGCCATCAACTTTTTGCGCAGGCCGTCCAACTTGGCCGGCGGAATCAGCCGACGCTGCTTCTTCACGATGCGCTCCTCGATGATTCGCAGCTCGGAAAGCGCGCTGTTCAGGTCGTGCCACGCGGGCTCCGACAGCAGCTGGCGCCGGTGGATCTCGGCCAACACCAGCTTGGCCGACGGGCCCCGACCCAGGCTCAGGCGTTCGCCCAGCAGCTCCAAGGCGGCCCCGCGCAGCTCCGACAGGCCCAACGCGGGGTCGGTGCTGGGCGCCGAAAGTACCGCGATGCGGCCTGACAAGCCGCCTTGGGCGACCAGCGGCTCCGGCGCGGAGTAGCGCGGCGTGGCGCGTGAACGAGGACGCGCGGCGTACAACAGCGCCCACGCCATCACCGCCAAACAACCCAGCGCAGCCAGGATCAGCGGTAGGGGCTCCGGCAGGCCGTGCTCGTGCACGTCGGTGAAAGCGTCGGTCAGGGCCTGACCGATGCCGGCGAAGAAGCCGCTGCGCTCGCCGAACTGGCCCTTCTGCTGAAAACGGTTGGCGACGAAGTACAGCTTGCCGCCGCGGTCGCCCCAGCTGTCCGGCTCGACCAGATAAGTGAGCAGGCCCTCGGCGAACTTGCGATTGCCGGGGTAGCGCAGCATGAGATTGATGAACGCGGACGGATCGCCCATCGCGAACAGGCGCCCGCGGTTCATGATGATACCGGTCACGGCCAGCGTGGCATCCGGCTCGCCGCGCGCCGCGATCGTGAGCACCGGCGTCAAGCTCGGGTGCGTGAGCGCGGTCGGGTGGTTGGTGACCACGCTGTCGACATTCTGGGTGATCGGATGGCGGTTCTGCTCCTGACCGGCCACGATTTGCACGGCCGGCTCCGCAATCGTCAAGGCCGGGTTGTCGCGCAGCATTTTGGCGGGCGAGAGCGGTGCTCGGACGCGATAGATCTGAAAGCGCGCGAGAAACTTGTCGCCGGTGCCGTGGTCGTCGAGCAGCGCCAACCGCCCACCTGCGCGCAGGAACGCGCTCAGCTCCGTGTAGTCGAGCGGCACGTCGGGATGCAGAATCACGACGCCGTCTTTGGGCGACAGCTTCGAGTAGTCGAGCGTGGCTGCAATCTCGAGCCGGTCCCGGCCGAGGCGTTTCTTGGCTAGCTCGAATAGCTCGCTGCCTCCTTCCCAGGAGGTGTCGTTGGTGTCGAAGGCGGCGAGCGCAACCCTAGAAACGGCCAAGGCCGAGCCCAGAGCGAGGACGAACAGCGCCGAGCGCGTTACGACGCGTAGCAGCAGGCTAAAGCCCGGGACGAAACTGGCCGCTTGGCTATTCACGAGCCCCCCTAGCGTACTCGCGATCCGTTCTTAAGTTGAACCAGTGCTGGCTGCCCCACCTACAGAGCCCATGCCCTACGCACACCGAGAAGCGCCTCACCGAACGGACCGGAGCGCAATTTCGGCCAGCGGCCCGTCCGGACGGTTCCCACGGCCGTCGGGCGTGGCCATAGAGGCCGCCGACAATCTGCTCTCGGAGCTTGACCTTCAGCCGGCGCCGGCTAGATTTCTGTCAAGGCTCAAAGTTCACGGAACTTGGGCCCTTAATCGCGAAAGCGAGGCCGCCCCCATGCTTCCTCCCTTCATCATCGACCAAATCAGGCGAAGAGAAGAAGAGGAACGTCGGCGCATCGAGCGTGACCGGCCCCGGGTGGAGCTGCCGGTCGACGCCTACCGTCCCGCGCCTCGTCCTCAGCCTGACGCCGAAGAGCAGGACGATCCCGATCGGGGTGTCGTCATCCTAGATCTCGGCTGAGCTTTCCAACCCCTCCGTGGCGTTGTACAAGCCTCGGCGCCGATGCGCCGGCTCATTCAATTAGTCATTCCTTGTGTGTTCCTGAGCGGCTGCTTTGGGCCTGGCGAGGGTGTGGAAGTCCCAAAGGACCAGATCTACTTTCCGGTAGGTCTTGCCCTGAGCAGGGATGGCAATGCCGACGGGAACCCGGACTACCTGTTCGTGGTCTCGAGCGACTTCGACCTCCAGTACAACGGCGGCGCGGTTCAGTCGTACGACTTGACCAAGCTGACGGAGCAGCTGCCTCGACGTTGCGTGGTCGACGCCGATTGCGCGATCGCGGAAGACGACCAGGGCCCGACGCAGGTGCCTCGCCCCTTCTGCCAGCCCGGCGGCATGTGCGCGGCCAGCAGGGCAGACAGCGACTCGCCTTGTCCCCAGGGTGACCGTGCCGACGCGGACCGGCTGCTGTTCCCCGGACGCTGCAATCCCATCGAGCCTAGGAAGCTCCAGATCTCGGCCGTCAAGATTGGCGCCTTCGCCACCGACGTGCTGCTGCGCGAACGGCCCGAGAGCACGCCCGAGCTGTCCGTGCCAGTTGGCTTGCCGGAGCGGTTGTTCGTCCCCGTTCGCGGCGACTC
>JBEQSW010000131.1:0-21526 GCA_040348565.1 Myxococcales bacterium | reverse complement strand
ATTCTGGGGTAGGCGGTCGCACCGGGGCGTGGCAGATTTCCGGCATGGGCATCTTCGACCGCGTCGGTAAGGTCATCTCGTCGAACTTCAACGCGCTGGTGGACGGCCTGCAAGACCCGCGCAAATCAGTCGAGCAGACTCTGCTGGAGATGCAGGAGCAGATCCGCGCGGCTCGGCGCGAGGTGGTGAGCGCCGTCGCCGCCGAAAAGCAGCTGCGCGGCAAGCTGGACGAGCTCGACGCACAGGCCCAGAAATGGGCGGCGCGGGCCGAGCTAGCCGTCAAGAACAACGACGACGAGCTGGCACGCGAGGCGCTGATGCAGAAGAAGCGCGTCACCGGCGAGCGCGACCGCGCGGAGGCGCTGCGCGGTGAGCAGCGCGCGGCCGCTCACGAGATGAAGGCCGAGCTGGAGCGCATGGAGCAAAAAGTCACGGAGCTCGAGCATCGGAAGGGGACGCTGGTGGCGCAAGCCGCGCAGGCCAAAGCGGGTGGCAGCGCCGACGGCTTGGGCCAGAAGCGCGTCGGCGGCTCAGCCTTCGCCGAGTTTCGGCGCATGGAAGATCAAATCGAAGCCGTCGAGACCACCGTGCAAGCTCAGCGCGAGCTGGACGGAGTGCTGAACGAAACCGGCCCCGGCGGCATGACGCGCGACGAGGTCGAAGCCAAATTTCGCGCCCTGGAAGCGGGCGTGGGCCCCATCGCCGAAAAGCTCAAGCACAGCGAAGTCGACGAAGAGCTGCAAGCCATCAAGAAGCGCATTCGCATCGAGTGACGAAGGGCCTGCGCTGGCCCGCAAACTGCCGCCGTCTAGCCGGGAGGGGCGTCGGCGCCCAATAGCTCGCGCAATACTTCGGCGACGGCTTCGTACAGGCCTTCCGGGATTTGCTCGCCGAGTTGCAGCTCGCGCAAGGCGTGGGCGATCGGGACGTCGCGCACGACCGGCACGTTGTAGGCGTGCGCGGCTTCGATCAGTCGTTGGGCGAGGTCGCCTTCACCGTGGGCAATGACGGTCGGCGCTTCGTCTTCGTCCGCTTGGTAACGGAGGGCGGTGGCAAGGTGGGTGGGGTTCACGATCAGCACCGTGGCGTCTTTCACGGCGGCGATCATCGACCCCGCCAGAGCTTCTTGATGGGCACGGCGACGAGCCGCTTTCACTTCCGGATCGCCTTCGGACTCGCGGTGCTCGCGCTTGACCTCGTCCTTGGTCATGCGGTGCCGCTTCAGCCACGCCCGCCGCACGAAGAAATAATCGACGCCGCCCAGCACCAAGCCCACCAGCGCGGCTCCCCACAGCAACCGCCGCCCGAGCAGCCAAGCGGTGGCAGCGACGGCCTCCCCGCGGCCGACGGTGCTGGCGACGTCGGCCAAATGGTCGCGCAGCACGCCCCACGCGAGCCAGCCGACGGCCAGAGCCGCGAGCAGCGAACGCACGAGTGAAAATAAGCGCTCGACCGTGAACAAGCCCTTGATGCCGTTGAACGGGTCGATACGGGCGAAATCCGGCGCAAAGCGTGAGCCCGTGAAGTTGCCGCCGGTCTGCACGAAGCCGAGCAGGGCCGACACCAGGGCCGTCGCGCCCAGCACCGGCGCGCTGAGCGCCAACCACAGCCACGCGGCGCTGGTGGTATCGGCCTCACCCCTGATGATGGCGCTGCGGAGAGCAGTGCCGGCCCCGACCGTCAACGCCAAGAACAGCCCCGGCAAGAGCGCGAGCACGACGACGAAGCCCACGCTCTGCAAAAGCGTGGACGAAACCGCGCTGTCGCCTTCTTGGCGCGCCTTATTGAGGCGTCGTGGGGTCGGTTCTTCGGTCTTGTCGGAAGACATGCGGGTTTCGGGGTGGCGGTGCTTCGGGGCCTCAGAATGTCAATATCGGCAACCCCACGCCGCCAGTTGCGCGCCAAGCGGCGGCCGTCTGCTGAATAATGGGGGTGCGCAGCTGAGGCGCGGGGTGATCGCGCTCGAAGCCGAATAGAATGTCGGCCGGCGTCAGCTGGTCCAGTCCGGCGAAGAACTGCATGGTGAGCAAAGCGCCGCCTTCGGTCAGGTGGTAGTCGGGGCGGCGCGAGCCCATGGTCAGGGTGTTGTTGATGCCGACCATGTCGGCCGCAATCTCGTTCGGTTGGTTGAAGGCCGGAATGGCGTTGGACAGGACGCCGGAGATTTGCCCCAAAGTCAGCGCTCCCGCGGCCGTGCACGGCAAGTGTCCCAAGTAGTGGTGGCCCAGCTCGTGGCCCATCACGAACGCCAGCTGCTCGTCCAAAATTTGGTACTGGCGAGTGACCTTGCGCGGGTCCAAATCGATGCGGGCGTCGGTGAAGCCGGCCGGTACGTCGGGCACCGGTTGTTTGGGGCGGGCGCCCCGCGCGATGACACCGATGTACTCGCCGACCTTGTTGGTGCCGGCGAGCTCGTCGTAGGCGCGAAAGCGCGCCAGCTGCGATTCGATTTGCAATAGGCCGTCGGTGATGGCCATGGCCGCGCTCGAGCCCGAACAGGTCGCGAACGCGTTTACCTCGCCCGGCGTGGAATCGACGACGAGGGGGATGCCGTTGACGCGCGCTTGCTGCGGCGCGGGCAACGCCGCGACTAGCGCGTTCAAGATCTCGGTCGCGCGCTGGCGCAGAAACGCGATGTCGTGGTTGTTGATGGGGTCGTTCGGATTCACGGCCGTGAGCGTCGGCGCGGCGGGGCCGATCGCACCGGGCGTGGCCACGACCTGTCCTGGTTGCGTGGGTGCCGTCGCAGCCGGGGTGGTGGCGGCGGGTTGTCCGTTCGCGGTGCCCCACGTGTAGACGGGTTGTGGGGCCGGATCGTGAGCGCAGCCCACCGCCACTAGAAGAGCCAGAAATGGAGCCGCGCCGACGCGGGCTCGGGCAACCTGAGACCCAGACATGACCCAAACATAGCGCCCGGAAGCGGTCGCTTGCCATGGCTCGGCATTGCCCCCATCTTCTCAGCGCAGCTGATGGGCACGTCGCGCGTTCCGCTCCGGTTTCGTCACGTTCGCGGCCGCTTCGTGCCGGGCAATACGGTGCGGCTGCTGCACGACGGCCGGCAGGCCTTTCCCGCCATGCTCGAGGCCATTGCGCAGGCTCGTCGGCAGGTGCTGCTGGAAATGTACTGGTTCGATTCCGACGAGGTCGGCCGGCGCTTTGCCGAAGCGCTGACGAACGCGCATCAGCGAGGCGTCGAGGTGGCGGTCATCTACGACTCAGTGGGCTCCATTGGCGCAGATCGCGGCATGTTTGCGGTCCTCGAGGCCGCTGGCGTGCACGTCCTGGAATACAACCCGGTAGCACCCTGGCGTCGACGCTTCCGACTGTCGTTCTCCCGCATCTCGCGCCGCGACCACCGAAAGATTCTTGTAGTCGACGGCAGCATCGGCTTCACCGGCGGCATCAACTTGGCTCGCCAATGGGCCCCGCGCGAAGAAGGCGGCGGAGGCTGGCGCGACGACATGATGCGCATCGAGGGCCCGGCCGTGACCGCGCTTTCGCATTGCTTTCACCGCGTGTGGCACCGGCACGAGCTGCCGCCGCTCTTGCACCTGCATGCCGAGCCACCGCCGGCCGTGCCCGGTCAGCGACTGCTGCCGGTGCGCATCCTGGGCGAGCGCTACTTCCGGCACCGCCACGAGATTGCGATGGACTACGCCGCGCGCGTCTACGCGGCGAAGAAGACCGTCTACATCTCGAACTCGTACTTCGTGCCCGACGCTTCCGTGCGTCGCGCGCTGTGTCGGGCCGCCCGGCGTGGCGTCGACGTGCGCGTGATCGTGCCCGCGCACAGCGACGTGGAGCCGGTCAAGTTCGCCGGCCGCGCCCAGTACGAAAAGCTGCTGATGGCGGGCGTGCGCATCTACGAGTGGCAAGACGGGATGTTCCACGCCAAGACCGCCGTGATTGACGGCGAGTGGTGCACGACCGGCACCTTCAACTTCGACTACATGTCGCTGCACTACAACCTGGAGGTGAACGCCAGCGTGCTGGACGCCGAGCTGAGCGCCGAGGTGGAGCGTTCTTTTTGCGAAGATTTGAACGGGTCCCGCGAGGTCGAGCTGCGCGATGTGCTTTCGCGCTCGGTGTCCGATCGACTGGTCGAAGCCGGCTTTTACCGCCTGCGGAAGTTCCTATGAAGAGCGCGGCGCCCACTTTCGAGCTACGCACCCACGGCTCCATGCGCGAGCTGGGGCAGGCCAACTACGAGCGCTTGCTGCCGCCAGGACGGCCTCCGTTCTTGTCGTTTGCCTGGCTAGACGCGCTCGAGCGCACCGGCTGCGTGGGTGAAGAGCGCGGCTGGTTGCCGCAGCACGTCTCGCTCTGGGAAGCCGGCGAGTGCGTGGCGGCGGCGCCGGCCTACGTCAAGACGAACAGCGAGGGCGAGTTCGTGTTCGACTATTCGTGGGCGCGGCACTCGGAAGGGGTGCTGCGCGCGCCGTACTACCCGAAGCTGATCTTGGCGGTGCCGTTCACGCCTGCTACCGGGCCCCGCATTTTGATCCGAGCCGATCAAGATCGCCCGCGCATCCTGGCTGCCTTCGCGCGGGCCATTCCGCAGCTGTGCAGCGCGCTGCCGGTGTCGGGTGCCCACGTGCTGTTTTTGCCCGAGGCGGACAGCGCGGCTCTCAGCGAGCAGGGTTTTGCCGAGCGCCGCGGTGTGCAATTTCACTGGGAAAACCCGGGCTATGCCAGCTTCGATGATTTCTTGTCGCGCATGAACAGCAAGAAGCGCAACCAGCTCAAGCGCGAGCGGCGCGAGATGCTGGACCGCAAGGTCGAGATCTCCGCGCTCTCGGGTCGAGATCTCACTCCGGAGCTGGTCGACTTCGTGTTCGAATTTTACCTGAGCACGGTCGAGAAGTTCGCTTGGGGGCGCCAGTACCTGCAGCGCGAGCTATTCGAAGAGATCGCGAAGACGATGCCGGACGAGCTGCACGTGGTGGTGGCTCGCCAGCACGGGCGGCTGGTGGGCGGCGCCTTCAACTTTTTGGGTCAAGACGCGCTGTACGGCCGCTACTGGGGTGCCACTCACGAGGTGCCATTCTTGCACTTCAACGTCTGCTTCTACTTCGGCATCGAAGAATGCATTCGCCGTGGCCTGAAGAAGTTCGAGCCCGGTGCCGGCGGCGAGCACAAAGTCGCGCGTGGCTTCGAGCCGACGGTCACGTACAGCTCGCATTTTCTACGTCACCCGAAGCTGGACGGCGCCGTGCGCGAGTTCTTGGCTCGGGAGCGCGAAGCCGTGAACGAGCACGTCGCCGCCGCCCGCGCTGACGGCGTGCTGCGCCCCTTTCAACACGACGATTCGATCTGACTCCGTCCGAAAGCCTGGGCGGCGGTCACTCTCCCGGGTCGGTGGTCCAAACCAAGGCGTGATAGGCGACCGAGAGCGTGAAGAGCCAAGCGCTCGGGCCGTAGTCCGCGAAGCGGCGCTCGGCGCGGGCCTCGAGCCACGGCCCTGCGGCTTCTCCGAACAACGGCACTCCGAAGCCGAGACCCGCCTCGAAGCCGCGCTCGTCACCGAAGCCCTGTCCCGCAGGCTTGGCGAAGTAGGCTCCGGCGTTGAGCGACACGGAATCGAGAGCCAGGTCCAACCATGCCGGACCGTGCTCCAGGTCGAGGGCGAAACGCGGCAAAAACAGCGGGCGAACGTCGACGCCCAACGATGCCACGCGCAGCGGCCGTTGCTCGGCCGCGCCGAAGGCGTCCGAGTAGCGGGCGTAAACGCCGGCGGTCCACAGGTAGTGCGCCGAGAGCTTGAGCGCGCCGCGCGGCTCGCCCGCTTCCAGCTCGGCTCCGGCGCTGGCACCGACCGCGATGGCGCCGTCGAGGCGTCCGTAGACGCCGTCGGAGCCGGGCAGGGGAGCGTGCACGTGCCGAGCCGGAGGCGGAGCGTCGTTTTCGGCGCGCGCAACGCTACCGAGTAGCACTGCCGCGAAGCCGAAGCCCCCGGCGAGCAGCGACGACAGCGGCCGGTGCTTCATGCCCAGTCTTGGTTCCCGACCGCCTGAACGATGCGGTCGCGCAGCTCCGGTGCGAACACCAGCCGTACGCGCTCCATCTTTTCGTGGCGCAGGCGTGCGAGCAAGAAGGACACTTCGGAGAGCGCGCGGCTCTTGCCGTTCGGGAACACCACCGTCAACGGATCGTCCGAGTCGTCGAAGGCGACGGTCGAGGCGGCGTCCAGCCCGACGTAAATTTCCGGATCGAGCCCGGCTTGGCGAGCGATGTCGCGCGCGATTTCGAGCGCGGTCAGGCGTGCGGCAGGCGTGGCTTGCTCGCCGAACAACTCGTAAGTCTTGAACAGCTGCCGGGCGTAGAAGCGCCGGCACAGATCGCCCAGCACCGGGTCCGGCGCGTCGCACCAACTGGCCAGGGCCACCCAGAGCGTGGCGTCGTCCAGGCGCAAGTATTCGCCGAGAGAGGTCTCGCCGTTGATGGCAATTTCGCTGAGCGCGCGTGGGGTTGCCCCCAAACGGGCGCCGTCTTGGGTAAGACGGCCGACGCGCTCCAAAATGCGCGACAGCATCCACTCGCTGGCGCGCTCGGTCTTGTGAAAATAGACCTGTTGGAACATGAACAGGCGCGCCAGCAAGAACGATTCGATGGCGGGAATGCCCTTGGCGCCGTCGATGGCCAGCGGCGGCGCGGCGCCGTTGCTCGGCACGCCGAAGCGCAAGCTGCGCAGCAGCCAATCCAGATCGAAAGAGCCGTAGCTCACGCCCGTGGCATGGGCGTCGCGCAGCAGGTAGTCGCAGCGGTCGACGTCGAACGTGCCGCTGACCGCCTTGGCCAAGAAGGTGAGCTCATGCTTGCCTTGCACCAAGTCCGCCACGCGCTCGGGCAGGCTGGCGTCGAAGCGCCTCAAAATGCGGTTTACGTCCGTGCTCGGATCCAGCACGATTTCGGTGGTCCAAGCTTCGTGGCGGCGCGCTTGCGGCAACACCTGCTCGAACAGGTGCGAAAACGGACCGTGCCCCACGTCGTGCAGCAACGCGGCCGCCAGCGCGTCGCGGGCCCGTTCGGTGGTCAGCCGTTGCCAGTACGGTAGCGAGTCATGGATGGACCGGAGGCGGCGGACCAGCTTGGTCATCACGCAGGCCGAGCCGATGGCGTGGGCGAAGCGCGTGTGGTCTGCGCCCGGGTAGGCCAGCGACGCCAAGCCGGTTTGGCGGACGCGGCGCAAGCGTTGAAGCTCTCGGGCCTCCAGCAGCGCGGGCACGATCGATTCCTCCTCCGCTTCGAAGGAGACCAGACCGTGGACGGGGTCTCTCAGGATCATGGACAAGCTGTGGATAGTCGAGGTTCGAGCCTGCGTCTCGGCTCGGGACAAGATTAGCGTCCTAATCGGGCCTTTGCGGCTCCTGGCCAGCCCCCCCGCCCAGACGCGCGAAATGTGCCGCATCGAGGCCCTTTGCGAGAAAAGCCACCATGACCCCCAAACCCGGAGGAGGTGGGGAGGGACCCACCGACCCACGAAACCGCGGACCCACCGACCCACGAGACAGCCGAAAACTGTAGCGCTTCCAACATAGAAGGGTTACTGACCCGACTGGACAGGGCAGGGTTTTCGCGGTTTGCTATCTAGATCTATGAGTAACTCTCGACGCGACGGTGGACAGACCGAGAGGCCCGGGGTGGCCATTCGGCTCGTGGACGTCCTGCGCGTCCTCCCCGACCGGGAGCTGGAGTCGTTGATCGCCCGGCTGAAGATCCGGACCGATGAGGCAAAGCGCATCGATGTTCCGTCGCAGGTCGCGCGGATGCTGCTGCAGTTGCCTGAAATCCGCGACACTTCGTTACTACCGGGGCCGACGCGCGAGCTGCTGTATCGCATCGCCGAGGCCAAGGGCGTGCTGGTGGCCAGCACCCTGCCGCCGGCGGTCGAGCCGCTGGTCGCGCGCGGCATCGTGTTCGTGCGCGGGGCCCAGCGCGGGGTCGAGCTGCTATTGCCCATCGCCTTCATGCTCCAGCTGCGGAGCTGGGAAGGCGAAGATCCACGGGGCGTGCGCGCCCTGCTCTCGCAGGTGAGCCAGGACGTGGCCGGTAGCATCGCCGGTCACTATCTCGGTCGTCCCGCGACCCCGCCCATGGCGTTGGCGCTGGAGAGCGCGTGGGAGACGTTGACCAACCCCGCCAAGCTCCAGCGTGAGCTCGAAGAGCTGGCGCCGCTCGAGCGCAAGCTGCTGGCGGCGGTCGACACCGTGGGCGGCGAGGTCGAAACCGACGAGCTGCTGGACCTCGAGCGAGAGCCTTTGCGGCTCCGCGGCGCAACCGGCGCGACGCCTTCGCGGCGCGGCGTGGGCTTTGCGCTCGAGCGCCGGGGCTACCTGGTGCCGATTCACCCGAATCGCCACATCATCCCCAGCGAAGTCGCGACCATCGTCGGCGCTTCGCGGCGGGCCGAGCGCGAGACGCAGCGGCATGAAATCAGGAATTTCGTCCTGGCCGACGATCATGCGCCCCGGCGCGCTCGCTTCGCCGAAGATCCGGCCGCGCTGGCGTTGGCAATGGCGCTCACCGTGCGTGACCCTTCGGTCGAGCTGCGCACCGACATCGGCACGCCGCGCTCGCTGATCGGCAAGCTGTCGACCCGCTTCGGCAAAGACCAAGAGCGCGTCGCCTTCATCGCGGCTCTGAGCCGCGCCATCGGTTTGTGGGATCCGTCGGCGGTCAGCGTGGCGTCCCCTCCCGGGTCGCACGAGGTTGGCGGCCTGGGCAAGGCGTTGTTCGAGGCGTGGCGCCGCGGCGGCGCCTGGGACGAAGCGCGCCCCGACGGCGAGGTGATGCGCATCGCTCAAGGGACGCGCGAAGCAAGCGCCGTCGGCAGCGTGCGTGACCTGGTGCTCGAAGCCCTGCAAGAGCTGGGGGACGGCCGCTGGGTGCCGTGGGAAGCCATCGCCGGCTACGTGCGCTCCGATTCGCGCGCGCCCGGCTTGGCGCGGTTGATTCAGCGTTGGGCGCAGCGCGCCGCCGTCGAAGCCGCCACGCCCGCCGAGATCGCGCGGCGCATCGCCTTCGAAAGCTTGCACGCGCTGGGCGTCGTGGACATCGGCGACGCCGACTCCGACGAAGCCGATTCGCTCGGGCCGACCTTGCGCATCACGCCGCGCGGCCGCGCGTTCTTGTCCGACGCCGTCGCCAGCAGCGCCGGCCCGAAATCGAGCAGCGAGCTGAGCCGCTTCACCGACAATCAAGCGCTGCGCATCGGGCCTTTGACCAAGACCGGCCACGTGCTGTCGCTGTCGCCCTTCGTCGAGGTAGGTGCGGTCACGGGCACGCTGGACGTGCTCATCACCGCGCAAACGCTGGCGTTGGCGCTCGGCGCCGGCTTCGAAGCCGACGTGATTCAGGCGCGAATCGAGCAAGTGGCAAGCTTGCCGGATCCGATCACGCGCACCCTGGCTCAGGCCAGCGCCGTGATTGGCCGCGCCGAGTTCGTGAGCACCTCCGGCTTCTTGTGGGTCGAAGATCCCGAGGTGCGCGAGCTGTTGCGCACGCGCCGTCAGACTCAAGACTTGTTCGTCGACCCTTCGCCGCCGTCCGGCTTGCTGCTCGTGCCCGGCATCGACCTGGAGCGTCTGGCTCGTCGCTGCCGTTCGCTCGGCGTCGAGGTCGTGGTCGAAGGCGAGGTGTATCGCACGCGCTCGATTCCGCCCGGTCGTGGCAGCGGCGCGCGCCGACTCGATTCGTCCACCACGACGCCCGCTCTGCGTAGCTCGCGCCCACCGCCGCGCGGCGTGACACCCCCGCCGCCCAGCGTCGGTCGCCCCGCGCCCAGCGCCGGCACGGGTACGCGCGGCTCGGGCTCACGCGGCCCCGCCATGCGCGCACCGACGCCCAATCCGACGAGCTCCGGTCGCACCTCGGCGCCCACGCATCCGCCCGCGAATCCGATCAAACGCGGATCGTAGCTCAAGCCTCGAGGCGCCGTTGCAGCCACGCCTGGCGGCCCGGGCTGCGGCTGACCGACACGATTTTGCCGCCTTTCACGAACACTTCGCTCGGTAGCGCGCGGCCGTTGTACTCGCTGGCCATCACGTAGCCGTAGGCGCCCGCATCGCGGACTGCCACCAAGCCGCTGGGGTCGGGGCCGAGCGCATGGCTACCGAAGTCGTCGCTGCTTTCGCACACCGGGCCGACCACGCGCCATTCCGGCTCCTGCGGCGAGCTTTCGCACAGCTCGATGCGGTGCTTGGCCGCGTACAGCGCCGGGCGGATCAAGTCGTTCATGCCCGCGTTGATCATGACCCAGCGCCGCTCGGCGCTGCGCTTCGTCTGCACGATGCGCGCGACCAACACGCCGTACGGCGCCACCAAGCTCCGCCCTGGCTCGACCACGATCATCAGATCCGAAAGCCCGGCGTCGCGCAGGGTTCGCACGCAGATGTGGGCGAATTCCGAAGGCGGCACGCTGGGCGTGCTGCCGTAGTCGACGCCGAAGCCGCCGCCGAAGTCGACGTAGGCAAGCTTCGTGGCCTGGGCGCGCCGTTCGCGCGCAAGGTCGCACAGCTTGCGCGCCGAGCGCGCGTACGCCTCCGTAGAGGTCATCATCGAGCCCAGGTGCACGGAGATACCGACTTGTGAGAGGAGGCCTCCCGAACCGTCGATGACGGCGTAGGCAGCGGCCAAGTCACTCTCACTGATGCCGAACTTGGCGGCGTCGTGACCGGTCGCGATGTGCGAATGGGTGTCGATCTCGATGCCGGGGTTGATGCGCAGCGAGATGTCGGCCCGACGGCCCGTGGCGCGAGCGCGTGCCTGAACCCGCCCTAGCTCTTCCACGCTTTCGGCCTGAATCGCCAGAATGCCTTTGAAAAGGGCAAGATCGACTTCGGCGTCGGACTTGGCGACGCCGCTCATCACCACCTGCTTTTCGGGGACGCCGCAGGACAGCGCCAATTCGAGCTCCGCCCCCGACACCGCGTCGACTCCCGCGCCTTCGGCCGCGAAGGCGCGAACGACCGTTCCCGCGCTGTTCGCTTTGATGGCATAAGCCACCAGATGCGGGGCGTCGCCGAACGCGTGGCGCAGCGAGCGGAGCGTCTCGGTCATGCCGTCGACGTCGTAGACGTAGGCGGGCAGCTCGACTCCGGCCTCTCGAACCACTTGAGAGAGCCGCAATGAGCCCAAGACCGCGCTGTCTTGCGCATCGCGTCGAAATCCGGTCATGCGCGTCCTCTACCACGGGCGGGCCGAAAGGCCGCTCGCGAAAGCGCCGTCGTTCGGCGTCGCTAGCCTCGGCTTTCTGATCTGGCCACACTATCGTTTCTGCTGTGGCATGCTCGGCCACCGCCCGCGCCCTGCCGCAGGCACCATCCCCAGAAGAATCGGACGACCTAGATGATCTCCCGCCGCGCCAAAATCGTTTGCACCCTCGGTCCCGCTGTCGACAGTCGTGAAGGAATTCGCGGCCTCATCGAGGCTGGTATGGACGTCGCGCGGCTGAACTTCTCCCACGGCACGCACGAAGAGCACGGCCAGCGCATCGAGATGATCCGCCAAGAGAGCGCGGCGCTCGGCAAGCAAGTCGCGCTGCTCCAAGACTTGTGCGGCCCCAAGATCCGCACCGCCAAGGTTGGCCCCGCCGTGCTCGTCAACGGCGACCGCATCGACATGATCGCGGGCGACGTCGGTGACGACAAGACCATCGCCATCACCTACGAGCCTCTGTCGCAAGACGTGCGCCCCGACGATCGCATCTTGCTCTCCGACGGCCAGGTGGAGCTACGTGTCCTCGGTGTGCGCGGCGAGCGCGTCGAATGCATCGTCGAGCACGGCGGCCCCATGCGCCCGAAGATGGGCGTCAATCTGCCCTCCGGCAGCTTGCGTCTGCCCGCGCTCACCGACAAGGACAAGAAGGATCTCGACTTCGGCTTGTCGATGGACCTCGACTACGTGGCGCTGTCGTTCGTGCGTCGCGCCGAAGAGGTGCAAGAGCTGCGCGAGATCTGTGAGCGCAAGGGCAAGCCGACGCCCATCATCGCCAAGATCGAGACGCCCGGAGCCGTCGAGCGCCTCGACTCGATCGTGCGTGCGTCGGACGGCGCGATGGTGGCGCGCGGTGACTTGGGCGTGGAGCTCCCGCCCGAGACCGTGCCGGTGATTCAAAAACAGATCATCGGGACCTGTCGCATCCACCGAAAGCCGGTGATCGTGGCGACCGAAATGCTCGCCTCGATGGTCGATTCGCCGCGCCCGACCCGCGCCGAAGCCAGCGACGTGGCTCATGCCGTGTTCGGCGGCGCCGACGCCGTCATGCTGTCGGCAGAATCCGCCAGCGGTAAATTCCCCCTGCAATCGGTGCGGATGATGGATCGCATCATTCGCCAGGCCGAGGGCAGCCGGTTTTTCGCGCCGAATCCGTCGGAGCCGGACCACACCACCCCCGACTCCATCGCCCACGCCGCCTGCGCCATCGCGCGAGAGGTAGGGGCCAAGCTGATTGTGACCCTGACTGAAACCGGTCTCACCACCCGACTTGTCAGCAAAGCGCGCCCCACGGCGCCCATTTTGGCGTTCGCTTCGGATGAGCGCACTTTGCGGCGGCTCGCGCTATATTGGGGCGTCACTCCGAGGGCGCTAGTGGGCAAGACGTCGACGGTCGAAGATCAGGTGCGGAACACCAGCCAGTTCTTGATGGACAACGGTCTCGTCAAGTCGGGCGAGCGTTACGTGATGGTGTACGGCGCTCGCGTCGGCGTGCGTGGCGCCACCAACGGCGTGCGGGTGGAGCAGCTTCCCTGATGGCAGCGCGGCGGAGGTCTGACTGAGCGCCGCGCAAGAGCACTCGTTTCCCAAGCTCGACAAGTACGAGTTGTTGGAAGAGATCGGACACGGTGGCATGGCCACCGTGTACCGCGCTCGCGACAAGCGCTTGGGGCGTGAGGTCGCGGTCAAGATCATCCATCGCCACCTGCGCGAAAACAAAGAGGTAGGTCAGCGCTTCGCCAGTGAGGCGCGCGCGGTGGCCAAGGTCAAGCACCCCGGCGTGGTGGAGGTGTACGACGTCTCGGAGGACGAGTCCGAAGAACGTTACTTGGTCGTCGAGCTCGTGCGCGGCAAGACGCTGCGCCAGCTGCTCACGGACGAGCAAAACCTGCCCCCGGAGGTCGCGGCCGCCATCGGGATCGAGCTTGCGCAGGCGCTCGACCACGCGCACGGCCTGGGCGTCATTCATCGCGACGTGAAGCCGGAGAACGTGCTGCTACGCAGCTTGCCCGAAGGCCGCGCGTCCGGCGAATACACCGAAAAGCTCGTAAAGCTGACGGATTTCGGCATCGCGAAGCTGCTCGACGCGCAGGGCGTGACCTCAACCGGGCAGGTGCTGGGCTCGCCCGCGCACATGGCGCCCGAGCAGATCGAAGGCGGCGAGGTCAGCGCGCGCTCGGACGTGTTCGGTCTCGGCGTCCTCTTGTACGAGTGCATGGTGGGCAAATTGCCCTTCGATGGGAAGAACCCCGCGCAGGTGCTGCGGCGGGTTCTCGAAGGCGCCTTCACTCCGTCGGAGCGCGCCCGCCCCACCGTCGGCGCCGGGCTCGGGGCGATTGTCGACCGGGCGCTGTCGAAGGACGCCAAAGATCGCTTCCCTTCGACGCTCGAGCTCGCCGAAGCCTTGCGCGCGGAGCTGCGCTTGGTCGGCTTCGAAGATCCCGCCAGCGAGATTGGCGCGTTCCTGCACGATCCCAAACAGTACCGGGTCGGCTTCGAAGAACGGGTGGTCGACGCGCTGGTTACGCGGGGCCGCCAGGCACGCGAAGGGCGCGACGTGATGACCGCCACCACCTGCTTCAATCGCGCGCTCGCGTTTCGCCCCGACGACACGGATCTGATCAGCGAAGTGTCGTCGCTGGCGCGCAGCCAGCGCTTTCGGCGCGCTCTCGTGCAAACCGCGGTGATCTTGACCGGCAGCCTCATCATCGCCGCCGCTCTGGGCGGGGTGTTCAAGATCGTTGCCAAGCTACGCGGCACGAATCACAAGAAGCCGGTGGCCGCCGCCACGAGCGCCGGTAACGTCACGGGCGGGGCCAGGCCCCAGCTCGTCGGCCAAGCGGAGGGGAGCGCCCAGGCCGCGCCAATCGTCAAGAAGAGGCGGGGCAAGCCCCGACCTTCCGCCGAGCCGCCCAAGGAGCCGGTCATCGACGGCGTGGCCAACGTGACCGTCGTCGTCAACGGCCCCCAAAACGCTACCGTGTTGATGGACGGTCACCCCTTCGATAACTGGTTCGGGGTGCACGAGATCGCGGCCGGGGAGCACACGTTCGAGTTTCGCCCGCCCAACACCGACTGCTGCGCCGGCTCCGCCTTCAAAACCGTCACGGTTCGGCCGAACGAGCCGCAGACCGTCAAGGGCGTCATCGCCTGGAAACCGGCCACTCTGGAGTTTCGCGGCGCCCCGCTGAGCACCGCCAGCTGCGGGGAAGTCGCCAATTTTAGCGCGCCCGGCTCCGTGCAGATCAACATGCAGGCGGCCAAACAGGTGGCTCATTGCACGGTGATTCCGGCCCCGCAGTCCGGGGAGGCTCCAAAAGCATTTGACGTGGAGCTGAGCCCCGGACGAACCTCCACCTTTCCCCGTCCCTGACCCGGTGCCGGGGTGGGTCCCGGCGTCCGAATGCAGAGGTTCCTGTCAGCGGTCGTGCTCTTGAGCGTAGGGGCGTTGTTGCCTGCGCGCGCCGCCGCTCAAACGCCAGCTGCCAGCGCTCCGCCCGCGGCCTCTTCGGCGCCGCCCAGCAAGCCCGCCGAGGCCGGCAAGGCTCAAGCCCCCGCGAAGCCGGCCGTCGCCGCCAAGCCGGCGGTCGTCAAACCGGCCGCGACCAAGCCGGGGACCACGACGTCGGAGCCGAAGCCGAAGCTGTCGGACCATTTGAGCGATGAAGCGGAGCTGTCGCGCGTGGTCGGTCTGTACGAAGCGGGCAAGTACGCGGAGTGCAGCAGCGAGATCGAACGGCTGCTGGATCCCACCGGCCGAGATCCGTTGCGACAGCCCGCGATCGTAGAAAACGCGCGCGTTTACTGGGCCGCCTGTTTGCTCGGTGCCGGTGAGGGCGCGGCCGCCGATGCGCCGCTGCGCGCCGCCATCCACGAAAATCCGCAGATGAAGCCGCCGGACAGCTTGGTCTTTCCGCAGCCGGTGGTGGAGCACTTTCTCAAGGTGCGTGACTCGCTGGTGACCGAGATCCGCGCGGCCGAACAGGCGCGCATTCGCCAGGCTCAGACCGAGGCGCGCGAGCGGCAGCAGCGCTTGGCCGCTGATCGCGATCGCATGCAAGCGCTCGAGCAGCTCGCGCAAAAAGAGTCGATTGTGCAACGGAACAGCCGTGTGCGCGCGCTCATCCCGTTCGGCTTCGGCCAGTTTCAAAACCGTGAGCCGGGGCTAGGCTACACGCTGTTGGTGAGCGAAGCGGCGCTGGCCTCGCTCAGCCTCTCCTCGATCGTGGTGCAGAGTCGCTTGGCTACGCAGGTCTACGAGATACAGAAGACTCGCCCCGTCGACGCGGCCAGCTATCAAAAGACGCAGTCGACTTGGGGCACGATCCGCGCGCTGTCTTTCTGGAGCTTCGCCGCGCTGGCGGCGGGCGGCATTCTGCAGGCTCAGCTGGAGTTCGTGCCCGAGTTCACCGAAACGCGGACGCGCCCGCTGCCGCCGTCGCTGACTCCGACGAAGCCCAAGGCGACCGAAGTGTCGGCGGTGCCCTATTTCGATCAGACCGGCGGCGGCGTGACGCTGATGGGTCGCTTCTAGTCGCGCGGCTACAGCGCCGTTACCACGACGTCGTCCCGGTCGACGGCGCGCTCGGCGGCTTCCACGCTGGTGGGCGAGGGGCCGCTTCCGGGCAAAAGCTCGGCGGGGGAGATGCCGAGCAGGCGCAACACCAGCTGGGGTGGGGCGAGGTTCAAGTCGTGCTCGCGCGCGAACAAGCGGCCAAGCTCGAGGGCATAGGCGCGCATCAGGGTGCGGGTGTGGATGCGGTCGAAGGCGAACGCCTTGGGACGGCTGGCCAGCGGCAGCAGCACGAGCGACGCAAACAGCAGCCAATACAGCCGCCGCAGCCGCGGTAGCGCCCCCGGGTCGCGCTCGAGCACGCGGCGCAAGAAGTGCACGTTCAGCGGAACGTGAAACGCCTCGTCGCGCGTCAAGATCGTGAGCATGCGGCGCGCCGCCGGCTGAGACACGTTGCCGAGCGCCAGGCGGTAGGTGGTCGAGCCGATGGTCTCGAACATCAGGTTGGTGAGCACGATGGTGTCCATGCGCTTGGCGCGCGCGTAGACTTTGTAGAACGTGCGCGTCACGCGGCCCATCGGCTGCACCTGGCCGCCCAGCTCGCCCAAAAACTCGGTGAGCAGCGCCTGGTGCCAACCTTCTTCGTCGCCGTACAGCCGCAGCACCTCGGCCAGCTCCGGGTCCCACGCCGCCACTTCGTCGGCCAGCTCGTGCGCTTGGCGGATGCCGGATTCTTCGGCGCGAAAAGCGGCGTTGAAGAACTTCAGCGCCGCCTGGCGCTCCTGCTCGCTGGCAAAGCGCGGTGGCTCGGACGCTGGATACGGCTCGTCCATGTGACGGCGACGCCGCTCCAAAGCGGTGCGCCACCAGCTGGTGGGACGAGAAGTGGGGGCGCTAGCCTTGGAAGTCATCGCGGGGGGGCGTGAGGCGAGCAGTCAGGCGTCGCCCCGCTTTTCGTAGGCGGCCACGTAGAAGCCGGCCAGGTTCTTGAAGGGCGAATCACACAGCGCGCGCTCGGCGGCGCGAAATGCGCGGCGCGCCAGCGGATGCTTCATCAGCTTGGCGCTGGGAATGGTGATGCGCACGCCGCGCGCGCCGACGAACACGCACCCCGGTGGGGTGAGAGCCTTGGCCCGCGCCGGCGAATCGAAGCGCGTGAAGACGTCGCGCTCGTTGGCCGCCTGCGCAATCTTGCCGGCCGGGCCGAAGCGCTTGAGCAAACCACGTAGGCTGTAGGGGTTGTAAAACTCGGCCAGCACCATGCCGCCGGGACGCGTCACGCGCGCCATCTCGGCCAAAGCTTTTTCGATCTCCGGCACGTGCGCCAGCACCTTGAACGAGCAGGTAACGTCGAAGCGATTCGCCTCGAACGGGAGCTCCGTCGCCGAGCCGAGCGTCACGTCCAGGCCACGCGCCTGAGCCTTGGCCAACATGCCGGGAGACAAATCCACGCCGCGCGCCACCCGCGCGAACTCTCGGATGCGCAGGAGCACGAGCCCCGTACCGCAGCCCACTTCGAGCACGTCTCGCCCCTGCCCGAAGCGGCGCACGTAGTCGGCCTCCAGCTCGTCCAAGAGCTCGTGGTATCCGCCCGGATCGTTCTTGCCGCGTTCGCGCTCGTAGTCGGCCGAAAAGGCGTCGTAGTACTCGCGATTGGCGTCACGGCTGCCAGATGCGTCCATTTTTCAGCCGCTCATTTCCCGCTTTTTGGGCCCGCTGGCAAGCTCAGCCATCGTCAGGGCGCTAGCCGTCGTGCTCGGTGGGCTCTTCCAGGGCTTGAGCGTCCTCCCCGCTGGGGCTTTGCCGCAGGCTGGTGCCGTGGCTTTCGCCGATGGGGATCTTGGACGGATCCTCGACCTGCCCGCTGAGCGCGCCGCACTGCGGGCACACCGTCGCGCTCAACGGCGAGAGCTGGCTGAGCCCGCCCAGGAAGCGCGCCGTGTCGTCGAGCTCGATCAGGGTGGCATGCCCGCAGACGGAGCAACCGTTGAGCTCGTCGATGTCGCCGTCTTCTCCGTCGCTATCTTCCACCTCGACGCTCGGTCCGGCGCTAGCGCGCGCGCGCGCCAAGCTCCTGAGCAAGAAGCCGACCACCTGCGCCAGGATGGCCACGCCCGATGCCACGAGGAACCAGGTCGAAGCGCGCTGGACACCGATCACGTACAGCACGGCGCCGCCGATCAAGACGATGCCGACCAAGTCGCGCGCTCGGCCGCTGTCGCTGCGCGCGCGCCTTTGGAAGAACGCCGCGCCCGCTCGGGACAACAACGCCGCGCGCAACACGAGCACCACCGCCACCGCGGTCGCTGCAAACTCAAGGCTAGGTAGCTCGTCGAGCACGTAACCCTTATACTCGGGGGTGCGCCATGCGTGAACGTCGTGAACGCCCCGAACCTCGTATCATCGGCGTGGCCGAGTACGTCGATTTTCCCGATTGGGGGGTGAAAAGCCTGCGGGCACGCGTCGACACCGGGGCCCGCACCAGCGCGCTTCACGTCGAAAACGTGCGCCTACTGGCCGGTGCGCGCGTCCGCTTCGACGTGCGGCTGCGACGAGACGATCCGTCGGCGCGCGTCACCGTGGAGACGAAAGTGTCGCGAAAGACCCCGGTGCGTTCCAGCACGGGGGAAACCGCGACACGCGTGTTCGTGAAAGCGCACGTGCGCTTGGGCGGACGCGAACAGCTGATCGAAGTCGGCCTGGTCGATCGTCGTCACATGCTCTATCGAATGTTGCTCGGTCGCAGCGCGCTCGAGCGACGCTTCTTGGTCGACGTGAGCCGGCGCTATGCGCTCGGCCGCGCCGTGCAGCCCGAGCTCGTCAAGCCGGCGGCTCGCGCCAAAGCCCGCAGCGGCACCTGACCATGAAACCCGCCGATCACCCCGAATTCTTTCGATTGCCGCCGCCCGAAGGGCGCTCGCGCGAAAGCACGATCGTGCTCAGCAAAGAGGGGCGCTTCTTCCACGAAGGCAATCCGGTCTCGCACCCGGGTATGCACAAGGCGTTCGCGTCGTGGCTGGCGCGCCACCCTGACGACGGGCGCGACATCTTGAGCAACGGGTACGATTGGACCTACGTGACGGTCGAGGGCCCGCGCTTCTTCGTGCAGTCGGTGCGCGGCGGGGCAGGGGGCCTGCAGGTGGAGCTTCTGGACGGCCAGCAGCTGCCGCTCGAGCCCGACAAGCTCCGCTGCGACGAAGCAGGCAAGCTGTGGCTCGCGCTTCCGAAGGGCGAAAAAGCCTGCTTCACGCCCGCGGCTCAGCTCGAAATCTCGCCCTGGCTCGTGGAGCGCTCGGGCGCCGTCGGCCTGGAAATCCAGGGCCAGTTCTCGCCGATTGCCGGAGCGAGCGCGCCGTAGCGCGCTTCATCCCAACCGCAGCCCTGGTCGTGATAAGTCTCGGGGCCCCCTATGCGAGTTTTGGTCGCCGATCGTCTTTCCGAAAGCAGCCTCGATGAAATGCGGACCCTCGGGGTGGAGGTCAGCTACGAGCCGGAGCTGGAAGCCGCCGAGCTGCCCGGGCGGCTAGCCGGCATCAACGTGCTGGTGGTGCGCGGCACGGAGGTGAGCAAAGCCGCTTTCGACGCCGGCAGCGCGCTCAACCTGGTGATTCGCGCCGGGGCCGGTGTGAAGAACATCGACGTCCCAACCGCCAGCGAACGCGGCATTTACGTGGCCAATTGCCCGGGCAAAAACGCTTCCGCGGTGGCGGAGCTCACCTTCGCGTTGATCGGCAGCCTCGATCGGCGCATTCCGGACGGCGTGGCCAGCATGCGCGCCGGTCGCTGGGAGAAGAACGAGTTCGCGCGCGCCGCCGGGCTGCGCGGCCGCTCCCTCGGCATTTTGGGGCTCGGTCACATCGGCCGCGCCGTGCTCAAAATCGCCCAAGCTTACGAGCTCAACTGCTTTGCCTGGAGTCGCTCGCTCACGTCGGCCAAGGCGGCGGAGCTGGGCGTGACGCGGGTGACCTCGCCGGCCGAGCTGGCCAAAGTCTCCGACATCTTCAGCGTCCACCTGGATCTGACCGAGCGCACCCGCGGCATCGTCGACAAAAAGGTGTTGTCCCAGCTGCGCCCGGGGGCGTTCTTCGTGAACACCGCCCGCGACGAGCTAGTCGACTACGACGCGCTGCAAGAGCTCATTCCGCAGAAAAACCTGCGCGTCGGCTTGGATGTGCTGCCGAACGAGCCGCAAACGCGAAACTCCACTTATCGGCACCCCATTCTCGAGTCCGGCCTGGTTTACGCCGTGCCGCACATCGGCGCGTCCACCGACGAAGCTCAAATCGCCATCGCCAACGAAACGGTGCGGATTTTGCGCAGCTTCTTGACCAAGGGCGAGGTGCCCAACGTCGTGAACATCGCGGAAAGCTCCTGGTCTCGCTATCAGCTGGTGGTCCGCCACGTGGACCAGGTCGGCGCGCTGGCCAACGTGCTGGCGGTGTTGAAGCGCCACGGCATCAACGTGCAGGAGCTCGACAACACCGTTTTCGAGGGCGCCCGCGCCGCCTGCGCCAAAATCCGCCTGTCCAGCCGCCCCTCCGACGGCTGCCTCTCGGAAATCATGGCTTTTTCCGGCGAAGTTTTGCACGTCGACCTCGTGACGCTGCCGAACCTGGCCTGATCGAGGAAGAAACTCGAGCAGGCGGTTTCGTCGGGGCTGCCTCGCGTACCTCCCTACCTAGGAAGAAACTCGAGCGGGCGGTTTCGTCTAGGCTGAAAATCGAGCTGCGCCGACGTGCTCCTCCACCCGGGGCGCGGTCGGTCCTCGAGCCTGATATCAGGTGATATCACCTGATTATCAGGTGATATCAGCTAATTCTCGCGTCGCGAGTTGGCGCCGCGGGACCGCGAGCCGGGCCTGCCGTTGGTGCGCGACTCACCCGACTGTCTGCCAGCCAGTCAACGCGCCTCGGTCGTGGGCGCTGGCCCGGCCGTTTCATGCCATCAGGGCGACGGGTCGCAGCCGCCATCAGCGACTTCCTGCAAACGCGGGTGTTCGCGAGGCGCGGGGAGCGCTGAGCCGCGTGGGGTGGGGCCCCGCTGAATTCACTTCAGCGGGGCGGCGCGTGCTGCCCCGCTAGAATGGCTAGGCCTTGCCTGCGCGCCCAGCTGGGCGCGGCGCGCGCGGGCTTTGCCCGCGCCAGGAACCAGGGCCTACCCCAAGAAACCCTCCGTTTTCTTGAGGCTTCTTCGGGCACGGGCACGGGCACGGGCACGGGTACGGAAGGGCCGGACTGCCTTGCGTGGGCCCGAGCCTTTCGCTACTATGCGCCCCACAAGTTTGGTGGATCCCTCGGACCCGCTCTTCTTAGAGGGTCCGTTTTTTTTTGCCTACGACCAGACCCTACGCGTTTCAACGACACCCCGCCGGATGACCATTGCCCACGTAAAACTGCCAGGACTCGACAGTGAGCGCGTGCTCGCTGCGGTGACGCCTATTTTGGCGGCGCATCGGGTCGACGGTGTGGAGCTGGTGTTCAAGACCGACCGCAGCGGTTGGGTGCTCGAGCTCACGCTCGAAAAGTCGGGTGAGCGCGTGCCCGGCGCCGGCATCACGCTCGACCTGTGCTCCGACATCTCGCGCGAGCTGTCGCAGGCGCTCGACGTGGCAGACTGCATTGCGCAGCGCTACCGGCTCGAGGTCGGCTCGCCGGGCGTCGAGCGGGCGCTCTACAACTTGAGCGACTACGAGCGCTTCGCGGGGCAGGCGGTCAAGGTCAAGCTCAAGCAACCTCGCAACAGCGAGTACACGATCATTGGCGCGCTGAACGGGCTTTCGCCCGAAAAGCGCGTCCTCAT
>JBEQSW010000121.1:0-53101 GCA_040348565.1 Myxococcales bacterium | reverse complement strand
CGCGCGCGAGCGGTCGGTATCTGGGGCGCGGCCTTCGGCGTCGCCATGGCGGCGGGTCCGCTGCTCGGTGGCTTGCTGGTCCAGAGCGTGGGTTGGCGCGCGATTTTCTGGGTCAACATACCGGTCGGAATCGTCGCGTTCGCCTTGACCGCGCGTTTCGTACACGAATCGCGGGGCGAGCGGGCGCGGCCCTTCGATCCGCTGGCCCAGGGGTTGGTGATCGCAGCCCTGTTCGCGTTGACCTCGGCCGTGATTGACGGCCGCCACGCCGGCTGGACCTCGTGGCCCATCGCCCTCGGCTTCGCCACGGCGATTGCCAGCGCCATTGCTCTGGTTGCCTGGGAAGCACGGCACCCCGAGCCCATGCTCGACCCGCGCTTCTTTCGTAGCCTTCCGTTCGCAGCCGCGACGCTGGTAGCCGTGCTCGCGTTCGCCTCCTTCAGCGGCTTCTTGTTCCTGAACTCGCTCTATCTCCAAGAGGCACGTGGCATGTCCGCCGCTCGCGCCGGTCTCGCCACCTTGCCCATCGCGCTCGCGCTGATGGTGTGCTCACCGGTGTCCGGGCGCCTGGTAGCGGCGGGCCGCGCCAGGCTTGCGCTCGTCGTGGCGGGGACGGCAATGGCCACCGGCGCGTTGCTGCTGACCGCGTTGGCCGAGGACACCACGCTGTCGTACCTGCTGGCTGCCTACGGAATCTTTGGCGTCGGCCTCGGCATGGTGAACGCACCCATCACCAACACCGCCGTATCGGGTATGCCCCGCTCGCGCGCCGGCATCGCATCAGCTGTTGCCTCGACGAGCCGACAGGTGGGCGCCTCGCTCGGCGTTGCGCTTTCCGGTGCGCTCGCCGGCACCGGCATCGAATCCACCCGCGGGGCGGATTTTGCCGCTGCAACCCACGTCTTCTTTTGGGTCAGCGCTGGCCTTGGCACGGCGATCGTCGTGCTCGGCATCGCATCCACCAGTGCCCGCGCCCGCGCCAGCGCGCTCAGCGTAGCCAACCTACTCGACAAGCCCGCGGCGATCGAAACCTGATGAGCGGTGCCTCAACGAACCACTCCGACGGCGTCTACAATCAGCTTGCCCGACAGCACCTTGAGCTGCACCGTGTGCGCGCCGGCGGTCAGGCCGCGCAGCGTGAACGTCTGGTACAGGTCTTTCGAGGCCATGGTGCTGGCGGACGCGTTGGTGACCTGGCCATCGACGGTAACCTCGAGCTTCGCGGAGCCGTCGTTGGCCCCGAGCACGTCGAGCCCGCTGCCGGTGAAGGCATATTTGAGCGTGGCCCCAGCGCCCTGACTGGTCGAAAGGGAGCGCTGGTATTGATACATGCCCTTGCCATTTTCGTGCGCCCAAGTACCGCCGTAGGTCAGCTTGGCGGCGGGTGTGGCCGCCAGATCGCTCATTTCGAGGTCGTCCAGGAGCTCGGTGTAATACGGCGTTCCACCGTCCACGAGCTCGACCTTCAGGTTATCGAAGCGCGTGTAGTAGTAGCCGCTTGCGAGATCGACCCGCCCCGAGAGCCGCGGGCTCGCGTCCGTGTAGGTGGCGAGCACCGTGCCGTCCAGCAAGGCGGTCACCTTCTTGTCCAACACCTGCAGCGCAAGGTTGTGCCAACTGTCGTAGCTGGCCTTGAAATTCGCGATGGTGACACCACCCGTGCCGCTCACCACGTTGCCGCTCGACGCCGCAGTGCCGTCGACCAACAGCTGCCAGCCGCCGTCGAACGTGAATTTGAGGACGTAGGGCGTGCCGCTCAAAGTATGCGAGCTGTCGCCACCTTGTTGGCGCGCGCCGATGGCTGCGTAGTTTTTTCCTGATTGGGTGCTGTCGTTCTCGAAGGAAACGTCGACGCTCGCGCGATAGTCGAGCCAGCGGTTGTCCCCGATGCCGGTGATGGGGTCGCCGACGTTCCACGCGCTGCCCAAACCCATGGCGGCCTGGTCGACCTGCTGGCGCAAGACGTAGTTGGTGCCGTCAGCCAAAAAGGCTTCGAACGCGCCGTTGCGATCGCACAAGTAGCGCGGGATGACGCTCTTGTCGCCGCCGCGCGCGGTGACGTAGCTCTCCATACCCATGAGCGCGCCACCGCTGGCCACGATCGGGACCATCTTCTTCGAGTAGTCGAAGTCGTCGGCGTACAGCACCTTGTCGGTGGCGTTGGCGGTCGCGCCCGTGGCGTCGGTGTCCAGCACCGCGCGGGCGCCTTCGACCGGCAGCGGCTTCTGCAGCTCGGACTTGGCGGTGTTGACGAGAGTCGTGACGGTCACGATCGAGAACGGCTGCACGGTCACGGCGTACGCACCGCTCGCGTCGACAGCCTGATTGCACTGGTACTTCAGGTAGCGGCTGTTGAAGGCCTTGCCAGCCTCGGCGCCGCGCGTTTCCCAAATCTCGAGCTCGGGCATTGCGGCGAACGCCATGTTCTTGGCGCTGATCGAGTAGCTGCGAGCCTTCTCGCTGTCGTTGACGAGGATGATCGAAAAGTCGCGCTTGTCGGGCGCGGCCAAGGTCATGTAGCTCGGCGTGCCGTTGCGACCGCTGACCGGGTTGGTGCCCGTCGCTCCCGTCGCGCTGGCTTGCGGCACGGCCCGCCAGATGCCGGCGGTGTTGTCCTTGTTCTCCCAACCAGCCTTGGAAAACCAGCTAAAGTGCCGCAGAATTTCCAACCCGGCGTCGTAGTGAATCCAGCCCGACCAGGGGTCGCGCGCGCTGAGCAGCTCCTTGAACGAGTACTGCCCGCCTTCGTAGAACGAGCCGATGGCCGGTTGATAAACGAAGTGAGTACGGCGCGAATTGACGAACCCCTTGATGGCGGTGTTCGCCATCTCGAGCGGGCTATTGGTGCCACCGAGCCCCGTACCGACGACCGACGGATCTTTGGTGTTGTTGAAGGTGCGAAACGCGGCGTTGCCGAACGTCGCCTGCGCTTCACTGTTCCACACCTCTTTGTCCTGCTGCTCGGCTATCTTCTTGAAGTTGCCGCCTGCGTCGTCGTCCGTGTTGTAGTGGTAGCCGGCGACGGCCACTGCGCTCCGCAGCGCCGCATCGCTGACCATGTCACCACCGAAAGTGCCAATGCCGGCTTCGTCGGAGATCACTACTTTGATCGCGTTGTACAGCGCCTGCTCGGCAGTGCTTTCGAAGCCGGTCGCGTCAGTCTTGACTCGGTCGGCGTATTGCTTGGTCCAAGTCAAATCCGGCTCCCGCTCGTTGAGGCCAGGATTGACGTAGTCGACCATGTAGCCATACGAGCGGTACGCGGCCAAAATCGTATTTTTGAACCAGGTGTAGACCTTGTCGTTGGTGTTCGCCCAACCGGGCGCGTTCCAGCGCAAAATGCCCACTTTCAGGCCGGGCTGGAGCGCCTTGGCGTCCGCTGCGAGCTGGAACCCGGGCGCTCGCCGCACATTGGCGGTGTCGCCGGCTAGCCGCATCGTAGCTGGGTCGGGTCCCGTCGAGTTGTTGCGATCGTTCCCCATCTCGATCTTCACTTGGGTGATGATCGGACTCGTTCCGCCGAACAGGACCTTCAGCAATTCGGCGTAGCGCTCGGGTTGCTCCGATTTGTAGTCGAGCAAGAGCTCACTCGTGCCGTTGGCGCTCAGCACGCCGAAGCCCTTGAACGTGAGCCCGTTGACGTTGGTGGCTTTGATGTCGTTGCCATCCAACGTCACCACCGTCGGTGTGCCGACGGCCGGCATGCTTTGACACGAGACGGTCGGCACGCCCCCTTCCGGCTCGCCAGCGCCACCAGCGTTGCCGGCGACGCCGCCGCTCGTGCTGTCCCCTCCGGTCGCCGAGGCTCCGCCACTGGAAGCTCCGGCGCTGCCCGCGGTGGTGCTTGCACCGGCCTGATTCGCGCTGCCGGCCGCAGCCGTGTTGCCGCCCTCGGCGGGGTTGCCGGCTGCGCCCGCTGGCGAGCCGTGTGGGCCGCCGGAGCTGCTGGAGCCACAACCCGCCGAAATGCCGCCGGCACACAGCGCCAGCCACGCCGCCATCGACTCGAGCCGCCAAAAGCCCACCGCTCTATTCGTCGTCTTTTTCATAGGTCAGCCAACCGTGCCGATGCCGGTGAATGCCGATAGCCTACCGGTTCCATCCGGTCGAGCCGACGTCCAGTGGGGGCGGCTGCCCTTGCGGAGAACTGCCGGTAAGGGATAAGAGGTTTGACGAATGCTGGGTGGGAGACCCGTCGTGCCAGTGCTTGCGCTGTGGAGTTTGGCCATGCTGGGGTCCAAACCTGCCCTGGCTCAGGCCACTGAATTTTCTGCACCGGCGGCATGCCCATCGCGAGACGCGCTCCTCGAGCTGGTTCACGAGCGTTTGCCAATGGGCGTGGACAAGATCCCCGCTTTTGGCGTGAAGGTGCAGGCCAAGGGGCGTGGGTTCAGGGGCACGCTCGAGCTCGGTCGGTCCGCGCCGCGCGAGCTGCGAGGTGAAACCTGCGTCGAAGTTCTCGAGGCCATGGCCATCATTCTGGTCTTGCGCGCGGAACGTCAGCACGAGGAGGAGCAGGCAGAAAGCGGGCCGGCAGCGGCGTTTCTCGCCGAGCCACTGCCGACAGAAAGCGCACCCGAGCCCTCGGCGGTCGACCCTGTCGTAAAGACGCCAAGCGTCGTCGGCCCGCTCGCGCAGCCATTGCGGCCGAGTCCGGCACCTTCGAAAGAGCAAGGCTTTGCGTACCGTTTCGGTGCAGGGCTCGTGATTTTGCCGGACATCGCGCCGGCCGTTTCATGGGGTCCCGTTGCCTTGGTCGCCTTGGAGCGCGCGGGGGCTTGGAGTCTACGGCTCGGCGTGGAGCGCACGGCGACCGGCACGATGGACACCCAACCGGCCGCGACCTGGGCTCGGCTATCGGCGGCGCGCCTCGGTGGTTGTGTTGGGCAACTCGGTCCAAGTTGGGCGAGCGTTCGGCCATGTTTGCAGCTGGCGGGCGGCGTATTCGAGGCGGGAGGGATTCGAAACGACGCCATCACGCGCGTGCGCCGGATTGGCAGGCCCTGGGCGTCGCTGGGCGGTTCCCTCCGAGCAGAGCTTCGGCTCAGCCGGCAGCTGGTGCTCGCTGGCGAGGCCGCTTGGCTCATGCCGTTCGTTCGCCAGCAGCTGGCTTTCGAATCGCCCGACGCGGTCGTGTACCAAACTGGCGCGATCTCTCGGTATTTTGGCGCAACAGTGGAATTCGTGATGGGAAGATCAAAAGGCGCGGTGCCAGGCATAGCGCGCTGAATGGTTCGAAATGCGCCGTACTCAGCGCTCAGCTCCGCCGAAGACCTGCGGCTGCGCGAGCTCATACGGATTCATTTCGACTTCGTGTGGCGAACTCTGCAGCGAGTCGGGGTCGTGGACGCGGACTTGCAGGACGCCGCGCAGCAAGTCTTTTCGGTAGTCGCCAGCAAGCTTTCGCGCATCGCAGGGGGCTTCGAGAAATCGTTCATCTTCGGCACGGCCCTGCGGGTGGCTTCGCACGCACGGCGCGCACGGCGTCAACGACGCGAAGCCCCCCTGGCCGAGGCGGAAGGCTTGTCGGACCTAGCGCCCGACCCGGAAGCGGCGTTGCAGCGCAGCCAGGCGCTGCAGACGCTTGCCGAAATTCTGGAGACGATGGACGAGCCGACACGCGCCGTATTCATCCTCTTCGAGCTGGAGCAACTCACCATGGCCGAGATCGCAGACTGGCTGAAGGTACCGCCTGGCACGGTGGCCTCGCGGCTGCGTCGAGCGCGCGAGCGTTTCAACGCGGGCGTCGCCGCGCGCTTGGACCCGGAAGGTGCAACATGAGCGAGCCCACGCGATTGATTGACGTCGAGCGCGGTAGGGCGCTGGAGCTTCTGCTGGCGGCGCGCGACGTTGCGCCGGCACCGCCCGAGGCTGTCGAGCGCGCGCTGCAAGCGGTCGGCACGGCGTCCGCGGCCGCCGTCCCGGCGTGGGCGGTAGTGAAGTGGCTTGCCCTGGGTGTGGCGGTCGGTGTGACTGGCTCGGCGGTCATGGTCTTGTCTCAACGCGGGCCCGAGCCGGCCGCGGTGGCGCAACGGAGTCCGGCCGGCGTCACCGCGTCTGCCCCGTGGGCGCCAGCGCCGACGTTCATTGCATCGGCGCCGCCGACGCCAAGCCCTTCCCCGGCGTTGGTGGTGCGCCCGCCGTCAGCCAAAGGGTCGCTGCCCTCCGCATCTCTCGCCGACGAGGTTGCCGAGCTCGACCGAGCGAGCGCCCTCTTGGCGCGAGGCAGCGCCGAGCGCGCATTGTTCGTCTTGGACCAATATGACGCCCGTTTCACGCGACCACAGCTTGGCCCCGAGGCGCAGCTGCTGCGGGTGCGCGCGCTATCTGCCGTTGGGCGCGCACCGGCGGCTCGAGAGCTCGCGCGGCGCCTGCTCGCGACCAACCCGAGCCTCGAATACGCCGCGCGCGTTCGCGAAGCGGCGGCATTGGAGGCGCCGTGATCAGAATGCGGCAGCCCGGGCATGGCAGGACGATGCGACACCAATCGGGCTCGTGGGCACTCTTGGCGATCGGTCTGGCGTGGGGCTGCTCGTTCTCGGACATTTTGGGCAATGGCGAGACGGGCGGCGGCGCGGCGAACGGCGGTGCAGCAGCGAGCAGCGCCAGCGCAAACATGGCAGGCACTTCCGACGGCGGCTCCAACTCCATGACCGAAGGCGGGGCGCTCGGCGTTGCCGCAGACGGTGGTGCGCCCGCTTCGGCCGGACGAGGCGGCACGGCTCCCATCCTTGCCGACAGCGGCGCGCCCAGCAGCGCCGGGCAAGCGGGTGAACAGGGGCTTGCCGGGCAGGCGGGTACGAGCGCCAATTGGCCGTCGAAGGCGCTCGAGCTGCCCGAGATCGGCCTCGGTCGCTTGGGTCATTGTGACCAAATGCGCGCAGCGTGGACCGGCAGCGAGCTCTTGGTCCTGTGCTCGTACAACGTGGAGCACACGCACAACAATCAGCCCACCATGTTCGAGGGCGGCGTAGTTGCGCTGAGGGTTACGCCCGAGCTCGAGGTGCTGGACGTCCCCCCCGTGGTCGTGACCGAGGGCCCGGACGATCCTGTCAGCGCGGTGGATGTCGCTTGCAACGGCAAGTCTTGCGTTGCGACCTGGCAGTCCAAAAAAGACCAGCAAGTCCACGCGCGGCGCCTCGTCGATGCGGTGCCGGGGGAGACGTTCGAGCTGGGTGCCGGCGGGGTGGACGTCGAGCCCCGCGTCGTCGCCACCGGAATTGATTTTCTCGTCGTCTGGTCGCGCCAAACCGACTCTTCGTACGCCCTCGACGCGGCGCGCATTACCGCGGCGGGCGCGGCTCTACCCCGCACGCTCTTGGCCAGCGGCATGAGCTCGACGCAGCTGCTGGCCTATAGCGGCTCCAACTATTTGGTGTTGTGGCAGCCCAACGGCGAGAGCGCTGACACCGTCGCGCGCCGCTTCGACCAAAATCTCGACGGTCTCGACCCCGATGGCGTCACGCTCGGTCAAGGTCGTCTACTAGACGTTGCCTCCGACACCCAGGGCGGGTTTGCGTGGTTGCACTACGCCGGGTCCACGTTGACCTTTCAGACCCTCGCCAGCGATTTGTCCGTCGGCGCTGCCGAAACCATCGAAGAGAACGCGGGAGGAGGTCACGTTCAGCCGTTCTTGGTCCGCGGCAACAAGCAGTACTTCGTGTATTACCACGGTCCCGCCGGCGACTCGGTGTTCGTGAGCCGGCGCCTCGATGCCGGGACGTGGCTGAGGGCGAACACGAACATCTCTGCCGAATGGTCGGTGGTGAGCTCGAGCGTTCCCGTGCTTCCCAAGGCGACCATGGTCTCGCTACCTCAAGGGGGTGTGTTTCTTCGGCCGGGCTTGCTCGGCTACCGGCTCGGCGCCGCCGGCGCGCGCGTGGGCGACGAAGTGCCCTTGACGCTGGCGGAGGTCGAGCTGCGCGACGGGCCGAGGCTGTCGGCTTCGAAGGCTGGCTACGCTGCCATCTGGATGACCCCCGGCGTCGAAACCCCGACCGTGCTGCGGGTTGCTCGCTATGGTTTGGACGGCGAGCTGCTGACGCCCCAAGCGCTGGTGCTCGGCAAACTGCTGGTCGGGACCCAGAGCGCTTACAACGGCCATACGTTGGTGGTGAGCGGAGAAACTGAGGTCGGCCCGTGGCAGCCGGGGATCCCGAACGGTCCCTGGCATCTATCGGCCATCTCCGACAGCGGGCCTGGCCTCGAGCTGTACACCGCCGCGGACAGCCACCTTGCTGCGAGCGAGCACGGCTTTTTGGCCGTGCGCGAAGAAGAATATTTCGACAAGTACGCCTACACGTCTTACGTTCGCGCCCAACGCCTATCCGCGACGGGCGAGGTCGTCGACACCACACCGCTCGAGCTGTGCATCGACTACGGCTACGGTGAAGACACCACGATGTGCGGACACTCGCCGCAGGTCGCCAGCGTCGGCGACGACTACCTGGTGTATTGGCTGGACGACAAGAACGCTCTCCAGCACTTCTTTCTCGTCAAGAGTAACGGCACCTTTCGCGAGCTGACCAGCCTGCCCGCGGAGCTCGACCGCTCGGAGCATGCGCTGCTGCAACTGCTGGCCACGAGCGACGGCTACGTGGCGCTCGGCACCAGCGAGACCGCCAATTCGGCCCTGGTCCAGATTTCGACCGACGGTGACGTGGGCCCGTACGTCGACTTTCAGATGCCCAACCGGGCAAGGCCCTTGTTTGCCGAGGGCAAATCGCTCCGCTATTTCGGTTTGGGGGCGGACGGCGCGTGGCTGACTTTCCTCGGCGAGGGCACGGCCTTGGGGGCCGTCGACGAGGACGTGTTCCCGGCCTTCATGCACGAGGTCCACGCCGTGTCCGGAACCCCCGGCTCCGTGATGGCAACCTGGTGGGAAGACGAAGACGGCGCCTATCCTCCCGACCCAACCTGGAACAGCGCTCACTTCGCGCGGTTCACGCCCCCGAGATGACGCCAGGCCAGGGTAGCGCTCACACGACCGGGATCGTCGAGTCGAGTACGGAGTCGGAAATCATCGCGCTGGAGCGCGCGGCGTTGACGCGGCGGCGGAGCCCCCACGCAAGAGCCGCGCTCAGCCGCGCTCGAGCGCGAGCAGCTCGTCGAACGTCTGGCGCCGGCGCACGAGCTTGATCGCGTCCCCGTCAACCAGCACCTCCGGCGCGAGCGGGCGGGTGTTGTAGTTGGAAGACATGCTTGCGCCGTAGGCGCCCGCGTCGTGGAACACCAGCCAGTCGCCCACCTGAGCTTCGGGGAGCCGCTGGGGCACGACCTCGCCACCTTCGGCTTGCGTGAACACGTCGCCCGATTCGCATAGCGGGCCCGCCACCACCGTCGGCCGTTCCGCGCCCACGCGCGGCGTGCCGTCGGGGGCGAGCACCGAAATGCGATGATGGGCGCCGTACATGGCGGGACGCATCAGGTCGTTGAAGCCTGCATCCACGAGCACGAAGTGGTTGCCGCCCACTGCCTTGTGAGCGCGCACCTCACTGATGAGCACGCCCGCCTGCGCCACCAGGAAGCGTCCTGGCTCGATTTCCAACGAAACCGGGTGGCCAAGGCGCTCGGCGATCTGGCGCCGCGCGCCGTCCCACAGCGTGAAGTAATGCGCGGTATCGACCGGGCGATCTCCCGCGCGGTAGGGAATGCTGAGCCCGCCGCCGGCCGAGATGGCGCGCACGTCACGACCGGAGCGAGCCACCAGATCGGCCATGGCCTGGCAGACGCTGGCGAGATGGGTGTAGTCGACGCCCGAGCCGATATGCATGTGCAGGCCCACGAGCTCCAAGCGGTGCCGGTCGACCAGCGCGAGCGCGTCGCTGAGCCCGGTATGCCAGATGCCGTGCTTCGAGTGCTCACCGCCGGTGTTGGTCTTCTTGCTGTGGCCGTGGCCGAAGCCCGGATTCACACGGAGCCAGACTGGGTGCCCGGGGCTTCGCTCACCCAACTGCGACAGCATCTGTGGCGAGCCGACGTTGACCGGCAGCTTCAATGCGACGACGCGCTCGAGCGTGGCACGGTCGAGCACGTCGGTGGTGAGCACGACCGGCGACGGATCGCCACCCGGCTCGTAGCCGGCGGCCAAGGCGCGCTCCACTTCGCCCAACGACACCGCATCGACCAACACCCCCTCGCTGCGCATCAGCCGCAAGAGGTGGACGTTCGACGACGCCTTCTGGGCGTAGCGCACGACGTCGAACTGGCGGAGCTTGGCGATCTGCCCGCGGATGGTGGCAGCGTCGTACACCCAACAGGGGGTGCCGTAGTCACCGGCAATGGCAGCGAGCTGATGGTTCGATACGGAAGTCACGGCACCTCATGGCTCGGGCTTTCGAGCCCGACGCGCGGCGCCCTGCGGATAGCAAACCGCAACCGGCGCCGCCATGAAATGCGTCCCCCCACGCGGGAATCGTGCGGTCACGCTCGTTCAGCGAGCGCGACCGCAGCCTCGTGCGCCCTGGCGGGCGGCCCGAATCAGGGCGTCGGGAAGTTGCCGCTCATCATGAGGACGGTGAGCAAGCCGATGGTCGACGGGAAGTAGGTGTGATTGAAGTCGCCGCTCTCGAGGATGTCGAGCATGACGCGGAACGCGCGGTCACGCATGGCGGTGTTGCCCATGGCCATGCCGCCGACACCCATCGGGCCGATGTACGAGCCCTGCAGGTCCTTGGCCATCGGGTGAACGTTCCCGTTGGACTTGTACCAACCGGCCTTCATGAGGTCGATGCTGGCGCCCGAGTCGTACTTGGCGCCGAAGAAGTCGACCATCGCCTTGAGCGCGGTGGTGTTTCCGCCGCCCAAGCAGGCGTCCAACCCGAGCCGCCACGGCACGCGCGCCGAGTCGTAGCCCATGGCGCCGTTGTTGCCGTCGGTGATGGGGCTGGTGACTTGGGCCGAGCCGGGACCGGACGGAGCGCCGCTGCTGGGGTCGGCCCAGTCGGTGGGCACGCCGCTCGTGGCGTGAGTGACGTTGGCGGTGACCAGGGTGTAGTTTTGGGTGACCGCGGTCGCGAAGCCGGAGCCGAACTTCCGGAAAGCGGCCGGCGCGAAGTACGAGGGGTTGAACGGCGCGTCCTTGAAGGAGCTACCACCGCGCACCACGTTCGAAACCAGGTCTTGGCTGAGGATGGCCGCCGCCATCGAGTCGCCGGCGGTCTTATAGCCACCGCTCGGCCACTGCACGTTGGCCATCATCAAGGCGTAGGCGATGTCGATGTCGCCGTCGCTGGCCGAGCCGGAGCCGCCGTTCTTCCACGTCATCAGACCGGAGCCCGTGCCGCCCTGGGCCTTCACGTAGCCGTGAAACTTGTCGAAAGCGGTCTTGTCGCCCATGGCGGCCGCGATCATCATGCCGTAGCCCAAGGCTTCCGAGGTGATGGCGCCCTGTTGCTCGGGGGCCACGATGTGATCGCCTTGCACGAAGTTCTTCGTCCAGCGCGCGTAGGCCTGCGCGATGGCGGAGGCGAACTTGGGGGCGTTGCTGGCCGGCGCGCAGGTGCCGACGTTGGCGTTCTGGGGGAAGGCCTTGGCCGGCGAGCCATTGCTGGGCGAGGTCACCATGTTCGGGCAGTCGCCGCTGAAGAACGAGATGTCGTCGACCCAGAAATCGAACGGCAGGTTCTTGGCGAAGGGCGGGTAGGTCGTGGTGTACGGAACCGCGTAGTCCTTGCCCTGGTTGAACTGGAACTGCACCTTCAGCATGTTGCTGGCGATGTTGTTGCGCTGCTCGGTCGTGAGGTTGGAAGGCAGCGACAGCGGGTACAGATCGCGATCGAAGCAGTAGGTGTAGGTCTTCCAAGTCGACGTGATGTCACCGTCGTCGGGCGCCAAGAACTTACCCGCGTGCTGGTAGCAAGCGACGGCGGCCTTGTTGGCGGTGTCCACGACCTCCGTGCATTGACCGCCGGGGTTGTCCTTGCTCTCGGTCCAGGGCGTCGAAATGTTGAAGCGAACCGGAGAATGGGCGTCCGCGCTGCTGCCGAGCTTGGCCTTGAACTTAATGCCGGTGAACTGCTTGGCGGTCGCGTTGTAAGGCATGGGGGCCGTGGTCGGGCCGACCAAGCTGAAGCCGAAGCCAGCGCCCCAGACCGTGTAGCCAGTGCCCTTGACGTGAAGGGCGAACTTGTCGCAATCCGCCGTGCCGCCGGAAGCCTCGACGGTCATGGTCGGATCCGCGACCGACTTGTCGCCGAACTTTTCCCAGGCGCCGCTGCGGCCCTCGCTCGCGATCACGACCGGCGTCGTGCCGCCCTCTTCGAAGTCGGCGACCAAGCCGGCGGGCACCGTACAGCCGTTGCGACCGGGAGGGGCGCCGCCGGTGCCGGTGCCGCCGGCTCCGCCGCTGCCCGTGCCACCCGCGCCGCCCATGCCGCCGCCGGTGCAGGCGCCGCTCACGCAGCTCTGCCCGGTGCCGCACGGCTTGGCGCAGCCGCCGCAATTCGCGGCGTCACTCATGGTGTCGACGCAAACACCGGAGCAGGTGCTCTGCCCGGCCGAGCAACCGCAGGCACCGTTGGTGCAAGCCTGGCCGCCCGCGCACTTGTTGCCGCAAAACCCGCAGTTGGTCGCGTCGGTTTGGGTGTTGGCGCAGCTGTTGCCGCAGGCCGTCTCACCGGTGGCGCAGCCCGCAGCGCACTTGTTCTGCGAGCAAACCAGGCCGCCGCTGCAAACGGTTCCACACGCGCCGCAGTTGTTGCCGTCCGAGACGATGTTCACGCAGCCGGCAGGGCAAGCCGAGAGCCCCGCCGTGCAGGCACACTTGCCGCTGGAGCAGCTCTGGCCGTCGGCGCACTTCATGTTGCAGGCGCCGCAGTTCTGGAACTCGGTCTGCAAGTTCACGCACACCGAGTTGCAGCTCGAAAGGCCCGCCGCGCAGGTCACCGCGCCGCTGCTGCCACCCGTAGAGGAGCCGCCGGTGCCGACGCTACTGCCGCCGGTGTTGCCGGGAGGCGAGCTGTTGTCGCTCGAGCAGCTCGCGATCAAAAGAAAACAGCCTACGACGGCGAACAAGCCGGCCTGCATGCGCATGGTCGTTTGTTTGTCGAACCTAAGGGCTTTGCGCAAGCCGGATTCGCGTCAATCGCACTCGGCGTTGGCGCATTGTGCCCGGCCAACGGAAAACTCTGCTCGTTGCGGAACCGGTTTCATGTCGCGCTGCGCCGCGAGGCACTCTCAGCGGCGAGACACTTTTGCGTCAGCTATCGTCATCGACGGCAATGAAAGCCGTCCTAACATTCGAGCTGGCGGTGGGCTCGAAGGCGCCTTTGCACGGCAAATTCAGCGGTTTACTCGGTGACGATAGCGAGGGTTTGCGCGCCGACGCCGCGCGCCACGTCCATGAGCCGCACCACGTCGCCATAGGCAACGCCGTCGTCGGCCTTGAAAAACACGACTTTCTGACGTGATCCGCGCAGCCGCTCGACCAGCTTCTCAGCCAACGCTTCGACGGCCAGCGGCTCGCTATTGATCGATATCTCGCGATTGGGCCCGCATTCGACGACGATCGAAGTGTCAGTGGGCACGGGAGGCGTCGGCTCGTCGGACTTTTTGGGCACGTTGGCGGTCAGGTGCTTGAGCGTGGAAGGCGTGAGGACCATGAAGATGATCAAAAGCACCAACACCACGTCGACCAACGGCGTCACGTTGATCTCGCCGCGAATCGCGCCCTTCTTGCCGTCGCCGCCCATTGCCATGCGCGCCTCCTAGTGTTTGCCCGTCAGCTCTTCGGTGCCCAGCACGACGTCGCCGACGCCGGCTTCACGCAGAGCTCGCAACGCTTTTCGCATCGTGCCGAAGCTTGCGCGCAAATCTCCCTTCAAGAACACGGTCTTGTCGGGAAACTTACGCTGCTCGGCGCGAATTGCTGCGCCCAGGTCATCGAGCCGAGAGAGCTTGCGAGTACCGACGTACACCTGGTCGTCGTAAGTGATGGAGACGATGATGTCGCGACCGTCGTCCGGCTTTCGAGAGTGGTGGGCGGTGCGCGGCAGATCGACTGCCACGCCGCTCGCGATCATCGGCGTTACGACCATGAAAATGATCAGCAGCACCAACACCACGTCCACCAGCGGCGTCACGTTGATGTCCGCCTTCACGTCCGGCGCGCTGCGCTCGACGCCGTGGGCGCGGATCACGCGACGCACGGCGCGCAGGCGCTCGTGGCGTGGATCCGCGAGCGAGCTCACGCCTTCACCGCGTCTTCGGTGACCTTCGGCGAAGACGCGCGGCGCTTACCGTGGCGCATCAAGCGCTCGGCCAGCTCGCCGCTCGCGTCGTCAATCAACGCGCCCAGCTGATCCAACTTGGTGGTGAAGAAGTTGTAGAACCAGACGGTAACGATCGCGACGGCTAGCCCTACCGCCGTCGTCAGCAGCGCTTCGGCGATGCCGGCCGAGACCGTGGCCAAACCGCCACCGCCGCCTTTCGACGGATCGGCCATGTGTTGAAAGGCGGTGATGATGCCGAACACGGTTCCAAACAGCCCCACGAACGGCGCGGACGAGGAGATCGTGGCCAGCACCGGCAGGCCGCGCGACAGCCCCATGAGCTCACGCTTCTTGGCGCGCTCCATGGACCGCTCCACCCCGTGCAGCAAAAGCTCGAGCTCGACGCTGTCGCCAGCGGCGGCGCCCAGCTCGGCTACGCCCTGCTCGAACTCGCTCAGCCCCGTGCCGATGACGCGCGCGAGCGGCGCGTCCTTGAAGCGCTCAGGCAGGCTGCTTGCTTCCGCGAGCTTGCCGCTGCTGGCCAGGTGGGGCTGCAGGGCCGCGATGAAGCCGAGCGAACGCTCGCGGCTCTTACGGAAGGTGACGAAGCGCTCGAGCGCGATGGCAATCGAGTAGGCGGACATTGCCAGCAGGATGAGCACGACGATGCGCGCCACCATGCCCATTTGGTTCCAGAGCCCGAGTAACGAGAAATCCATTTGCCTTTTCTCTCTTGCTGGCGTGACGAAACGAGCTCAGCGACCGCTGACCTCGTAGCGAAGGGGGTAACAAAATGGCGTCGGCGCGCCGTCGGCGATCAAGGGGCGGTAGCGCCAGCGACCGATGACACTCGGAAATTGGCCGTCGATGGCCGGGGTAGCGCTCTTCATCAGTTGCACCGCGGTGACGGTACCCTGCGCGGAGACGCACACCTTGAGCATGGCCACGTACGTCTCGCCGCTGCGGGCGAGCGGCGGCGGAAGCTTGACCCGATAGCGTTCGTCGTTCGGATCAATCAGCAGCTGGCTGCGCCCGAGCTTGGCGGAGACGAGCTTGGGTCCGCTCGGCTTGGGCGGTGGCGGCGGCGGTGCCGGCGAGCCGACCACGCCTCCCACCACGCCGCCTTGAACTCCGCCCTCGACTCCTCCCTGCACACCGCCGGGCTGGCTGTCGGCGGCACCGTCGGCAGCTTGCTCGGGCTCGGGCTTGGGCTGCTCTTTTGGCGTCTCTTTCGGCACCACGAGCTCTTGGGACTTGGGCTCGACGGGCCTAGTTTTGGGTTTGGACTCGTGGGCTTTCTTCCCGGCCGGTGGGGGTGGCGGCGGTGGGGGTGGCGGCGCGTCCGCCAGCATCACCTGCAACGAGGGCATCGGCATTTCGTCCACCTGCCAGACCGAATGCACCACACCGACGACCAAAGCCACCACGTGGAGCGCCACCGACACCACGATCGTGACCCGCCGCGCACCCTTGGGCTTGGCTCGCTGTTGAGAGAGGATTGCTTCGAACGCCATCGAGAGCTCAGCGCTTCTCCGCGTGGGAAGCCTGGGCGGCCACGGCTTGTTGTCGGAAGGATTCGGCAGTGTCGACCGCGCTCTGCCAAGCGGCCGCGTCGTTGAAGTACGCGAAGGACTTCTGGCGGTAGAGCAAGCCCAAATACGTGAGGGCGTCGGCGTAACCTGCGCGCAGCTCGAGCGCTCGCTTCAATTCGGCGATACCGCGCTCTGCCAGCTCCACGCGCCGCGCGCCGACGATGTCTTCGCGGCCGAAAGCAGGTGCGGCCTTGGGCTCGAGCGAAGGACGAGGATCGAAGCTGGATTTTTCCGCTCCTCCGCCTCTTTCGAATAGCCGGTTATAGATGAAGACGCCTACCGCGTAGTGCGCCTCCGCATCGTTCGGCCGGCGGTTCGCGCGTTCTTCGGTCCAGCGTAGAGCTTCGTCCCAGCGGCCCCAACGTGAGTACACCTGCACCAGCGCGTTCATGGCCGCCGGGTCATCCGGGGCTCGCTCGAGCTGCTTCTGAAACAGCGCCACGAGCGGCTCGAAGCGGTCCGCGTCGAACAATGTCTGTTGATAGAGCTGATCTGCGCGCTGATCCTTGGGGTCGAGCTGCTTCAAACGGGTGAACGCTTGCAACGCGCAGTCGGTCGCTCGCGCGTTCTCGGCCGTCTTGGCGCCAGGCAGTAGCAGCTGACGACATGCCAACCCCTTGTTGAGCGCCACGACCGCGAGCGGGAAGAGCCGCTCGGACGCGGAGTAAGCTTCCACCGCAGCTCGGTAGTCACCCTCTTGAAAGTGGCGATTGCCTTCGCGGCCGCGCTGCCGAGCACGCAGCTCCGAGCAGCCCGGCAGCGTGGCTAGCGCGAGCACGGCAACCAGCATCTTTTCTGCTGCTTTCGAGCGCAGGCAGGTTTGCTTCATGGTCAGCGAATCGTCAGCGGAGCGCTTGCGAAAAAAACCGAGGATGGGACTGGGACTGGTTCCATACCATGAGCATGAAAGTTTGCTGGGCTGCCGATCGCGCCGCGATGCACGCTTGCGAGCGCATTCATACATTACGCAAGCATCGTCGCAAGAGACAGAAAGTGACATCGACTTTGCGCCCCACGCGCAAATTGCGCTCACGTTCGCCGAGCACGCCTGCCACTGCATCGTCCCCGGACGAAAGTAAGAGTCGTTGTCACTGCGCGCATGCGCGTCAGCGCAGCGCCTTCGCGAACTTTGAGATTTAAATCCAACTCTCACAGTTGCTGTTTTCGAAGAGCCACAATATGGTGCGCGCCCATGACCTTCCGACACGTGCTCGTGTCGCTTGCGGTCACGTGCCTGTGCGCGTGCTCGAGTGACGACACCATCGTTTCGCTCAACGTGACCGCAACGGACCGAGTCCCGGCGGTCGAACGTCTGCAGGTGACGTTCAAGCAAGGCTCACACTCCTACGCCTACGGCTTCGCTCCGCCCGAAGAGACCTCGGCGGAGCCGGACAGCGTGGAATCCATCAAAAACAGCTTCTTCAAGCGGATTACGCTGCCGGGAGACTGGGACGACGCGGACGCAACCGTGTCGGTGGAGGCGCTGCAAAAAGGCGGCGCCAAGTTCACGCCGCCGCTGGTTGACGAGAAACACGTCACCATCCGGCCAAACGGCGTCGTCGCGGCTTTCGTCAAGCTCGACATTCCCGAGGTACCGCCAACCGGCGGCACCGGCGGCGATGGCGGAGCCGGCGGCAGCGCAGGCGGTGCCCCCGGTGAAGGCGGTGCCCCCGGCGAAGGTGGCGTGCCCGGTGCTGGCGGCATGACGACCAACGACGGTGGCGTGCCGAGCGCTGGTCAAGCCGGCGCCGGCGGTGCCGGTTGACAGCGAAGTAACGGGTGCGCCGGTACGTCCGGCACATCGGCAGCCGACGACTCATCACGATAAAAGTTTGTAAAGGTGTGCGCGCCAAGCTCGCGGCGCGCTTCAGGAGGACTCAATGATCGGATCCGGTTTGCGTAGCCGCCAGCTCGTCTTGCAGTCTGCGGTGCTGTTGAACGTCGCGCTGTTGTCGCTGCGCGCTGCCCACGCCGAGGAGGCGAAGCCCCAACCGCCCGCGAATCGCCGGGCGCCGGCCAAGAAGGTCGCGCCGAACGCGAAGCGCGTGCTCGTTGCTCAAGCCGCTCCGGCTCCTGTTCCGCCTCCCCCGCCGCCCGCGGCCCCCGCCCCTGCTGGCGCTGCACCTCCAGCAGCTCCGCCCGCGGCCGGAGCCCCGGCGCCGGCAGCCCCGCCTCCAGCAGCTCCGCCTGCGGCCGCCGCGCCCCCCGCGGCCCCACCCCCGGCGGCGCCGCCGCCCGAGCCCGCGCCGGCACCGATTGCTGCTACCGACGACGGCGTTACCGCCGAGCCCGGCTTCGATCCGAACGAAGTGGAGACCGTGAAGGTCACCGTCGATCGCCGCGAGCGCAATATTCAAGACTATCCAGGTTCCGTCACCGCGTTCACGCAAGACGACCTGACCCGCACCGGCATCCGTAACGTGCGCGACATGGCCGCCGCCAGTCCCTCCATGGAGATCGGCACCCAAGAGGGCAACACCGAGGTGTACATCCGCGGCGTCGGCTCGAACTACAATACCGAGCTCGGCGATCCGGCCGTCGCCAACCATATCGACGGCGTCTACATCTCACGCCCGCGCGGTATCGGCTCCATGTTGTTCGACTTGGAGCGCGTGGAGGTGAACCGCGGCCCCCAAGGCACGCTCCGCGGCCGTAACGCCACCGCCGGCACGCTCAACATCATCACCGCCAAGCCGAAGCTGGGCGAGTGGGGCGCGTCGACCTCCTACCAGATGGGCAACTACTCGTCGCGCGCGATGCAGGGCATGGTCAACATCCCGATCGGCGAAACGCTGGCGTTGCGCTTCGCCGGCTTCGGCGAGACCCACGACTCGTACTATCACAACGCGGGCCCCATCCGCACGCTGGAGCCGGCCGAAACCGCGAACGCCATGGCCTTCCGCGGCAGCGCCAAATGGCAGCCGACCAAGATCGTCAGCGTCTTGCTCAAGGGTGATTGGACTCAAGAGAAAGGCACCGGCTACAACGGAACGAACATTGCGCCGGCGTTGAACGCGGGGTTCCTGCCGCAAGAAATTCCCAACGTGCGCGACGTGTACTACCGCGGCCCGCAGGGCAGCCAAGACATGAAGCACTGGGGCTTGCACGGGGAGCTCAACATCGACCTCGGTCCCGTCCAAATCGGCTACATCGGTGCCTACCGCGATCTCGACTACCGCTCGACCAGTGCTGGCAACGCCGGCGTCAACTTCCCGGGCAGCAGCGTCGACAACTACGGCCTCGACAACTGGAGCAGCTCCTATTGGCACACGTCTTCGCAGTCGCACGTGCACGAGCTGCGACTGTACGCCCCCGACAGCGCGCGCGTGCGCTGGACCTTGGGAGGCTTCTTCCTGGACGAGCAGCAACAGGTATTGCTGTACAACGTGTCGGACAAGGCGGGCGGCTACCTGGGCGGTGAGTACAACATGCCCAAGGTGCCGACGCGCTCCTATGCCGGTTTTGCCGACACGACCGTCGACATCACCGAAAAGTGGCGCGGAACAGCCGGCATCCGCGTGACGACCGAAAAACGTACCCGCGACGGCTTGGGCAACCAATACAGCTTGAACACGTCCGGCTACACGGGCGCACCGATCGGCGACGTTCGCTTCGGTACGGAAGGTTTTCAAGCCGCGGATCGCGCGCGCACGCTCTTCAGCAGCACGGGTGATGCGACGCAGGGCTTCCTCAACGGCGTCGGACGCTTCGGAGCGCGCGACAACGTCCCCGCGTTGATCGAGCAGGGCGCCACCGTCAACGATGGACGCGCCGAGCAGCACGGCAAGTACAGCGACACCTTCGTCGATTTTCGTCTTGGCACCGACTACGACGTGACGAAAGACAACCTGCTCTACGTCATCTTTTCGACGGGCCATCAATCCGGCGGCTTCAACGACAACACGGTGTTGCCCGGTGGCCAAAACATCGCCAAAACGTTCAAACCCGAATCGATCTATGCCACCGAAATCGGCAGCAAGAACGAGTTCATGAACCGCAAGCTGGTCGCGAACTTTGCCGGCTTTTGGTACGAGTATCGCGATCAGCAGTTCCAGGTCGTTCAGGCGCTCGGACCCGCGCCGAGCCCCGGCGCCACGCCGCCGTCCACGGCTTGGCGCCTCAACGCCGCGCAGTCGCGCGTGCTCGGCTTGGAGGCGGAGCTCACCGGTCGCCTGCCGGCCGGCTTCACCGCGAACGTGTCGGCGATGCTGCTGAACGCCCGCTTCACGGACGGCTCCGTCAACGACGCGCGCGTCGATTGGGACCCGGCCAAGCAAACGAAGGTCGACTTGACCGGCAATTTCCTACCGCGGGCCCCCGTGATCACGGTGAATTACGGCATCAGTCAGCTCATCACCACCACCGTCGGTTACTTCGACTGGATGCTGAGCGCACAGACCCGCAGCAAGCACTACTTCACGCACTTCAATGGTGAAGGCTACGACACGAAGGGCAACATCAACCCCAACCTGAGCGACGTCCAGCCGGCCTACACGCGCTTGGACGCCAACGTGGGCTTTACGTTGCCGAACGGACGCGCGCGCATCGACGGCTTCGTCAACAACGTGACCAACGTCGCCTACATGACGACGCTGATCAACGTCCCCAACCTGAACCTGCGCTTCTACAACCCGCCGCGCTTGGTCGGCGCACGCTTGACGCTCACGCTGTAGGCTCGGCCGCCACGAAGGCATAAGGGCAGCCCCGGGACGACGACGAATGGTCGCCGTCCCGGTCTCGCAACGCTTAGCCCGACTTGCTCAGCCCCGCCGCCAGCATCTTGCCGACCAAGACGTCGGCGAGACGCGAGGTGCTGGTGCCTGCATCCGCACCGCCACCGGTGACGGCGATCTCGGGCACCAGCTTGACGTGGTTTTCGCCGAGCACCGTAGCCAGCTGCATGGCCGCGAACGCTTCCGGACCCAGCGCGAGCACGCCGGCCTTGAACGCATCGGCGCGGGCATTACCGATGGCCCGCGTCGCATCGCCTTCGGCTTCACCGCGAAAGCGCGTCGCCGCCGCTTCGGCTTCGGCCGTGGCGCGCGTGGCAATGGCTTGCGCCTCTGCGCCGAGCCGCAGGGCGGCGGCGGCACCCTTGGCCGATTCGGCCTGGGCCAGCGCGTTCTTTTCGGCGATTTGCACCATTTGCTCGCTCCTCACGACCTCGGCTTGCATGCCGGCGATGGCCGTTTCGCGCTCCAGGGTTTGGCGCTGCACCTGGGCCTGGCGCTGCACGTCGTAGGTGACCTGTAGCTCTTCGGCAATTTTCCGGTCGGTTTGCGTCTTCATCAGCTCCGCGGGGGGCTCGATGTCGCCAATCAGCGTATCGATGCACTCCACGTCGTAGGCAGCGATGGCGCCACGGATGTGCGCGAAGGCTTCACGCTGGCGGTCGGAACGCGCCGACAAGAACTCCAGCACCGTCACCTTCTGCGCGGAGTTGCGGAAATAGTTGCCAACCGTGGGCTGCAGCACGTGATCCACCAGATTCTGCATCGAGCCGACGCGCGAGATGACGCGCGGCGCGTGCTTCATGCCGATGTGAATGATCTGCGAGACCTCCAGGCAAAAGGAGAAGCCGTCGCGCGAACGCACGTTGATCGGCGCCAGCCGCTCGTCGTAGTGATGCACCTCCGTGCGCGAAGCCCAGTTCAGGACGATGTTCGTGGTGGGCACCAGCTCCACTTTCATCACGCGCGGGTTGAGCGGGTGCTTGCCGGGCAACAGGGGCTCGACCCACACGCCCTTGTGGCCTCGGTCGACGAGATCACCGTGGGTGAAGGTGTCGCCCGACACGTCGATGTGGTCGCGGCCGACATAGCTGACGACCACGCCCACGTAGCCGATCGGAATTTCGGTCAGCGGCACTTCCTCCACGGAAACGAGCCACGGATTGAGGTTCCAGGAACCGGCCAAAAGCACCTGCTCTTGCAAGCCACGGCAACCGCCTACGGCCACGAAGGCCTGGCCATTTTGGAAGCTATCGTGACCTTGGCAGGTCGGGCCGGCCAGATCTCCGGACGGAATGCTGGCGCCGTCGAGCATGGTGACGATACCAACGCACTCGGTAGGAATTTGGCGAATCTTCAGCCGCGAAGGGTGGATGGCATGCCGGTCCGCGGTGCGAGTGGTCACGACCTCGAACAGCGCGGGGTTGATGCGGTACGTGCCGGCGGTCAGGAACGCGATCTGCCGACCGCGCTCCCCGCCGCCGTCCAAGAAGGCCGCAGCGTCTTGAAAATCGAAGCACGGCACCGCCTTGGCCAGGACGCGCTCCTTGGGAATGGGCGCGCCGTCGGCGGCGACGACCAGCGCGATTTCACCCGCCGGCACGACCACGACCGGCACACGCTCGACCTTGTAGCGGAAGCGCCAAAGCGGGAAGTGGAACCCAGGGGGCAACATCGCCGCCTGATAGCCAGCCTCGCCACGGGTCGCGACGATGCGACCCGCCGGCAGCTCCGGACCAAAACGCTTGATGACGAGGCCCGACTCGTCTTCTTTGATGACCCGCGCGCCGAGCCACACCACGAACGCCGCGAGCACCAGCAACGCGCACGTCGCCAAGATCCAACCATTGAGCAGAAACGATGCGATTGAGTTAGCAGCCATAGGGCTCCCTTCTGGGAGCGTCTGCTGAGCATCCGCCGTACCAGCGCCTAACCAGTTGATTTCATTGACCTCTTCTACGCAGAAACGCGTATTACATTGCTGATAGCCGCAATGTAATATGGGCCATGGTCGAGCTGGTTTGGCGGGGGGTGGCGCCGGACGGTGCGTGGTTGGCGGAGCTGAACGGCCTCGGAGTGAGCGCCAGCACGACGGCGGACGCGTCGAGCGGCGCGCTCACGGTCGTGCGCACCGCCGGCAAGGAGCTGCCCAAGCCTCCGAGTCGCGGCCCTTGGCTGTGGTTGTCGGCGGTGGCGCCAAGCTCGGAGCAAGCCGCGCGCGCGGTACTGGCCGGCGCCATCGACGTGCTGCAAGTGAGTGACGCGCGACTGGTGGCAAAGTTGGCTGCGCGCGCACACGAGGCCGGCGCCACCGAGCCCCCGCTACCCGAGAGCATGGGCTTCGTGGCGCACAGTGAGCAAGCCAAGCGAGCGCTGCGTGACGTGCAGCGCGCGGCCAAAACTTCGATGCCAGTGCTGCTCACGGGTGAGACCGGAACCGGCAAGGAGCTGGTCGCACGCCTCGTGCACGACTGGTCGCGCCGCTACAGCAAGCGCTTCGTGCCCATCAACTGCGCGGCCATCCCCAACGACTTGATCGAAGCCGAGCTGTTCGGGTACGTGCGTGGCGCCTTCTCGGGCGCCATTCGCGACTACGAAGGGCTGCTGACCGCGGCCGAGGGCGGCAGCGTTTTCCTCGACGAAATCGACGATACGCCCCCTACCCTGCAAACCAAGCTGCTGCGCGTGCTGGAGGACCGCGTGGTGTCACGCCTCGGTCAAAACGAGTGGCATCGAGTGGACTTCCGCATCGTGGCCTCGACGAACCGCGACTTGGAGGCTTTGATCGCGCGGGGTGAGTTTGCGCAGGACTTGTACGAGCGGCTCGCCATCTTGCACGTCAAGCTGCCACCCCTGCGCGAGCGCCCCGACGACCGACCGGCGTTGGCCTTGCATTTCATCCAGCGCTTCTACGACGAGGAACCGCCCGCCAAGGAGCAAGCCCGCGTGCAGGCAGTATCGGCGCGCGCGCTCTCGGCCTTGGCCGAGTATCGCTGGCCCGGCAACGTGCGCGAGCTGCGCAACGCCATCTACGAGAGCTTGGTCAGAAAATTGAGCGGCGACGAGCTGCTGCTATCGGACTTGCCGCGTCGCATCTTGGAGCGCCCCGCGGCGCCCCCAACCGAACAGCCGTTGTTCGAGGGCGCCCGGCTGGCGGCGCGCTTCGAGACTCGCAGCATGAACCTCCGGCGAGAGCTGGAAAACTTGGAGCGCGCGGCTCTGGAAGAGGCGCTGCGACGCACCGGCGGCAACCCCACCCGCGCCGCGCGACTGCTGGGCGAGGTCGGGCGAGGCAGCGCCCAGGACCCTGCCGGCACCGTGCGCGCCATGATGCGCCGGTTGGGCGTGGGCTCGGGCGGTCAGCCGTAGTTGGGCACGTAGGTCACTCTGACGATGCCGTTGCTCATGGTCGTCGTGCTCTCGAGCTCGAGGGTGACTCCCTCGAGGTTGCAGCCTTCGAACAGGCTTTGAGACAGCTACGAATAAGGACGAACGAGGCGACCGAAAACCGGACGAAGCTGCGGGCTTCAATTGGGCAGGAGTCGGTATTTTCTCTCGTACGCTACCCGCTCGGCGTCGTTGCGCGAAAGCGCGATGGCGCGCTCGAAATGCGCGCGCGCTTCGACGAGGCGACCGGCGCGCCGCTCCAAATCGGCGATTGCGCCCCAGAGGAAGGGGTAACGGGCGACGGCTTCGTCGTCCAAGCTCTCTTGCAGCGCCTCGCGGCCGTGCTCCAATCCGCGAAGCTCGGCAATGGCGAGGGCGCGGTTCAGCGCGACGATGGGAGTCCGAACGAGTCCCAGTAAATCGTCGTACAAACCCACGATCCGAGCCCAGTTCGTGGTTTCCAGCGAGGAGGCGATGGCGTGCTCGCAGGCGATGCCGGCCTCGAGATGGTAACGGGTGAGCTGATCGCCTACCGACGCGCGTGAAAGGTGAATCACTCCTCGCTCGATGAGAGAGCGATCCCATCGAGCTCGCTCTTGCACGTGCAACGGGACGAAGATTCCTTCGGCGTCGAGACGAGTCGGAAAACGCGCGGCGTGGAAGCAGAACATCGCCGCCAAGGCGTGAACTGGCGCTCTTGCTTGCTCCGAAAGCGCGAGTGACTCGAGCAGCAGCTCGGCCAAGCGTAGCGCGTCGGCGCAAAGCGCAGGGTGCAGGGCGTTGTCGCCGTCGCTGCCTTGATAGCCCTCGTTGAAGAGTAGGTAGAGCGCCTGAATCACCGAGGGCAGGCGCGACCGCACCTCCGGCTCACGCTGAACGTCGAACAACCGACGCCCCAGCTCGCGCAGCCGGGCCTTGCCGCGATGAAGCCGGCGGTCGATGGTTTCCGCGTCGACCAAGAACGCGCGCGCGATTTCAGACGGCGAGAGCCCGCACAGTAAGCGCAAGATCAGCGTGACGTGCGTCTCTTGCGAAAGGCGGTCGTCGCAGATCGAGAACATCATCGCCAGCTGATTCTGAGCGTCTTCGTCGTTGGAAAGCGCGAGCGCCACCAGCGCGTCCGAGTCGAAGTCGGTGTCCAACGCGACCAAGCGTCGATCGCGGCGGATCACGTCGATGGCACGATTTTTCGCGGTTTGCAGCAGCCAGGCCTTGGGATTTAGCGGCAACGAAAAGCGCCACGCTTGCATGGCCGCCACCAAGGCGTCGTGGACCACGTCTTCCACCAGCGCGAGGTTCGATGGGCCAAAGAGACGGGTCAGCGCCGCCGTGAGGTGGACCGACTCGCGTCGAAATAGCTCCGCGATCAGCTCGCGATGGGGTGGCTCCTCGGGGGGCATCGTTGCTACGGGCTGAGAGTCTCCAACAAAGGTCGCACCTCGACCGAGCCGTCGAATTCGAAAACGGGGCAGCCCTGCGCCAGCGCCACCGCTTCATCGAGGGATGCTGCGACGATAGCCATGTTGCCGGTTACCATGTCTTTGGATTCGACGAACGGGCCGTCGGTCAGGACGCGCCCGCGGCCACGCAGCGTCTTTCCGCCGTTTTCAAGCGGCGCACCCGTCGGCGCGTGACCGGCTTGAACCAGCGACTCTCGCCAGGCGTACCACTTTTGCAAGTGGGCCCCGAGCTCGGTCGGGGAGAGCGGCGGTTGCTGGGCGACGCCGCCGCCGCGAAATACGAATAGGAATTTAGCCATCGATCTTGAGCTCCTACGGTTTGGATATCAACAAGACGCGCCTGCACCAGCCAAACCGGACGCGCGCGGCAGAGAATTTTTCGCCGAGCAATTTCTCTCGTGGAACCGCGGAGTTACGTTCTGGCCGGACCGTTGTGCGAAGCGTGTCGCTCCGTTAGTCTGTTCCACATGTCACGTCTCTGGGTGCTTGCGGGCGCGGCTCCCTTCGCGCTCGTTTTCCTTGCATGCAGTGGGTCGAGCTCGCACTCCGGCTCGCCCTCGGCGCGGGGCGGCTCGTCGGGTAGCAGCGGCGCGGGAACCGCAGGCGACGATGTTGCGCTAGCGGGTGGTGGAGCGGCGCCAGCGTCGGGCGGCGCCGTCGGCGCGGGCCACGCTGGGCAGGCGGCGGGCGGCGGCGGCGCACCTGGCGCGGGCGAATCGGTGGGCGGGAACGCGGTCGGCGGCGCAGGCGCCGTGGCCGGTAACAGCAACGTTGCTGGGATGCCGGGCTCGGCTGGAGCGCAAACCGATGGCGGCGCGGGCTGGGTCATCCCGGCGACCCCGGGCGCAGGTTGGAACGGACCGCAGGATCCAGCTTGTCCGTCCGCTGCCGTCTCCCGCAATGCAGAATGCGCCAGCCCGCCCGGCACCCGCTGCTCGTACCCGGAAAGCGACGCCTATACCCTTCGCTGCCAGTGCTACACGTCGTCGACCGGCGGAAACCTCTGGTGGTGTCAGGATCACGCCAGCATCGGCTACGATCTTTGCCCCGTCGCCTACACCGGCAACGGCAGCTGCCCCACCATCGGTGATGTCACCTGCTACTACGTAGATGACAACGACAACCTGCAGGCTTGCAACTGTTCGGCGAGCACCGTGAAGTGTTCCAAATGGGGCCTTTGACGGCGCGGACGGGGTCTCCGGAGTCAGAATTGGCCGAACGCAGCTAGCCCCGTCACCGCTGTGCCCACCTGCGGGGCGACCGATAGGTGCTCGTCACCGATCAAATACCACGGCTTTTTGGTGGCCTCCGGGATCACGAAGCTCAGCACGAGGGTGAGCGCGCCGAGCCCTTGCAAGGCGCCGTCGCCAATCAGTAACGCCTTGTTGAAGGTGTCGTTGCCACAGTCGTTCACGTCGCAGTCCCGCTTTTTGAGATCGAGCCAAGGGCCGACCACGGGCAGAAACAGCTTGTCGTCGGCTTTGCGATCCGACGCCGCGGCGACGATGGCCGACGCGGCATAGGTACCCCCAAGCACGACCACGCTGGTGATGAGCATCGGGCGATTGGGCCAGCTGTGCTGAATCATGTCCCGGTGCTCGTCCTGGGACATGGGAATGACGGGGGCTTCCATGGCTGCCGCCGGCGTGGCGGGCGGGGTGTCGGAAGCCGTCGCTGGGGCCATTGGCTCGGTAGCGCCAGTTTGGGGCGGGTTAGCGTCCGGCTGGGTCATGGGCCTTTCTGGTGCAGCCGAGTCCGGCGAGGTTTGGGCGACGGCGCCGCCGACGAAGCTAGACACGGTGAGTACGGCGGCAGTCGCGAGAGAAGCACGGGAGCTCATGATGAAATTTAGGCCTTTCGCGCCAAGTTGAAGCGGCGCGACGATCCATCAGCAAGAGCGAAGCCAAGTGGACAGCCGCGCCATTTGCGGCGCGTAACCCATGAAAACGGCAACGCACGCCGGCTGCGCGACACGATCGCCGCGACCACCAGACCCCGACGCGGCGATTTGATCTCGCTCGACCAGGTGGCGCCCGTCACACCGGCAGCGCGGTGCCCCCCACCCCTAAACGCTACTTGACGATGATGTCTGGCGGCAAAATGACCCCGCAACCGGTGAACGAAAGCGTCGTTTCGAGGCGGAAGTTCGAGCCCGTCGGTTGGCGCTCCGCTTGAAAGAGGTCGAACGTGTAGCTCTTCCCGACCTCGAGCCCAAAGTCCGTGGCTTTGGCGTCGAGGTCGATGGAGCCTTCTTGCGCGGTGTGCACACCACTCAGATTCACGCCCAGAAAACCGTTCATGAACACGAAGACGTCGTCGTCGCCGCGGAAGGTGAAGACTTCGCCGCCCTTGTACTCGAAGCTCGTGTGCAGCTCGGTGGTGAAGGCGTAGTTGTCCTTGTAACCCCAGTCAGTCAGCGGCAAGAACTCGGTCGAATCGAAGACGAAGGTGTCGCCCACCGGTTCGAGCCACAAATCAACGGCGAAGGGTTGATTCACGTCGGGCAGGTTCTGGTACCACTCTTCGAAATGGAGGGGTCCGTTCATGCTCGTCTTCACCGGCTTCCGCGTGTCGCCGATGGGCGAGGCGACTTGGTACGAGCTCCAGTCCGATGCGTTCTCGAAATCGTCGTGTGAGGCCTGAAAATCGCGAATGATGATGCGAAGGATATTGCCGCACTCGCCAGCGGGCGGGGGCACGTCGGCGAGCGGGCCGACCACTTTGTAGCCACCGCGACTGGTTTCGGGATGCGCGGCGTCCGCGGTCGTGAATCCATCCGGCAGGGTCTTCAGGATTTCCACGGGCGTCCCACCCGTTGCTCCACCCGGAGACGTGCCGGCCTGGTTCAGTTGACCACCGAGCATGAGAGGAGGTGAAAGAGGGCCTCCCGCCGACGACCCCGCGCCACCGCTGCCGACGACGACCCCGCCACTGCCGCTGTCGCCGACGCTGGCGCTGGGCGTGTTGGCAGCGGAACAGGCGACGAGCGCGAGCGGGCAAGTCGTGAACGCGAAGGCGAGCAGGCGAAGTGGAGTCGAACGCATCAGGGGGAGTTGAAGCACGCCGAAGGACGCTGGAGTAGCCCGTTCTCCTGAAAAAAATCTCTATGTCCCCCAAAAGCCAGCAATGCAGGGAGCGACCCAGTCGGCGGGTCGAATCTCGAAACCAGAAACCCGCGATGACTGCGCGAAGGGCCGGAGTCCTGCCGCTTCAAGGCTTTGCGACGCGATAGACGCCGCCGGTGGCGGAACCGGCGTCGCTGGGGATGAGCCAGTAGATGAAGTTGGCATCCATGCGGAGCACGCTGGGTGCGGCCAAACCACTCGCCAACGTCTTGACGCCGCCCACGCAACTCGGGAGCGCGCAATAGACGACGCTGTTGCTGGTCTGCCAATAAATGGCGTTGCCGTCGATCAGCATGTCTTTGTCCGGAGCGATGGACAACGTGGCAACGGACGCGACCGAGCTCGCGTCGGTGGCGTCGCAACGTTTGAGCTGAATGCCGTTTAGCCAATACAGCTTACCGCCGTACGCGGCGAAGTTGGTGGGGTCGCCCGTGCCCAAGCTCGCGTACGTGTTGCCACAGCCGGTCGTGCGGCTACAAGCCACCACGTTCGATTCGTTGTTGGTGTCGATGCGCACGTAGTAGACGTATTGGCTGTCGACGGCGATGCGACGACCGCCGACGGCGCGGTCGCCGATCGTGAGCTTCGTACCCTGAGTGCCATCGGCGTTCCCGCTGAGGCGAACCACCGAGCTCGTGCTCGGATCACTCACGTTGCCGCTCGACTGGTAGTAAAGCTCGGCGTCGACGCCGATCAGACCGCTCACGGCCCCCGAAGGCCCCCCAGAGGCCAGCGGCACCGAGCCGCAGCCGGTGATGGGGCAGCTGTGATAGCCGGGATATTTATCGGGTGCGGCCGCGCGCCCGTAGTAAGCGACCAAGTCTTGGGCCAGCGTCTTCGTCACTCCTAAAGTGGAAGCCGACGAGGGCGACCCGATCTGCTGCTGAGACGCGGCGCACATGGCGGGCTTGGTACAAGATTGAATGGTATTGCCGGCGGTGAAGAACACGCCCTTGGCCGAAACATCCATGCCCTGGGCGTAGGTCAGCTCGGTGATGATTGGCGCGGCTTGGCAGCGCGAATTCACGCAAGACGACAGCGCTCCGCAGTCGTGCCCGCATCGGCCGCAGTTCTTGGCGTCGCCCGTGAAGTCTTGGTTGTTGCCACAGCCGGCGGTGCCGCCCGAGCCCGCGCTGCCACCGGAGCCTGAGCCCGCGCTGCCGCCAGACCCAGCCGCGCCTGCCGTAGCTGCGCCCGCGGCAGCAGAGCCGCCCATCTCATCCGATCCGCCCGCGGGCTCGCCGCCGATCTGCTCCGGCGCGCCCGAGGCGGAGCCGCCACTCATCGTGCCGGCCCCAGCCTCGCCGCTGTCGTTGGATCCGCCTTTGCCGGTAGCCGAGCTGCCCGCACTTTCGCCAAGGCCGCCGCTCCCCCCGCGGGCGTCCGAAAACTCGTGGGGTGACGAGGAGCATGCAGCCCACGACACCGGCACGAGCACCCACGCGATCTTGGCCCAACGCAGCTTCATGCCCGGCAAATACGCGAGGGGCAACGCAGACGCAACCGCAGCGCCAACACCCGAGGGAGCGACACCACCTCGATTGGCTTCTAGAATTTGCCGTTACCGTTCTTCCATTGCTCCTTGGCAGGAATGGTCTCGATGGTGTCCCAATGCTCGGCAATCTTGCCGTTCTGCACGCGGAACAGGTCGTAGAACGCGGTATGAGCCCCCGCGAACGAGCCTTCGCTGACCACGAGCACGAAGTTGCCCTCGCCCAGCACGCGGTGCACGCGGTCGTATTTCATCGCGACGCCAGCGTCGGCCATCGCCTTGAGGGCGGCGCCCAGTCCCGTGAGGCCGTCCGCGATGTTGGGGTTGTGCTGCACGTAGTTGTCGCCGTCGTAGTAGCCGGCGAGCCTGTCCAAGCGGCCGTTCACCAAGATGTCGTCGACGAAGCTGCGTACGAGGGCCTTGTTCGCTTCGGTCTTTTCGAGATCGGTCGCCTCGGTGGGGCCGTCCGTCATGGTGTGGCCGCTCGGGTTGGTCCGGCTGGGCTTTTCTTGGAGATTGTCCCAATGCTCGACGATTTTTCCGTTTTCGAAGCGGAAGACGTCGAAACCGATCTTGGGACCGAAAAAATCGTAGTCGGTGTGGGCGAAGACGAAGTCTCCGTCACGAAAAGCGCGCACCGTGCTCACGCGCGCGGAGCCTTTGGGCAACGCCGCCAGTAGCGCGCCGAAGCCGGCGAGGCCGTCGGCCACCGCCAAATTGTGCTGCGTGTATTGGTTCGGATTGATCACGGCCACGGGCGCGCCGTCGCCGCTTTCGATCGACTTGAGCAGGTCGATTACTTGTTGCCGCGGGGAGATTCGGGAGTCGCTGGACATGCTTGTTTCCTGTGGGTGGGCTGCGGGAGAGCCGCAGGCGGCGAGCACCATCGCCGTCGCGGCCCAGAGTGGGCTCTTCATGCGGCCACAGCATGGGGCCATTGACCCGCCTCGAACAATCCGCCAACTATCGAACTTACTGTTCTATTCTATCGAACAATGATTTCACCGCGTGATCTCCCGCTCTTGCCGGTCTTCGTAGCCGTGGCCAGGCTCGGGTCGTTCACCGCCGCAGCGCGCCAGCTGCGTCTGGGCAAGAGCGTGGTGAGTAAGCACGTGGCCACGCTCGAGGAGCGTTGTGGCGTGCGGTTGATCGAGCGCAGCACGCGTCGCCTCCACCTGACCCAAATCGGCGAAGAAGTATTCGACGTTGCCCAACAGGTGTTGGCGTCGGTGCGAAACCTCGAGCTAGTGGTCGAAGGCAACCGCGAGGCGCCGAGTGGCACTTTACGGATCACCCTCCCGCTCGACCCGTGGCTATCGGCGATGGTGGCTCCGATCGCGGCCGGTCTCGTTCGCCAATATCCGTCGCTCAAAGTGGATCTCGTGGTGGACGACGCCATTCGCGACCTGGTCGCCGAAGGGCTCGACGTCGCGCTGCGGTTGGGCCCGCTGCGGGAATCGAGCTATGTCGTTCGTCGCCTGGGCTTCGAGCACGAGATCGTCGTGGCCGGCGCGGAGGCTTTCGAGGAGCTGGCGGGGCTCAAGAGCCCGCGCCGCTTGGGCAGCGTGCCCTGGGTGGTTCATTCGGCGCTGCGCGTCCCTTCATCGTGGAAGCTCCGCAGCGAAGACGGAGAAAAAGCTCGGGTCAACGTAAGGGTGATTGCCACGACCAACACCGTGATTGCCATGCGAGATCTGCTCTTGGCGGGGGCCGGCGTCGGCTTGCTGCCCGCCCACACCGTGCGCGACGACCTCAAGACAGGGAGACTCCTGCACGTTTGTCCCGGCTGGCACCACCGGCGGCTCTCGCTTCACGCGCTCTTACCGACGAAGCACAGCCCGCCGCGGGTGCGGCTGTTCTTGGCCGCGCTAGCCGAAGCCGCCCGCCCGTTGGGTTTCGTGGCGCCCTGAACAAGCCGCGAGCCAGGCGTCGTTCAGCTCGCAGCGGAGGTCCAGATCGATCATAACCTCGGTCTCCGCCGCCGCGAAGTCGGTCACGTGCGCGCTGACGGCAAAGAGCATCGACGCGTCGCCCGCATGCCCGTCGTCGCGGGAGCCATGGCGATCGAAGAACATCGTGTCCACGTCGGCGAACGCTTGCTGCGCGATGGCCGACAGCACGGGAAAGCTAGGCGCGATGGTCGCCTCGGCCGAGGCGAGCACCGCACACGCCACGGCGAAATCAGCGTGATCCACGACCGAGCGGAGGTGTTGGTTGAGGCGCCCGATGGCCGGTAAAGTGGCCATATTCTCGGCGGAGTGCTGGCTGATGCCTACGGATGACAACATTTTCAGATAGAGGTTTGGATGAGCGTCTGCCAGCCGACCGCACCCCATCTCTTCGTAGATGTTGTCCATCAGCGCAAAGCGAGCGCGCAAGCTTGGCGCGCGCCCAGCAAGAGAGCACAGCAGACCGGTGAAGGGGGCGACCACCTGGTAGAAGCTAGTCAGGATGAACGACGCCACGGTTCGCGAGGGCGCCCCACCCTCGAGCTTCGAGAAGAATGGATGCGAGAAGAACCGGTGAGCCTTGGCTCGCAGCGACAGACCCTCGAAAAATGCCTGATTTTCCAGGGCGCTGACGCTGGCGAGCTCAGCGCGCCCGAATGGATTGGAAAAGTGTTCCATGACGCGCGTCAACAGGATGGTTGAAGGCGATCCTGGGGCGCGGGCACGCTGATGTCGAGGACGCCAGGGTAGTCACTTGTTCGACGCGAGCGTCGGCGCGGCTCGTGTCAACTTCGCGTCGCGGCGGCGCGCTTCAGCAGTAGGGTGCGTTCGCGCTCGTTCTTGGTCAGGGCGGCGGCGCGCTCTAGCTCGGCGCGGGCGTCATCCGGGCGGCCAAGGCGTAGGAGGAAGTCAGCCCGCACCGCCGGCACCAGATGATAGCCATCGAGCGCCGCCAAATTCGCGAGCTGGTCGACGATTGCCAAAGCCGCCGCGGGGCCGCTGGCGAACGACACGGCGACGGCGCGATTCAGCTCGACGATGGGTGATGGCAGGATCGATACCAAGCGGTCGTAGATGGCGACGATGCGACGCCAATCGGTGTGCTCGGGCGTTCGAGCTTGGGCGTGACACGCGGCGATGCCGGCTTGCAAAAGGTAAGGCCCCGGCTCGCCGCCAAGCGCCTGGCCACGCTGCAAGGCCGAAATTCCGCGCTCGATCAAGAAGCGATCCCACCGCGCGCGGTTCTGCTCGAAAAGCGGAACCGGCGTGCCATCGGGCAACGTGCGCGCCCCGAGCCGCGAAGCTTGAATCTCCATCAGACCGACCAGACCATGGACTTCGGACTCGGTCGGCAGCAGCTCCGCGAGGACGCGACCGAGGCGCAACGCGTCTTCGCACAGATCGGGCCTCATCCAATCCCCGCCCGCGGTCGCGACGTAGCCCTCGTTGAAAACGAAATAAACGACCTCGAGCACGGAGCCGAGCCGTTGCGCCAGCTCCGGGCCCCGCGGCACTTCGAACGCGGCCCCCGATTCGGCCAGGCTGCGCTTGGCGCGCACGATGCGCTGCGCGGCGGTCGGCTCCGGGATCACGAACGCGCGCGCAATCTCCGCGGTCGTGAGCCCGGCGACGAGTCGCAAGGTCAACGCCACGCGGCTATCTGCGCTCAGCGAGGGATGGCACGCGGCGAAGAGCAGCCGCAACAGATCGTCGCCGACGTCGTCGTCGGCCGCTTCCTCGATGGCGCCGCCGGCGCACTCCTGGCGAGCTTCCAGCGCGAGCGTGAGCTGGGGTTCGTTCTTTTGCCAGCGCCTTTGGCGATCGATGCGCTTCAGCGCGCGATTCTTCGCGACCTGCATCAACCACGCGCCCGGCTCACGCGGAATGCCGTCTTCGGCCCAGGTCTCCAGCGCCGCTACGAGCGCGTCTTGGGCCAGCTCTTCGGCTGCGCCCAGGTCGCCGCGGACGAATCGAGCCAGCCCGGCCACGAGCCGAGCCCACTCGATTCGAAAAACCGCTTCAATCCGTCGCCGTATTTCGTCCATCCGTCTCTGGTCCCGGAGGCGTCAGCTCTTGTTGTGCTGTTTATCGGCTTGCTCGCGGAGCTTTGCATCGGCGTCACGGAGCTCGCCAGTCGGGTCGACGGGCGCAAAGTCGTCGTCCGAGAAGAGCTGGCGGATCTCGAGGCTGCTGCCCGCGGGCGACGGCGCCCGACTCATCCAGGCGATCGCCTCGTCGAGCGACTTCACCTGGATGATGGAGAAGCCGGCGATGAGCTCCTTCGATTCGGTGAAGGGTCCGTCCTTGACGGTCGTCTGACCGTCCTTGCCGAAGGCGATGCGCGCCCCTTTCGACGACGGCTGCAGCCCCTCGCCCGCCACGTACACGCCCGCCTTGACGAGCTCCTCCATGAACTGGCCCATCTTTTCGAACTCTTCCCGGCTCGGCAGCACGCCCGCTTCGGTGTCCTTGTTTGCGTGCGCGAGAACTATGAATTTCATTGGTCGGTGTCTCCTTCTACCCGACGACCAACTACGGGTCCCCAGATCGACACCGCCCGCGATTATTTTTGAAATTCGATAACAGTCGACAATTATTAGTGAATATCCCGCTAGAGGCGGTGAGGCGAAGGTCCGTCGTCGCGCCCGCCTACCGCGGTCCAACCCCCGACATCGGCGGTGAGCGCATCGGCGGCGGCAGGCCCCCAGCTGCCCGGTTGGTAGGCGTGCGCCGGAACGACATTGCCCAGAACCGGGTCCACGATCTTCCACGCCGCTTCGACTGCATCCTGCCGGGCGAACAGCGTGGGCTCACCATCGAGCGCATCGCCGAGCAACCGCTCGTAAGCGTCCATCTCGTCCGCGCCTTCTCGGCGAAAGAACGCCAGCTCCGTCGGTTCTCCTTCCAGCGCCTCGCCGGGCTTCTTCACCTGCACGCCGAGCGCGATGGTAGCGTCGGGAGTCAGCTGCAGCCTCACGTAGTTGCTGGTCCCGGGCACGAGCTTGGCCAGCGGCGGGCGCTTCAAGCTGACGATCACTTCCGTCTGCGTCACGGGCAGGCATTTGCCCGCGCGCAAGAAGAACGGAACGCCTTCCCAACGCCACGAATCGATGTCGAGGCGCAGGGCCGCGAACGTCTCCACCTGGGAGCCGGCTGAAACGCCGGGCTCTTTGCGATAGCCGTCGAATTGCCCTCGCACCAGGCTGCCGGGTTCGAGCGGGCGTATTTGCCTGAATACCTTGACCTGCTCGTCCCGCACCGACTCGGTGTAGGTGGTGGCGGGCGGCTCCATGGCCAACAAGCTCACGACCTGGAGCAGATGATTTTGAATGACGTCGCGAACCGCGCCGGCCTCTTCGTAAAACGTGCCCCTGCCCTTGACCCCGAAGTCTTCCGCCATCGTTATCTGAACGCTGTTGACGAACGCGCGGCTCCAAATCGGCTCCAAGAACGTGTTGGCGAAGCGGAAGAACTTCAGATTCTGCACCGCCTCTTTGCCCAAATAGTGATCGATGCGAAAGATCGCGCTCTCGTCGAACACTTCGTGCAGGGTTTGGTTCAAGGCTTTTGCCGAGGCCAGATCGCGACCGAACGGCTTTTCAATCACGACCCGCGCATTGCCGGCGCAGCCCGAGCGACTCAAGCTGGAGACCACGGCGCCGAACAGGCTTGGCGGAATGGCAAGGTAGTGGAGCGGTCTGGTCGCATCGCCTAGAGCGCTGCGCAACCGTTCGAACGTGCCGATGTCGGCGTAGTCGCCGTCGACGTATTGCAGCCGCTCGCTGAGCCGGCGGAATTGCTCTTCGTCGAAGCTACCGTGCTCGGTCAGACTCTGCCGGGCTCGGTCACGCAGCTGCTCGACGTTCCAGCCTTGCTTGGCCACGCCAATCACCGGCATCTCCAGCTCGCCGCGCCGGAGCAGCGCCGCGAGGGCCGGAAAGATCTTTTTATAGGCGAGGTCTCCGGTGGCGCCGAAGAACACGAAAGCATCGGAGCGCATGTTGGTCATGCGTCGAAGAAGCGCCCCCGCCGCGGTCGGGATCGAACCCCGAGGTTCATGGCTTTTTCCACTGCGCGGGCGTCAAGCAAGACGCACGCCATCGAAAACTCGCGCAATTTCAGCCAATTCGTGCGCGGGAGCTGTGACGGCAGCGCCCGCTGTGGTGAAGCGGTACGCGATCGGAGAACGCGCCGCGGGCGCCGCTGAGGGCCCGTGGCAGGGGTTGCACCCGAACGACTCGGCCACTGCGTTGACAAGTCGAGGCGCCTTGCTTCAGCATCGTCACGTGAAAAGCGTGGGCCGTTGGCTGCTCGCCGCGGGGCTCCTGACCGGCGCCGCGCGGGCTGATCCTTCGCTCGTACGACGAGATCCGCTCGCCGGGTCGGGCCAGCTCGTGCAGGTCGCGGGGGCGCAACTTGCGCTGACACAGGCTCGAAGCATCGCCGCCGACCCGTTCCAATTGCAGCCCACGCCCCTAGTGCCCTGGTCGGCGAACGGGTTGGGCGCCGGGGCTCGCGGGCCTTTGTTCTATCCGAGCTTCACACCACAGCTCACGCTGAGGTTTCCGCCAGTGTGGGGGTTGCAGCCGCTGGTTACGAGCAGGGCCTGGGGTTTGGTGGGCGGGCGGCCACGGCTCGATAGCGACTTTGGGCTGTCGTACACGTTGGGTCGGTTTCACACCGGGATGCAGGTGCAGCTGTTGCGCCGCGGGGGCGAATTGTCGCTGAACAGCTTGGCTTTCGTGCGCTACGTCGCGCCCACGTTCCACGTCGGCGCTCAAGACAGCGCGATTTGGCCGCTCACGGCGGCTTCGAGCTCGACGCACGCGGTCAGCGTTTCCGCGGGCTTCAGGCGCGCCCCGCAGGCGCCGGCGCTGCGCGTCAGCTCGACGCTCAGTCCGCATTCGCAATCGTCACGCTTTGCGGGCGCGTTGTTCGCGGCGTTCTGAGCCCACGCCCTCACGCGGCCGCAAAGCGCAGAATCGCGGCGGCAGCGTAGTCACCGGCGTGAGAAAAGCCGGCCAAGGCGAGGAGCCCGCCGGGGCGAAGCCGTTGTTGCAACAGAGCGTCTTCGAGGTTGATGGGGATACCGGCACCGAAGAGGTTACCGTATTTGTCGAAGGTGTCGTGGTGCCGCTCGCGGGGTAGCTCGAGCGCTTCCCGCCAGTTGCGCAGGAAGATGGGGTTGGGCTGATTGGTGACCAATAAGTCGATGTCGCGCACGCTCACGCTCGCCTGCTCACACGCTTCGCGAACGACACGCGGCACGATGCTGTTTCCGCGCTCGATGATGGAAGCGACCCTGGCTTCGGTGAATCGGATGCTCAACGGGCTTGGGCCCGGTTCCCAATAACGGCGCCCGTCGTCGGCGCTGGCCTGCATGTCGCGGGCGAATTCAGGCTCACAATGCTGCACGAGCGAGAGCAGCGGCGAGCCCCGGCCGAGCGCGACGTAGCCCACGCCGCAGCCGTCGCCCGGCACCGGTGCTTGGGATTTTTTGCGCACCTCGGGATTCGAGAAGATGCGTCCGGCCGCGTTCTGCACGGTACAAAGCAGCGCCCCGCGTGCCCGGTGCGTCGCCAAGAGCGCACGAGCCAGATCCATCATGTAGATGAAGGCCACACAGCCCGTGTTGTGCAGATCGATGATCCAGCGCGGCCGGCAACCGAGGCGCTGCGCGACTTCGGCGCCGCTGCCCGTGAAAGCTTGATCGGGCACGGCCACGTTGGTGAGCAAAATGTCCACGTCGCGCGCCGGATCGAGGGCAAGTTTCTGACACAGCGCAGTAGACGCCGCGGCGATCATCTCCGCCGCGCTTTCATCGCGGCGCACGTGACGGCGTGTCGTGGGAGCCGTGAACATGCCACGGCGCTCGGCGGCGCCCGGCGCGAAGAAATCGTTGGTGACGACTTGTTCTGGCAGGTAGCTCGCAACGCCCAACAAACCGAGGCTTGCCTCAGCCACCGGAGGCTCCCCCAACAACGCGCGGTCCCAAGGGCAGCCCGTGGCGATGGCGATGTTCCAAGATTGCCTTCAAGTTGCCAAGCTCGATGCTGTGCCCGCCGTAGAAGAGCGGCCACCAATCGCCGACCCACGCGCGCTCGGGCGGGCTCAGCTCCGGGAACGGGTTTTTGGCGTAATAGGGGTGCCGGCAGTTGGTCCAAATCACCACCGAGCCCGGGCGTTTGAGCACCGTTTCGGCAGGGACGATCCGGTTCAAATACACCATCCAAAGCTCGTTTCCCTGATCCCAGGCGCAATGGTAGTCGACCGTGAGCGCAGCCGGCTGCGCGACGGTCTTGCAGTAGATGGGAGTACGCCCCGCGTCGACGCCGACGTACAGGCCCGGCGTCGGCGTCGGCACGAGCTCGCGCACGCTGTACGTCCATTCGATCAGGCTGAGTGGGTTGGCCATGTAGGCAAACACCTTTTCCGGAGGACAATCGATGTGCGCGTGGATGGTGCAGTAGGGCCCGTAGACTTGCTCGTGCGGGTAGACGGTATGAGTCAGCTCGGTGATGCGCTCGGCCAGCTGCTCCCGATCCAGGTCTTCACAGCGAACCAAGCCTGGAATGTCGGAAAGGGCCGCAGGCTCCAGCGTGGGGATCTTCATCTCAACGGCTCACGGTGGTAACGCCGTCGATCTTGCGAAAGGCGGCAAAGGGTGGGATCTCGACATCGTCGAGCTCGAGCGAGATCAACGACGGGCCAGCGCTAGTGGCGGCCCGCGCCAGCGCCTGCTCGAGGGCGTCGGTGGCATGGCAGTCACATGCCCATAGCTGCGGCAGCATTGCGCCCATGCCCTGCCCCAGGTGCGACGGTTGAAACCCGTTGTAGCCCGCGTTTTCGCCTAGAAGCAGGCGCTCGCGAACGAGGCACATGCCGTGGGCCCGATTGTTGAAGATCACGTAGGTGATGGGCAGCCGGTGCTCGACCGCCGTGTGCACGTCCAGGCCATTCATCAGAAACGCGCCGTCTCCCGCCAACACCAGACAGCGCTTGCCGGTCGCGAACACGGCCCCGACCGCCGCTCCGAAGCTGTAGCCCATGCCCGCCATGCCCATCGCCAGCAGCCAACGACACCCCAACGGTACCCGCAGCCCGTGCACGGCCGCGGCGCCAGTGTTGCCGGCATCGACGATGACGGACGAGTAGGTCGAGCCGGCCACGGCTCGTTCGATCACGGCCAGCGCGGAGTCCAAGGTCAGAGCGCGGTTGGGTGCCGCAGCGTGAGCGGGCACGGAAGCTCGCTCTGGGGTTGCATTCGCGAACAACGGAGACGGGGAGCATTGGGCTCTCAACGCGCGTAGCAGCCCTGGCAGCTCCCCCGCCAGGTGGAGTTCCGAAGACGCAGGCGCGAACGGGCGCTCCCGCCCGACGGATATAACCGTCTTCTCGGACAACAGCCCCTCGAGCCCCTGCCGCGCCAGCAGCGGCAGGCGTGTTCCGACGAGCAAGCAGGTGTGCGCCAGCTCCAGAGCTCGGGCCACCCTCGCCTCACCCATCGCGCCGCTGGGACCGAGAAACCGCGGAGAGTAATTGTCGAAGGCGTCGCGCCCCTCGGGCGTCACCGCCACCTGTGCGTCCAAGTCGCTCGCCAGCGCCGCAAGCTCGCTCTGCGCGCCGACCCGGGCCACGTCGTCGCCGGCGATGATCACGACTGGGCCCGAGGACAATTGCTCCGCGGCCCGGCGCAAGGACGAGGGGTCGGGCAGCGACCAGCGCTTGGCTGAAATCTCACGAGGCCCAGCGCTCGACAGCTCGGCTCGTTGCCGATCCTTCGCGATCAGCAGCACCGCGGGCCCGGGCTGCGTACCCAGCGCCGCCTCGAGCGCCTCTGCCAACAACCGTGGCACGTCTTCGGCGTGCTCGACGCGCGCGCACCAAGCCGCCGCCGCAGCGAAGACGCGGGCAGCGTCTAGCGCGTCTCCTCGCCCGCTGGTGTCTTGGAACGCGCCGCGACCTTGCAGCTCACTGGGTGGCTCACCCACGATCGCCAGAAGCGGCACCCGCGAAGCGCGCGCTTCGGCGCTGGCGTGCACCAGGTTCATGGCCCCGCCTCCGGAGGTCACCAGAACGGCGCCCAGCCCACCCGTCAACCGCGCGTAGGCATCCGCGGCGGTGCCGGCGGCGTGCTCGTGTTTGCCCAGCACGACCTGAATGGCCGGGCGCCGCCGCTGAACCGCAGCGAACATGTCTTCGATGTTCGCGCCGCCCACTCCGAAAACGTGGCGCACGCCGAGCCGTATCAGCTGCTCCACGATCAGCTCTGCCACGGTAATCTTGCCCGAAATCGATGACGCCACGACCCGCCCACAGCAAGAGCCGTACCGCTGGCGTCAAACCCACCGGAGTTGGATAAGCAGGTTCAAGACCGGCCAGCAGCGCAAAATTTGCCCTGAGCCGACGCACGAAATGCGCGCGCGACCTCGGAAGCACCCGACGTTCGTGAGCTTGCTCTCGTCGAGCAGCAGCGTTGTCGGCGCCGTTCAAAGCGCGGCAGGTGCCGCGTAAACGTCTTGGATCTCGGCCGGGCCGAGCGCGCGAGTCCAGACCGCGACTTCGTCAATCAGGCCGATGAAGCGTTCGCCGCCCCCGGGAAGATCACCGATCGAGAGCTCGGAGGTGTACGGCTCGAGCTCGGCGGCGTGCTCGACGCCGATGGTGTCGAGCTGACCGTCCACATACAGGCGCGAGCGGCTGTTTTGAGCGAGGCTGCCGTCGTAGACGAGCGCGACGTGGTGCCACACGTTGGGCAAAAAAACGGCAACGCTATGGAAGCGGTCGTCTTCGCCCTGAACGTCGGCAAAGAACGTGACCGGCGAGTCGTACAGAAACAACGCAAACGCCGTATCGGAGCCAAAGCCGCGCCGCTTGCTCACGATGCCAGGGCCGTTGCTGGTGATGGTCGTCGGATAGATCCAGGCGGCGACGGTCAACGCGGCTCCGGCGTGTAGCGACGCCGCGTCGGGAACGACGATGCCGCCGGAACCGTCCAGCTTTGCCGCGCGCCCGAATTTACCCTGAGCGAGCGCCGAGGTCGTGATGGCGCTGGCGGTGGCGGTTCCGTGGTTGCCCGAGCCGGAGCTGTCTTTCACCTCGCCCGGCTTCATCGACCAGCTTGCTTCTTCGAAATGCATCAGCAAGACGCAGTCGTCCAACAACGATGGAGCTCCGGCGCTCGTTGGGGGTGAACCGTCGCCGGCTTGGCCTCCGAGGCCCGGTGAGCCCCCAGCCCCGCCTTCGACCGCGCTCGGCGGCGCGCCCGCCGAGCTTCCCCCGGTGCCGCTGCTCGTGCTCGAGCCTGCCTTGCCCACGGTCGTCCCCGCTCCGGCCCGGCCCGCCACGCTATCGGTGCCGCCGGCGGTGCTGTCTTCGCCGCCCGCCGAGTTGTCGGGGCTAAAGTCCTCGAAGCCGCCGAGCTTAGCGCAGGCAGCGAGCACGGCGCAGCTTCCCAGCCAAACGAGCTTCTTGCGCAAACGCATCAAAATCGCTCCACCCAATTGAGTGATGCGTGGCCTGGAGCGACGACAGGAAACACGCGGTGCGCCGCCGGCTGACCCGTTTCATCCGACTTGGACGTGAGGAGCAGCACCGTTGCCAGCCCCAAGCCCGCCAACCCCACACCCACGCCGACGTCGGCGATCAGGGCTTCGGTATTGCGGCGATCTGCGAGTGAACGAGCCTTGGAATCATTGCAATGGCTCGGTTCGGGACACAGTTCTTTGGCGGCGGAGTTCGAGCGCAGAGCGAGAGCCCCGGCCACGGCTCCGGTCAACAGCAGAGCTCCGCCAATGCCGCCGACCACGATCGGCAGGGTTCGACTGCTGTGAGGCGCGGCGACGGGAGGCTGCCCCGGAGCCAGCCTCGTGTGGCCGGTGCCCGAGCCCACCGAGCCCGCGCTTGGTGGCGGCACGGCCGACGTCGCGGTCGCGGCGCTCGGCTCAAGCTTCGGCACGTCGACGACCTCGTCGCCTTTGCTGGCCGGAACCCGCACTTCGAGGTGCCGCATCTGGTAGCCCGGCGCGCTGGCCTCGATGGTCTGCACGCCCGGATCCACGGGGACGCGCATGCCGTAGATGGACGGCTCCAGCAATTCACCTGCGCGACGCACCTCGAGCCCCGGTACGGGTGCAGCCACCCGCACCGTCAAATAGCTCAGGGTGGCCTCGAGCTCGGCGGCACGACGTTTTGCCTCGGCCTCTTGCCGGTCTTTGCGCTCCGAATGCGCCAGCCGCCCCGCCGCCACGAACTCGGCCCAAGCGGTCGCGGTTTTGCCTGCGGCCGCGTGGCAAGCGGCCAAATTCAAGAGCGTGCCCGGTGACGCCTCGAGGGCCTGGCTCGCCTTGAACTTCTGGCAAGCCGCTTCCACCTGCCCGTCGGCGAACAGGGCGCGCCCTTCACGGAAGAGCGCTTCGGCGCCGGCAGGATCTTCGGCGTAAGCCGGTAGGGCGGTGGCTAGCAGCGCGAAAAGTCCGGGAACCAGGAGCGTCGGTTTCACGAGCTTTGGATAGAATCATGGCTCAGCGGTCGCCGTAAACGTCGTCATCCTTTTTGGCCGGGCGGCGCGCTGGGGCGGCAGGCCTAGCGGCGGGTAGCGGGGCGCGCGCAGCCGGCGGCGGCACCGGGTTTCGGAGGCCCGCCGCGCTGGCCGCGCTCGCGGTAGTGCCGGCGGTCGCGCTCGGCGCCACGTCCGCGGCGGGCAACGGCGGAGCAGGGGTCGAGTCCGACGGACGAACCAAGGCCGATGCGGCCCGAGCCATCTCCGGAACGCCCGACACCTGATTGTCCCGGGCGGCGCGGTTCGAGCCGAGCCAGACGGCCAAGCCTACGATGGTAGCGGCGCCCAGCAACGCCAACCCGAGCGGCGTGCGACGCCGCGGCACCGGCGGCTTGGGCGCGCTCTCTTGAGCGAGCTGGGCTTCGGGCAGCGTGAAGTGCAGGGCAGCAGGGGTTCGCGCCTCGTGCAGAGTGACCGCGTCCGGCGCGGCGTGGCGGCCGTTCACACCCGTTTCGACCGCGGTCACCGCGGGGACGAAAGCGAACGAAGCCGCCGATGGCGCGGGCACGTTCCCGACACCGGTTTCCAGCAGCGCGCGCATGGTTTCGGCGATGCTCTGGAAGCGCTGAGCCGGGTCGCGATGCACACAGCGCGCGAACCAGGCGTCGAACGCGGGAGGCAGGCTGAGCGGCGCGTGCAGCTCGCGGCCTCGCATCGAAGGCGGGGTCAGCGGCAGACTCAATACCTCGGCGAACAGCTGCGTCATCGTGCCGTCTTCCGAATTTCCGCTCTTCCAGTAGCTCTTGCCGCTCAACAGGAAAAACGCGATCAAACCGAAAGCCCAAATATCGGTGGTAGGCCCGATGGCGCCGCGCGCCGCTTGCTCGTAGGCCATGTAGAGCGGCGTGCCTTTGACGTCGCCGCTCATTTGGGTGGACTGCGAGAGCACTTTCGCGATGCCAAAATCCAGGATTTTGAGCAGCGGAGAGCCGTCTTCGCGCGCGGTCAGGAACAGGTTGTCCGGCTTCAAGTCGCGATGAATGATCGGAGCCGGACGCCCGTCGCGGTCGACGTGCCGGTGCGCTTTGTCCAGGCCCATCGCCGTCTGCCGCAGATACTCGAGCGCGGCGCTGGGCGGCGGTGGCCCCGACTCGCTCACCAACGTGGCGAGGTCTCGGCCCTCCAGCAATTCCATCACCAGGTAGGTCACGTCGTTCAGCGTGTCCACGCCCGCGTCCAGCACCTGCACCACGTTTTCGCTCTTGATGCGGCTGGCTACCCTCGCTTCGAGCGTGAACTGTTCACGTGCGCGTTTGTTCTCCAGCACGTGGGGCCACAGCACCTTGAGCGCCACCCGTCGTTCGGTGGCCAGCTGCTCGGCAACGTAAACCGCGCCGAACCCACCGCGCGCCAGCGGTTTGATGACCTGATATCGCTCCGCCACGACGGCGCCGGCACGCAAGCTGTCCCACGAAGGCACGGGACGGATTGTTGCACGGAGGGCGAAACCTGCGCCCGGAAAAGAATCTTTGCCGCTCCGGCCGCGGCCTCCGCCGCGATGCCCGAACGCTTCCGCGCGCTCAGGGCGAGCGTGGCGCCAGCAGGTTGGCGGCCCCGCGCAAACCGGCGGCCATCACCTGCTCGGGCGTGAGCAGACCGTCGATGGCGAACGGTACCTCCACGTTCAGGTCGTCGCCGCCGATGCGCGCGCTGCCCCGGAGCCGATAGGGCACGGGTTTGGCCGCGAGAGCGTAGGGAGTCAGCGCCGCCAGGCTGCTGAAGCGCACGTCGAGCTTCGCCGGAAGGTCCAGATCTCCCTTGCTCGGAATCGTGAACGAGTCCGTGCTCTGTGCCCTGCCAAGCGCAGTGCCGTCCTGCAGCTCGAAGCTACCGCTCACGGCGTTGACCATGATCGGAAACGAGTTTGGATTGTGGGCGGCCAGCACCAAAGACAGCTCGACGCTGTCCGGCTTGATGGCGCTCACCTGGGCCGAGCGCGGGGTCAACGTCGGTGGCTGGGGTTTCGAGCAGGCCGTGGCGAGGGCGAGCGCAACGCCCGCGAAGACGAATCGACGAGCAAGAGGGTACATGGTGCCCCCAGTGTAGCCGCTGGTAGCTCGCCGAGCGCAGCCCGGCGTTCGCCGGTAGCTCCCGGGCGTTCGCCGATCGACGCGGGCGCGGGGGGCTTCCGTCCCCTACTTTCAGCTCCAACGAAGCGGGTCGATTCGGGCCCTTCACTGGAGGACAGCATGCAAACGAAAGCAATCCTGGATAGTGGCTGGTGCGACGAACGTGACGACAGCGACCACGAAGAAGAGCCGGAGCGGGTCGCCACCGTGGAAGACGGTTTCGAGCGGGGCGCGGCTTTCTCGGGCCTCTGGATCCGGGTCTGCTCCCAAGAGTTTCGCAGCGGGCGGGTGACGGCCGTCTTGTCGGGGGTGACGGTCGACCTCCGGGAAGCGGCTCTCGGCCCCGAGGGGGCGACGCTTCACATCCAGTCCGCGGGCAGCGGCATCGATGTCTTGGTCCCGCCAGATTGGGACGTCTATTGCGACCTCGATGCCATTTGTAGTGGCGTGGGCGAGCAGCGGCGCGAGGCACGGTCCGCGACCCCACGTCCGCGCCTGCGCATTGCAGGAATGGTCGTAGCCGGTGGCCTTTCGGTACGATAGGAGAGCGAGCAATGAGAAAGAATCACCACCATTGGCCCGGCTTGTGGCCGGGTCTGGTCCTGGTCTCAGCGGGCGGGGTCCTGCTCGCGCGCGAGTTCGGTCTGCTCTCTCCTCACGTGCGCCTGCTCGACTTCTGGCCGCTGCTGCTGGTGTTCGCCGGCGTCTCGAGCCTGCTGCGGGCGCGCGGCTTCGTGGCGGCGCTGTTCGCGCTCGCCTTCGTGGCGGCGGGTGCTTTCTTCCTCGCCAGCAACCTGGGCTTTTTGGCCTTTCCGGCGGCGCGCCTGTGGCCGGGGCTGTTGGTCCTGCTCGGAGTCGCGTTCCTGTTTCGCAGAACGCGCGGGTCGAGCTGGCGCGAGCCGCCCCCACCCCCGCCTCCGGATCCAGAGCTCGATCCGCTGTCCGGCGGAGACGCTGGCTTGGATGACGACTTCGGTGACGAAGACAAGCACGGTGGGCTCCGATCCGAGGACGATCGCTTGCAGAAGCAGATCACCTTTGCGGGCGCGGAATTCAAGATCCTGTCGCAGGACTGGAAGGGGGGAGAGCTCGGCGTCACCGCTGGTGGCGTCGAGATCGACCTCCGATACGCGCGCCTGGCTCCCGAAGGCGCCCTGCTCGACGTGCACATCGTGATGGGGGGCGTCGACATTCGCGTGCCCGACACCTGGCAGGTCCGGTGCGACGTGACCCCGTTGCTCGGTGGCGCCGACGATTCGACTCGCTCCACCCAGGGCTCGGGCAGCGCGCCGGTCCTGCGCGTGGTCGGTTCGGTCACGCTGGGCGGCATCAGCATCCACAACTGAGCCCAACACCGAGAATCCGTGCATCCTCTCCTCGCCCAACCGCGCTCGCTTTCGGCCTACCTGCTGTTTTGGGCTGGTCTGTCGGTCGTGCCGTGGGTGCTGATCCATTCGCACAGTCCGCTCGGCGCGTTGGCGTTGAGCGCGCTCTGCACGGTGGCCTTCGCGTTGGGCACGCTCTCGGTCTGGTACCTGTGCCGAGCGCTGCCGCTGCTCCCTGCAAAAATCTGGCAAGTCGTGTCGATTCACGCCGCCACCGCGGCGCTGTGGAGCCTCGCATTTTTGGCCTGTTCGAAGCTGCTTTCGGAGCTGTTGGCGCTGCTACCGGCTTGGCAGCGGCTGCCCGCCGACGTGGACGCGGCCGAGGGCGCGCTGATCGGCGTAGGCCTGCTGTTTTACCTATTGGTCGCCACGTTCCACTACGTTCTGGCGGAGCTCGAACAGCGGCGCACCGCCGGCGAGCGGGAAGCCGTGCTGGCGCTCGCTGCTCAGCGAGCCGAGCTCAGCGCGTTGCGCGCGCAGGTCCATCCGCACTTCCTGTTCAACAGCCTCAACACCGTGAGCGCGTTGATCGGCTACGACACGGTCAAGGCGCGAGAGGCGTGCTTGCTGCTGGCGCAATACCTGCGGCGCACCCTGGGCGCTCAAGAGCACGCCCTGGTGACCTTGCGCGACGAGTGGTCGCTTTGCGAGCGCTACCTGGCAGTGGAAGCGCTACGCTTGGGTGCGCGCCTGCGCATCGAGGTGTCCATGGAAGAGGCAGCCGAAAATTGCCAGATTCCCTCGCTCCTGCTCCAGCCGCTCGTAGAAAATGCCATCACCCACGGCATTGCGCGGCTGGACGAGCCTCGGCCGCTCCGGCTGCGAGCCGGCTGCCACGCCGGACGCCTGAGCATCGAGCTCGAAAACGAATTCGCACCGGCCCCGCGACGCCGCGACGGCGGCCTGGGCCTGGCCAACGTGCGGGCGCGTCTTTTCGGCCAATACGGCAACGACGCCACCCTACGCGTCGAGCGAGAGCGTGACCGCTTCGCGGTGGTGCTGAATCTACCGGCGAGCGCCTCGCACGAGCTGGCGGCGCCCAGCCCGCCGCAAGACGCGGAGGCGCCATGAGCGACCCCCAAGCGCCCCGTCGCGTCCTCGTCGTCGACGACGAAGAGCCCGCGCGGCGCCTGCTGGCCGAATACCTGCGCGCGCATCCCAGCTGGCGCGTCGTGGCCGAAGCCAAAAATGGGCTGGAAGCGCTACAGCTGGCGAAGGAGCACCAGCCCGACCTGCTGTTGCTCGACGTGCAGATGCCGAAGCTGGACGGCTTCGAGGTGCTGGGCCTGCTGGCTCCGGAAATTGCCGTCATCTTCACCACCGCCTTCGACGAGTACGCCGTGCGCGCCTTCGAAGTACACGCCGTCGACTACCTGCTCAAGCCGTTCTCGGCGGAGCGGCTGGCGCAGGCGCTCACGCGCGCGGAGAAGCGCCTGGGCGAGCTGCGCCGGCTCGCCGCGCCGGAGCTGGCGCAAGCCGCGCGCAAAGCCGGCAGCTACCTCGAGCGCTTGGTGATCCGCGACGGAGCGGAAATTTTGCTGGTCTCCGTGCCCGCCATCGACTTCGTGCGTGGCCAGGACGACTACGTCGAGGTCTTCCACGACTCGCGCTCGTCATTGACCCAACAGACGCTGCAAAGCCTGGAAAAAAGCCTAGATCCGCAGCAGTTCGTGCGCGTGCACCGCTCCTACCTGCTCAACGTCAGCCGCGTTGCGCGCATCGAGCCCTGGGGCAACGGCAGCAAAATGGCAGTCCTCCACGACGGCCGTCACGTGCCCATCAGTCGCTCCGGTGAAGCGCGACTGCGCACGGCGCTTGGCCTGTGACCGCCCCGTGCCACTCGCGCGCCCGTCGCTCAGCGAGCGGGTTGCTCCGAGACGCGCGCGCCCGGACGAACCTCGGCGGCTAGGCACCAGTCGAACGGAATTCTCGGGGGCGGCTCGCCGAGGCTGGAGCGTCCCTCTCCGCTCAGCATGGCGCGGGTGAGCTCCACGTGCTCGGTGCAAAATACCGGCAGCGACCACTGTCCATACAGCGTCGACGCGCCCTCGTAGGCTTGCTCTTGGTACTCCTCGGGTGTCGTCAGGTAGCCACAATAGGCGTTGGAGTAGGCACCGATCACGATCCGTTCCACGCCTTGGCCGGCCCAGGCGCTGTCCAGGGCGCCGCGCAACCGGCGGCCGGACACGGTGGTCGGCTCGTTGGGCATGCCGGCGATCAGCAGCTGGCCGATGCGCAGCTGCTGGATCGGCAAGTAGCGCGGCACCCAGCTCACCTCACTCGCGGCGGGCTTGAGCACGGCTTTCCGGTAGTAGCCGACGTAGCGATCGGTGCCGAACAGGAACAGCGCCGGATTTACCTGCGGTAGCTTGCCCAGGATCTTGTTGTTGCGACCGCGGCCAAAGTCCCAGAAGGGAAATTTGGGCCCGTGCGGCTTCCGCCACGAGTCGGCGGCTTCGCGTTGCATGTTCCAGGCTTGGAGGCGGGAAAAAAGCGGGAAAATCGAGCGCAAAGCGAAGAACGGCCCTTGCCCTTCCAGCGTGCCGACCGAAAAGGCGATGCCCAGACGCGGGGGCGCGGTGCGGGCGTCGCTCACGCGCGTGAAGCGCGAGTCCGCGGGGCGATCGAAGAAGTCGCGGTAACGGATGCCGGCCTCGAGCGGCCCCGCGAGCTCGCTCCCCTCGCTGCGCGCGAGAGCGAACAGGGCGCGGGCATGGCGGGCCTGCACGTCTCCGTTGAAGCGCGTGCTGTCGTGGTCGTCGTCGTAGCGACCGATCATCAGACGGCGAGCGTCGCTCCAGCGGTAGTTGGGGGAGACGTCGCCGGCCGACTCCTGAGCAAACAGCGCCACGAAGCCCGGGTAGCCCTGCTCGCGCCCCCAGGCTTCGCACACCTGGGCGGCGTGGCCCTTGTTGTCGCCGTGCAGCTCGCCCTGCTCCCAATGCAACGAGGTACCGTGCACCGGGAACCACGACAGCATGCCCATGGGCACGCCGTGCTCGTCCTCGACGCGCAGCAGAGTCATGGTGCGGTCGACGGCCTCGTCGCGTCTCTCCCAGGTGACGGGTGTGGCGTCCTCGTTGCGGTTGTAAGCAGCGGGAGAGCGGTTGAACGCCACCGGCTCGGACGCCGGGATCCAGCCCGCGTGCAGCCAGGCTCGGGCTGGCCGTAGCGCTCGAAGAGCGGCTAGGACCGCCGCGACGATGCCGTCCACGATTTCGTCGTGCACGCGTTGGGACACCCCTGGGATCGAGATCGCGTAGAACAGGTAGGTCGAGAAACCGCCCGGACCCGAGTGGGTGTGGGTCGCGGTGATCATGAGGTCGTGATCCGTCAGCAGATTTTCGGCCGTGCAGAGTCGACGCGAAACCTCCTGCCGGATCGATTCGGAAATCATGCCGAGGTCACAGACCACGTAAGCAATGCGTCGCCCCGTCGACGCTTCTTCGAGCACCAGCGCGCGGGCGTATAAAGGCATTTCCACGCCTTCGCACACGTTGCGCGGGTGCCCCCAGCCGAACATGCACAGCCCGGGCTCGAAGGCGGTGATGGAACCCACGCCAAAACCAGCGCGCCAAGCGGTCATGGCTCGAGCCCCAACGCAGCCTGCCAGTAGCTGGTCAGGAATACGCCGTCCGGATCCAGCTGCCGACGAAGGGCCAGAAAATCGTCCCAACGGGGCGTGTGCCGGCGCAGATGAACGGCCCCCAGCTCGGGCTCGACGGGCAGGTATTTGCCCCAATGCAGACGGTAGCCGAAGGGCTGTAGCAGCCGCCAAAATTGCACGAACCAGTCCCGGGGCTCGCCGTGGTTGCGCGCAAACCAGAACAGATCGATGCGCAGTGAATCGCGCTCGTAGGCGGGATGCATCCAGGTCCGAGTCCGGCGAGCGGCGTACACCTCGCAAATGAACGACCCGGTAGCATCATGGCCCGCGCGATCGTAGTGGCCGCGGAGCGCACGCATCACCTCGCCGGCTCGCTCGAGCGGAACCCAAATCTCGGTGAACTCGGTGGGCAGGCTCGCGTCGGACATTTGGTTGTCCATCGGTAGGCCGTGGCACCAGCTGTCCCAGAAGCGCTGGGGGATGACGCTGGGTTGGGTAAACTGGCGCAAAATGGAGGGCAGTACGCGCGTGGCGAACTTTTGGCGCACGCGACCGCCCATGACTCGGGCCGAAATGGACGCTCGCGCCAGCGGCTCGAAGCGACGCGCGCTGCCGGCAAGGCTATCGTAGAAGAGCCCGCCCGCGGCCTGTGCGGCCAAGCTCGCGACCCGTGAGAGCCGGGGGTCGGGAATGCCGTCGCCGAGCGCCGAGTACGCTTTGGGCCGCAGCGCCCCGCGCGCCCCCGTAAGCTCGTTGTAGTCGGTCTCACGCATGCGCCGCGCCTGCCAAGTGACGACTCGCCGCACGCCCTCCTGCGGCCACCACATCAACCGCGCGTATTCGGTACGTCGAAGAAAGCCTTCCAAGCCCGCTTCGCCGTCGGCGAAGAGCCGGTACGCGGTGTCGGTTTCGGCGGTGATGTCTTCCCGGCCTACGATGTCGTAGCGCGGAACGCACTGCAGCGTGACGGTCGAGACGATGCCCAGCAGCCCCAGCGAGCAACCGACGGCGTCGAAGCGCGCATCAGGTCCGTCGCGCTCGAAGGCATGGACGGCGCCGGTCCCGTCGACGAGCCGCCAGCCGACCACGGCGTCCTCGATGGCGTGCATCACGGTGCCGCCGCACGACCCGGTCATCAAGAAACCGGAAACGGTTTGGTGCGACACGCCGCCCAAATCCGGGAGCGCCCAGCCGCGTCGCTCCAGCTGCGAAAGCAGCGAATTTTCCCAGGTGGAGGTGCGAGTGGGATGGCGTGGGTCGTGCCCCAAGTGGCAGCCGGCCTGCACCGTGACTCGCCGGCGAGCGTCGTCGAACGTCACGCCGATGTAGCGGTCGAGCATGACGTCGAAGTCGCGCCGGGGGCGCCGCCCGGGCTGCCCGCCGTCGGTGTAAATGGCTCCCGCCACCGAATGCGCCGAGCCACGGACGCGCAGCTTTGCCCCCGCCGACCTGGCTGCCCTTACGAGCTGCCCGAGCTCGGCTTCGCTCGTCGGGTGAAAGAACCCGTCGCTGCTGCGCAGAAGGCTTGGTCGCTCGTAGAGCCTGTGCGAGTTCATCACAGAAAGAGCAAGTTGACGGCTTTGCGGTAGAGCGTGCCCAATAGCGGCAGCGGCGACGTGAGCGCCGAGGGAAAATCGTAGTAGTCGACCAAGTCCACGACTCGCCCGTCCCGCCCGCGCACGACACTGGCCATGCGGGTGACGAACGTTGGCCCCACCGCCATGCGCAGGTGCATGTCGTAGGTGAGCACGAAGCGAGCGTCGTCTCCGTCACGGGCGAAGCCCGTGAACTCGACCTGGCGGTATTGGCGGAACATTCTCACGAAAAGCTCACGCAGCGGCTCGATGCCATGCGTGTCGCGGAAAGGGTCACGGAAGTGCACGTCGACCGCGAAAATGTCTTCCAGGCGCTCGAGCGCTCTTTCGCGCTCGACCGGGAAGGTCTCGTAGAATTCCTGGAGGCGCTGAGCGAGCGGCGCGTTCATGACAACCGTTGGCTCAACGGGCCGGCCCCACGTTGACTGAGCGGTCCTCCACCCCGGTGGCTCATCGGACCGTAGGCCGCGGTCACGAACGCATCGGCGATCCAATCCTCGTCCTTCCCCGGGTCCACGGGCGGCAGCGGAGCGCCGTCGAAACGCACCCGCTTTCCGGGCCAGACGTAGGTTTGGAACACGTACTTGACGAGCGAGGACTGCACTAGGGCCGGATGAACGTGCGGCGCGATCAAGATGGCGTGCATCTTGGGCAGGTCACTCCAGTGGATGGTGGAGTCGTGATGATGAACGGTGTGAAAGCCATTGTTGAAAGTCAGCCAGTTGATCCACTTCCCCACGAAGTTGCGGGAGTGGTTGTACTGGCTGTCGATGTCGGCGCCGTCGTGCTGCAGCATGTTCATCGCCAGAATGCCCCACGAGGCGTAGAGATTGGGCAGCACGATGAACATCGCGAATTTGCGCCAGTCGATCAGCAACAACACGGCCGAGCCCGACAACCAGATGCTAGCCTCCAAGATCAGCTGCCTGACCCACGGGCGATCGAAGCGCCAGGCGGCCCGAATGTAGCTAATTTCGGCGCGCATCACGTCGCGCCCGACGATTTGCATGAAAAATAGCAAATTGAGCAGGTGCCAGCGAAAGCGCGCCTTGGTGGTGCGCATCACGTCGCGCGGCGACTCGATGTAGTCGTGGTGGCTCAAGTTGTGCCCAGGCACGAACGAGCTCACGGGGTGCCCGTACACCAACGTGAGCGCGACCTGAAACAACCGGTTCAGCTTCTTGGCTCTGAACACCGGCACGTGCATGGTGTTGTGAGTCGCCACCGCGCCCAGAAACGCAATCACGCAGGTGAGCGCCACGAGCGGCAGCAAGATCGAGAGCCGCCGCGGCGTCCAGATCCACTCCGCTATCACCAACGCGAACCAGGCCGCGACGGTGGCAACCGGACGCCAATCCTCCGAGCGTCGAAGAATGCCGGATTTGCGCATGCGGCAGTCCTAGGCGTGAGCGGGCGGCTGAGTATCGAGCACTTGCCGGACGAGACGCAGGAGCTGGCCCGGATCGTAGGGCTTTTCCAGCAAGATGGTGCCGTCCTTCAGCAGGTCGTCCATCTTGACCTCCGCGGTGTAACCGCTGGAGAGGATGTAGCGCGCGTTCGGTAGCTCGGCGCGCAAGCCGCGGAGCGCGTCCCGGCAGCTCATCTCGGGCATGATCACGTCGAGCAGCACTAGATCGAAGCGAGCACGCGCCGCCGCGCTGCACGCTTCGGCCCCGTTCTCGACGGCCACGACCGAGTAGCCCGCCGACTCGAGCACGCGCACCGTCGCACCGCGCACGGCCGGATCGTCCTCACCGAGCAGGATCTTTTCGTAGCCGCGCGGCGCGGCGCCTTCGACCCGATTGCTGATGTCGGCCACCGCCCGCACGTACACCGGCAAGTAGATCTTGAACACGGTGCCGATGCCCGGCTCGCTGTAACAATGCAACAGGCCGCGGTGCTGGCGCACGACGCCGTAGGCCACGGCCAGCCCGAGGCC
>JBEQSW010000119.1:0-4289 GCA_040348565.1 Myxococcales bacterium | reverse complement strand
GAAGCTCCGGCTCCGTTGGCCACGCCTGCGCAGCCTGCGTTCGTGGCCGAGCCCAGCCAACCCGCCTCGGCGCGAACGGCGGCCAATCTGTCTTTGGCCACCGAAATTCGCGCCTTGGACCAGGCGCGCGCCGCGCTTGCCGCTGGCGACACCAATCGCGCCAGCGACCTGCTCGACGCCTACGCCGCCAGTCGCCCCAGCTCGATTCTGTCGCAAGAAGCGGCGCTGCTGCGCATTCGCGTGCTGTTGAATCGAGGCGAAAGACCCGCCGCCGCCGAGCTGGCTCGCCGCATCATCGCCCAACATCCCGAGAGTGCCCATGTCGATTCACTTCGCCGGTTGGCCGCTGAACCTTGAAGCTTCCCTGACGGGGGCTACGGCACTCTCGGTGCTGCTCACGCTGGGCTGCAGCGACGACAGTCATCGCCTCGGTGGCGGAACGGACGTATCGCGAACCGGCGTGCAGACGCTCGGGACGTGCGCCCACGGGGCCGACCTCGAGGTCATCGATCAGATGGAAGACGGTGACGGCACGATCGAGACCACCGAGAAGCGTGGCGGCGTGTGGTTTTCCTTCAACGACAAGACCGACGGCACGCAAATTCCCGACCCGTACGCCGAAGTGTTCTCGATGGCGGAATTGGATCCGCCCCGCGCCGGTAGCCACTTTGCCGCTCGCAGCCATGGCGGCGGCTTCAGTGACTGGGGCGCGGGTATCGGCTTCGAGCTCTTCAACCAGAAGGCGTACGACCTTTCTCGCTACGCCGGCATCACGTTCTGGGCGCGGCGGTCGCCGGGCGCCTACAACAAAGTGCGCTTCGCCGTTACCGATTCGGCGACGGCCCCGCGTGGCGGGCAATGCCGAGAGTACGCCGACTATTCGCAGTGCAGCGACTACTTCGGCAGCGAGCTCAGCTTGAGCACGGAGTTTCGGCGCTACACGCTGTATTGGAGCGACTTGACGCAACAGGGCTGGGGAGATCCGCGTCCCGATTCGGTCAACACCTCCGAGATCTACGGCGTCCGGTTCCAGTCCGAGGCGGTCGAACACTTCGACTTCTGGGTCGACGACATCGCGCTGCTCTGCCACCCCGACTGAAGCCCGGCGCGCTACTCCGATCGCGCGTTGGTCCGATCGTGCGTTAGTCCGATCGATTCGCCGCGCGCGACACATCTGTAGTTGAAGCGTTGCCGGATGCGCGCGCGCGGCAGTGCTGCGCGCCGAAACCCAAAGGAGCGTCGATGAACGAGCAGGTTGCTGCGCGATCGAGTTTGATTTTTGTCGGTGCGTTCGGGCTGGCTTTGGCGCTGCCGGCCTGCGGCGACACGGCTGATCCGGTACCCAACGGTGCCGCCGGTGCCAGCGGCGCTACCAGCGCTCAGAGCGGCGGGTCGGGGTTGGGCGGAGGCGGCGCCGGTGCGCTGCCGCCGGGCAAAGCGCTGGCTTGGGACGCCACTGGCTTCGTCGCGCCCGACACCAACCCCTTCGCGATCGAAGGACCGTTCTACTTCTACAGTGACTGCGATCCACCATCGGGGCTGCCTTGCACCATGCCCGACGCGACCCTGACCGGCCCCGACGCCAAACCGGGTTGGTCGGTCGACGCGAGCCACGTGTGCATGAAGGGCGGCGCGGTTAAGGTGATGGACAAAATGTTCTCTGCGCAGTGGGGCGCAGGCTTGGCGCTCGACCTGAACAGCAAAGGTGGCGAGCCGGGCGCGCCCGCCGTTAAGGGTACTTCGACCTCACCAAGGCCGGGATTCGCGGCTTTTCGGTGGATATCAGCGGAACGGCGCCGGCGGGCATTCGCATCAACTTGACCATGCCGGGCGTCGCCGACTCCAACTTCGTCGACGCCAAAGTGCCCGGCACCACTACCTTCGACATCGCCAAAGCCAAGCAAGGCAGTTGGGCCGTCGACAAACGTCCGCTCGACCCCACGCAAGTGGAGGCACTGCAGTTTCAGGTCTTCACCAACGACGCGGCGCCGACCCCGTTCGACTTTTGCATCGACGCCATCCGCGCCATCTCCGACAGCGAAACGCCGGCCGCGACGGGCGGCTCCGGAGGTGGTGGCTGATGAGCGCGCCCCGACTTCGCACCGTTGTGCCTCTAGTGAGCGTCTTGTCGGCCTTCGGCTTGCACGCGCGGGCGGAAGAGCCCGCCGCGCCGGCCAAGCCCCGCAGCAGCTTGGGCGTGTCGCCGGTCACGCGCGCGGGGCAAGAGGCGTCGGAAGCCAGCTCGACTTGGAAAAACGACTTTCATGGCTATTTTCGAGTGCCATTTCTGTTGGGCATGGGCTCACGACCTGCGCCCCAGGCCATTCCCGACAACACCCAGAGCGAGTCGAATACGGCCGACAAAGCTCCGGGACAGAGCAGCCTCACGCTGCATGCACCCATCATTCCGGACGGGCAGTACCTCAGCTGGCAATCCACGTCGCACAACCACAGTGACTGGGCGGAGCTGTTCTTCGGCGTCGGCAACTCGTGGGCCAAAGCCACCGTCGGCTTGCAAGGCTACAACTTCACCGACGTGAGCTTCGACGATCCAAAGATGCAGTACGGCATCGGGCAAGCCTTCGTCACGCTCACGCCCGACCTGGGCTACGAAAACATGCGCCTGAGCTTGAAGGTCGGCGCTTCTCAAGACCGCTACGGCTCCGCCGGCAAGTACGACGCCGGCGAATACGACACCTACCTGTTCGGTCGCACGCACGTGATCGGTGAAACCCTGCGCGCCGAATACGATTTGAACGAAGCTTGGACGCTGTGGCTGGAGGAAGGCGTCGGCGGCAAACGCCCCGACCCGAGCAGCTTCAACAACTCGCGCTTCACCATGTTGGCGCACGGCCACGCCGGCCTGAATCGCGGCAAAGACCTGCAGTTTTCTGCGAACCTGCTGTACAGCTGGGCCCAAGAAGAAGACCGGCCCTACGACGTCAGCAAGCAGAACACGCTGTATGCCAGCTCCGTCGTCGACTATCCCGACGGCAGTCTGTGGGTGGCGGGCGCCGATGCGCGGGTCGATCTCGGAGCTTTTGGTTACTTCTACGGCGGCTATTCGCACATCGGCGCCAAGAACGCGCTGGTCGTGGGCCGCGCGCTGGAGGTGCTGCACGCCTCCGGGGGCGGCGAGTACCGACTCGGCGTCGTCGACAACTACCTTGGTCCCGGTTGCACGGCGGCGTTCGTGGACCCCGCCGCCGGGCCCACCGAGCGCACGGGCGGTTTGGTCGGCCCCGGGTCACCGCCGGTTCCGGCGCCCATCGGCTGCAGCGCGGGTACCGGCAGCGTGGATTCGGTCTTGGCCCAGTACGAGTTTTCGCTCACCAATTTTCTGCAGATGAGCGAAGAAGGCGGACAAAAATTCTGGGGCGAAGGCTCGGACTTGAAGCTCGTGCTCTACGGCATGGTGAACAAGGTCCACAGCGACTACCGCCCCGTCGACAAAACCGTTTGGGGCGGGACCGACGGCAACCTCAAGCTCAAATACGGCGCCGACATCCAGTACCACGCCACGCCTTCCCTCACGGCCGCCCTGCGTTTCGATCGCCTGCAGCCCAATAGCGACATCCCCGAGCAATCGTTCGCCATCCTCTCGCCGCGCCTCGTGTTCACCTCCAATTGGGTCACGCGCGAGCAGTTGACGTTTCAATACTCGCGCTACCTCTACAATCGACGTGAGTGCGCCAGCAACGCCACGTCACCGGCGGACTTCGCCCGCAACCGCAGCGCCGGCTCCGCGCTCTGCGTCCAACCACCGCCCGCCGCCACCCCGCCCGACGGCTTCGGTATCAACTCGGAGGTCCAAGACGCCAACGTCCGCAGCGCCCCCACGCTCCGCCCCGACGAAAACGTCTTCAAGATCGAAGCCACCTTCTGGTGGTGAGCCAGGCAACGCCGCGCGGCCAGAACGACGATTCCACGTCTCGGGGGCTGCCAACCCGCAGCTCAAATCGCAGAAGCTTCTGTAGCGGATCCAGGCCACCTCGGGCGCTCGAGATTTTTTCACAGGGAGGACGGGAGGACGGGAGGGCGAGACAAGAGGCGAGAATTTGGGGTCCGCGCTGCCGCCCGCGAGTCTGCAGCAGCGTGGCGGGCTCAATCTCTCCGGGCTTCTCACGGGGAAAATATTTGTGGTTTTGGTCCTCCAAAAACAAAAATGCGTTCTCGCCTCCCGTCCTCCCGCTGACCATTGGTCTCATTTGTCAGCTGCCCGCCCGCTAAGCCTGGCCTCTGGCGAGGCTTTCGCGAGGACCGGAGCTGCGCTCCCGTTGGTACGTGAG
>JBEQSW010000115.1:0-42372 GCA_040348565.1 Myxococcales bacterium | reverse complement strand
GCGATCTCGTTCGGATCCTTGGTCGACTTCGCCATCTTCTTCAGCTCTTCCGTGATGGCGGTCACGGCTTTGTCGATACCGCGCTTGATCTCCATCGGGTTGTGGCCGGCGGAGACGAGCTTGCTGCCCTCGCGGAAGATTGCTTGAGCGAGCACGGTGGCGGTCGTGGTGCCGTCGCCAGCGATGTCGCTGGTCTTCGAGGCAACTTCACGCACCATCTGTGCGCCCATGTTCTCGAACTTGTTCTCGAGCTCGATTTCCTTGGCAACCGTCACGCCGTCTTTGGTGACGGTCGGAGCGCCGAAGGACTTCTCGATCACGACGTTGCGGCCCTTGGGACCGAGCGTGACTTTGACGGCATTCGCGAGCGCGTTGACGCCGTTGAGGATGAGGGTACGTGCGGACTCTTCGTAAACGATTTCTTTAGCGGACATAGTTCTGTTTTCTCCTCAGCTCACTTCTCGATGACACCGAGGACGTCGTCCTCGCGCAAAATCAGGTGCTCTTCGCCGTCCAGCTTGACCTCGGTACCCGAGTACTTGCCGAACAGGATGCGGTCGCCGGCTTTGACATCCAGCTTGCGCACGGTGCCGTCCTCTTGAACCTTGCCGTTACCGACGGCGATGACTTCGCCCTCCACCGGTTTCTCTTTGGCGGAGTCCGGGATGATGATCCCGCCTTTGGTCTTCTCTTCTTCTTTGACGCGCTTGACGATCAGGCGGTCCTGCAGGGGTCGGATTTTCGTTGCCATGTGTCTATCCCTCGAGGGTTGTCTGGGGTTGTCGCGGGGCTAACCCGCGGTAACTTTTAGGGTTCCGGGCTTTAGCACTCAACGGCCGAGAGTGCTAACAACTCGCGAGCCGGCAGACTAAGCACGCCGCGAGGGGTGTCAAGGGCACGACAGCGCGGAGTCAGGAACCCATGCAGATTCGACTAGTAAGGGCTCCAACCGTGACGTGCTTCGCCAAGGTTTCGGGCTGGCAGCCGACTGCCGAGACTGCTGAAAATCCGCGGAGTAGCTGGACAGACGTCTAGGCCCGGTGGCCGCCGGCCAGCTACGCTTGAGGCACGCGAACACGGACGCCACGACGCTGGAGACTCGAAGCCATTGAGCGTCGAGGTGTCGGCGGAGGGCGGGATCAAGGGCACGCGGAGGCGGACGCGGACGCGCAACGCCCAACGCGGAAGGGTGAAGCGTTACGCGGAACGCGGAAGGGTGAGGCGGTACGCGGAACGCGCAGGGGTGAAGCGGCACGCGGAACGCGCACACCCGACGACGCGCTCGCACCACGCGTCACCCATTTCGCACATCCCATTCCCCTTCACGCGTTCGCGTTGACCTTTGCGCGTTCGCGTTCGCGTTCGCGTTCGCGTTCGCGTTCGCGTTCGCGTTCGCACGCGACACTTTTTCGCTACCGCACGGAAACGTCACCCGATGGAAGGATAGTTGCATGAGTGAAGGTATGCGCCCCACTTTGGATCTCACGGCGAACCTGGAAACCTTCTTTCACGATGTGGTCGATGACGCGATGCGGAAGAAGCACGTCGAAGCGACCGAAGCTGCCGAATACTACTTGGTGTCGCTGCTCACCGACTACGCGCGGCCCGATGCGCGTTGCAACGAAGCGCTAGAACGGCCATTGACGTTGCTGCTCGACGAGGCGCTGCACGCGCCGGGGCAGGAGCGCTTCGAGCGGCTGCGCGTGCTGGGCGACGGCGTCTTGTACGTGAGCGGCTTCTTCGCGCCGCACTTGGAGACGCGCGGCGTGGAGGTGCGTTACGTCACTTCGCTGGGCGCGCGCGCCTACGACAGCGCGGGCAAAATGCTGCGTGGCGCTTCGGGCGACGGCGCACCGGACTTGTTCTTCGAGCTGGCCGCCAATTTCGAGCGTTTTGCGGATTTGCTGAACGCGGTGGCCGAAAAGCTGCAGCTGGCGGCGGCGCCGTCCAGCGTCGGCGTGCTCAAGCTGTACGAGCGTTGGCTGAAAACCGGGAACGAAGCGCTGAGCAGTGAGCTATTGGAGCGCGGTGTCTTGCCCGTGCGCGGCGCCGGGGGTTTGCACTGACCGAGCCCATGACCGTCCCGCTCTCGCTCGGGTCGCGGCCCGAGCTGCTGCGCCGCCTGCAGCGCCGGCTGGAGCGGTTCTATCATTTGGAAGAGACGCCCGACGTGCGTGGCTTCGTTCGCCACGCCGTCGACGACTCCGCGCGCGAAGCGTTGTTGCTTCGCGAAAGCGAGGGCGAGCTGGAGATGGCGCTGGTCGTGCCGGGCACGGCCGCCAACGAGAACGACGATTGGTTGCAGCTGGCTGAAGGCGTCAGTCACTTCGTCTATGTGGCCAATCGCGCGCGCCAAGAGCTGCCGTCGACGCAATTGGAGCTGGAGCTGCAAGCCGAGGTCGACAAGTTCGTGCTGCTGGTGCTCGAGCACTTGCCGTTCGACCGCGGCGAAGCCTTCGAAGTGCACTCGCGACTGTACGAGCGCGTGCGCTTTTTGCACGCCGCCGGCACCGAGCTGGGCGATCGCTACCGCACCGCGAACGATCTGGCGGCGCGCTTCGTGCGACGGCTGATGAGCGGCGGCCCCAGCAGCACGCACGCAACCTTGCGGCGGTTTTATCGCGCCGGGCAGGCCGAAAAGATACGTTTGGTCGCGGCCTGAGCGCTGGTCGCCGTCTGAGCGCGCCTCGCTAAGGGGCGGGCTCGCTCATCAGAAAGGGAAGGCTGGCGTCGTTGACCCAATCGGGGCGCTCGTCGCCACCGACCAGCACCACGCGCTTGCCGCTGGCGGTCGCTTCGAAGCCGGGAGCGCCGGGCGCGAGCGCGGCCAGGGCGTGGGCGTATTGCGAGCCGGCGAGCTCGACCATCCAGAGCCAGACCGTTTTGTCGTCGGGGCCGGCGTAAATCCACAGCGCGTCGCCGCGCCACGCCAGCGCCAGGTCCAACGCGTCGGTTTCGTCGGCGCCGAGCTTTCGGGCGCTGAGCTCGAGCTGAAACGCGCCGAGCGTGTCCCCGTCGACGAGGCGGTACTCGGCGCCGGGCGTCGGTGCGTCGACGTCGAGCGGTTGCGTGGGCACGACCGCCCGACCGGCGTCGAGGCTCAATACTTCGAGCGTGGTTTGCGGTGGCGCGTCGAATTGGGCCTGGTGATCGCCCCAAGCCGCATACGCGGAGAGCGCACCATACGCGTACGGGAACGTGGTCACGCTCGCCAAGTACGGTGAGTCAGCGGTGAACGCATCGCCGAGCACCTCGTCGCGGAAGCTGTCGAGCGTGCGGGGCCAGTCGATGCGCGCCACGTCACGCCCGCTCATCGCCAGCAGGGTGCGGAACTGCGCGTAGGTGGCTTGACCTTCGCTCACCGTCCGCAACGCCAGCACGGTGTCGATGCTTGGCGGATACTGCATCCGCCAAGCGTCCAGATCGATCTCTGCATCTTGGATGGCGTGCACGAATTCGTGCACCAGGAGCGCGTCGGCTTCGATCGTGTTTTTGGGTACTCCGCGATCGACCAGGGCGATGCCCCGCTCGGAGTCTTGGTAGACGCCGTCGATGTTGTCGACGATCTGCGCGGTGGAGCCGCCGCCTTCGGTGAGCGCGCCCGGCGCCAATAGCTTCAAGTCCACGAAGGTGCGTTCGATGTGCGGCAGGTCGTCCGCTTCGTCCGCGCTTGCTTCGTCCGTCGCCTCGTCTGCGGGCTTGGCGTTCAAGTCGTCGATGAGTTGCTGCTCTGTCACCACCCGCACCGGCACTTGCGGCGTCGTTTGCACGCCGTAGACGCCGCCCGCCAGCGCCAGCAACTGCTCTTGGCACGGGGCCTTTCGCACGTCGCACGTCGAATAGTTGGCGGCTGGACATTCCGGCAACGGACGCGCTTGCGGAAGCGGCGGTGCATGGTCGTCACCCGAGCACGCCGCCAGCCACCAACTCAGCCCCAAGCCAACCCAAACCCTAGTTCTCGTCACGCCTCGCAGCGTAGCCGTTCTGCCTCAATGTCGCTTCTCTTTGGTCTCGATGCGAGACGCGCCCCGAAATGCCGAGTCGTCTCGGCTCGTTGCAGGGGCGCTAAACTGCAGTGGTGCGGTGCCGTTGAAAGGAAGGTGACGAAGCCGACGATCAAACCCTTGGAGCTGAGCTTCGGCTCGGAGCTCCCGACCCAGCCCGCGTTCGAGCGCTCTGCCCTTGCCGCTCGACTGGCGGCGCGCGCGCTGAAGAAACCGGACGAAGAGCAGGTGTGGTGCGACAGCGAAGCGCCGACCGGCGTCGAGGCCGAACGGCCTCTTTTTCCGCCGTCTCCGCGGCCCCCGCGCATCTAGCGGGTCCGCGCTTCCCGGTTTTGCGGCTTGGGGGTTAAGCTCCGCCTCCCTTGAAGGAGGAGCTCGTCATGCAGGTTCGATCGTCGCTCGTGGTGCTGTGTGTGTTGGCGGCAGGCTGCGCGAAGCCGGCGCCGACTCCGGTTGCGCAACCTGGTGAAGCGCCTTCGGTCGCCCCGGTCACCGTCGACACGATTCCGGCGCCCAGCGCCGCGCCGTCTGCGTCTGCGGCACCCGCGCTGCAAGAGGCAACGAAGCCGCCGCCCGCACCCGCGCCGCCGCCCGTCGTGACGTACAAGGGCGCGTTCGCGACGCCCGAGAGCGTATTCTACGACGCCGCGGGTGACCGCTACCTGGTGTCGAACATCAACGGCAAGCCGGACGGCGTGGACGACAACGGCTACATTTCCGAGCTGTCGCCCGACGGCGCCGTCAAGACGCCGAAGCTGATTGCCGGCGGCGTCAACAAGGTGAAGCTCGACGCACCGAAGGGTCTGATCATCGTCGGCAAAGAGCTCTGGGTCACCGACATCACCGTCGTGCGCAAGTTCGACTTGAAGACGTTGGCGCCGAAGGGTGACATTGCGCTGCCGGGAGCCACGTTCGCCAACGACATCGCGCTGGCGGAGGACGGAAAGGTGTACGTCTCCGATTCGGGGGCAAAAGTCGGCGAAAAGGGCTTCGAATGGAACGGCGGGGACCAAGTCTTGGTCATCGACAAGTCGGGTAAAGCCAAGGTGCTGGCGAAGTCGAAGGACCTGGGCGCGCCGAATGGCTTGGCTTTCGGACCCAAGGGGTTGCTGGTCAATACGCTCAACTCGAACGAGGTGTACGGCATCGGCCCGAAGGGCGAAAAAGTCGACGTCATCAAGATGCCGAACGGCGGCCTGGACGGCCTGCTGGTCGTCGGTGGCGACACGCTCATCTGCTCCAGCTGGGGCGCCAGCGCCGTCTACCGCGGCAAGCTCGGTGGCACGGCTTACGAGCCCATCATCCAAAACGTCAAAGGCCCAGCCGACATTGGCTGGGACAGCAAACGTAGCCGCGTGCTGATCCCGCGCTTTTTGGACGACGTGGTCGAAGCCTACGACGTGAAGTAGCCGGCATTCGTTGCCGCGGTTGTGCCCGATTGTGCCGCCGTGAGGGGCGGCGGTTGAGCCAGTGTGCCGCCAAGCAGCGGTGCTCCCCCGTGATTTCAGCGGATTCGTGCCGCTCCCGCTTGGCTTGCCTGTTGCAGAGGCGCGCGAAGCCAAATGCAGCAAGGGGCTGCACGGCGGGAGCGAGACGAAAATGAAACGAAGATCGATGGGGCTGGGATTGGTTGTTGGGCTGGCCGTGCTGGCGGGCGCGGCGGCGGTCGGGTGCGGAAGCGAAGGCGGCGGCGGGGGAGGAGAGGCCGAGCTGGGGCGCGGTACTTTGCGTTTGCCGCTACTGACCGAGGGAGCGTCGGGAACCCGATACCGACTGCGCAACGCCACGTTCGAGGTGATCTCCTACAATTACTACTACTACCCCTATGCCAGCTCCGCCGGGGGTGAGGGCGGGTCGGGCTCGCAGAACATCACCGTGAGCAGCGAAGACGATCCGGACGCGACGTCCATTGCTCTGAGCGTCGAGCGCGGCGACTACTACGTGCGGCTCTTGCCGGGTTGGCACATGGAAAAGCTCGACGCGGGCGGGGCCACGGAGGTCGAGGCGACGCTGCTGTCGAGCGACACCCAGTGGGTATACGTGAGCGCGCACTCGTCGAGCTGGGTCGAGTACGAGTTCGGGCTGGGCGAGCGCAAGCTGTGGTTCAACGGCCAGCTCAACATCGAGATCCGCATCCACGAAGACCCCAGGGAGATCTACGGCTGGTCGGGCCAGCCGGGCGATGACGGCTACGCGGGCGCGGGCGCGGGCGGCGGCGGCGGCGCGGGCGGGTAGAAGACGCTGTAAGGCAAAGCCTTTGACGCGACGAGCGGCTTTTTCGGGCCGCTCGTCGGCGTGGCTATTGCTTTACGAAGACCCCGCCCCTCCCCCCACCGAGCTAACCCACACGGAGATATTCTCCACCGCCCCCCACCTATCCTGAGCCGCTGACGCTTGTCTTGAAGAAATCGGAAAAATGCTCAAGAAGCGCGGCTCCTCGGCACGACGAGGAGACCGGTGCTCATCAGATTCCGCTCAGCGTTGAAGCTGGGGATGGCGGGCGAGCGGATGCGTGGACCGAGCTGCGACGGCGGCTCGCCCAATAGCTCGCGAAACTCGCGGCTCATGTGCGCGTGATCGGAGAACGCGCTGGTGGCGGCGGCGGCGCTGAGCTGAACGCCGGCGTCGCTCAGCAGCTCGAGCGCGTGCCGGATGCGAACGACTCGCGCCAACTGCTTGGGCGCCAGCCCGACCTCGGCCATGGCTAGCTTGCGCAGCGTGCGGCTGGAGCAACCGCAAGCGTCTGCCAGCTGCTCGGTCGAAATCTCACCGTGGGCGGCTTGAATCAGACCGAAAGCGTGTGCGAAAGAACCGCTGGGCGCCTCGGCGCGACGCATGCGCCCCCGCAGGTAGCGCTCGAGTAACGCGCGGCGCCGCTCCGGTGTGCCCGCGATGACCATGCGCTCCAGCAGCGAGCGCGCTTCGGTGCCCCACAGCTCGTCGAGCGCGAACAGCGGCGCTTCCGTCAAGCACTCTGCACCGGCCGGCAACAGCAGGCGCAAGCCGGCGGGCCGCAAAGCTGCGCCCACCGCGTAGCGAATGCTTCCGGGAATGGGAATGATCTGCAAATGCGCAGGCTGCAAGAACAAGCACGCGCGCAGGCCGTTGCCGAGCCACAGGCCACCGGGGAAGTTGTTGCCGTCTTCGATGGCGAAGACGAGCTGAGCCTGCACCTCCGGCAGCCGCATGCCTTCGACGAGGCTCAGGAACTCTCGCGGCACGTCGCTGCAGTACAGGTATTCGACGAAGCGGTTGAGCGGCGGCGCGGCCGGAAAGAAGCGAAACGACGGCGTTGGCTCGAGCGGGGCGTCAGGCCCTTCGTTCAGCTCCGGATGCGAGATCGCCATATCGCCTCACCCCTAAGTGCAAGGCGAGGCGCGTCGAGTCAAGCGGCGCCGAACGCGCAGACTCAGATTTTGCAGCGCTGGATGGCTTCTTCGGGCGAGAGCGTGGCACCGGGAGCAAGCCCGCGCGTGAGGTCGTCGGCGGGGGCTTCGGCGGAGGTGAGCAGGCGTTCGAGAGGCTTGATGAAGCGCCGCTCGTCTTCGTTTTGCGCATTGCGTCGACCGCGCCGCGACAAGCCCGACGACGCGATTTCGTACAGGGATTGGGCCCATTGAGCGCCGGTCTTTTCGCCGAGCGGTGCCGTGAGGCCCTGACGAATCAGCGTCGGACGAGCGGCTTCGACCGTGGCGTAGTCGAGCGGCGACAGCAGGTCGATGGCTTGGTCCATGGCGCGCGTGTCGTAAAGAATGCCGGTGAACAGCGCCGGAACGGCGGTGGCCAGGTGTGCCGGCAACGAATCACAGCCGCGCACTTCGAGCGTATTTTTGAGGCGCGCCTCGGGAAATAGCGTCTGTAAATGCAGTTTCCAGTCGCCCAGCGTCGCCTTGTGACCTTCGAAGCCGTCCTTGATGAAAGCGCGGAAGGTTTGCCCGGTATTGGCGACCACCTTGTTGTCGCGCTTGAACAAGAACATGCCGGCGTCGAGCGCCCACTCGACGTAGTCGCGGTAGGTCTTTTTACCCGGTGACCACAGCTTCGGGATCAGGCCGGAGCGCGACGGATCCATGTTCAGCCACACTTCACCGCGCACGCTCTTGGTGCCGGCGAGCTTGCCCTCTTTGAAGGGCGAGTTGGCGAGCATGGCGTGAATGATGGGTGACAGCTTCAGCGCGAGCGTCAGCTTTTTCATCGCGTCGGCTTCGTTCGCGAAGTCGTAGTTGGCCTGCACGGTGGCGGTGCGGCGCATCATGTCGTGCGCGGCGTGCCCCTTGGTCGGCAGGTACTCGCGCATGATGGCGTAGCGCTGCTTGGGCACCCACGACAGAGCCGATTGCGGTGCGAGCGGTTGGAACCCAACGCCCAGCCAAGTCAGACCCAGCTTCTTCGAAATCGGGCTGAGCTCTCGCAGGTGATTGTAGAACTCCGCCTCGACCTGGTGCAGGTCGGGCAAAGCCGCGCCCGAGAGCTCCAGCTGGGACCCCGGCTCGAGCGTGATGCTGGCTCCGCCGCGACGCAGCGAGATCACGGGGCCGTCGGGCGACTCGCGCTCCGGCTCCCAACCATATTCGGACAAGGCGTCGAAGATGCCGACGACGCCGTCGGCGCCTTCGTATTGGAGCGGCGCGCCGTCGGCCTTGATGGCGAATTTTTCGGCTTCGGCGCCGATGCGGAATTTGTCAGCAGGTTTTTCCGCCGCGCGAAAAACCGCGTCGAGCTCGTCCAAGCTTTGGATTGGGCGGTCGTTCGGCGTCGTATCTAGGTTCGCGGCCATGAGCACGGGGGTAATAGAGCCGAACGGGCCCGGTTACCAGTTGCCGGGGTCGCGATCGAGCTCGGTATCCGACCGGCGGGCGGGCACGGAGGGGTGAAGTGACCCAAGAGCTAGGGCTAATGCGCGGGTATGGGCCTCCGTGGTCCCGGCGCCGCCCCCGATGACGCGCGCGCCGCCCAGGCTCAAATCGAGCGCACGCTCGACCCAATGCTCGGGATCCGACAGCGGATCGTCGAAACCGCGGACCGCGCTCTCGCTGGCGGCCAAGAGCACGCCGGGGAATATGCCGTGCGTCTCGAGCGCATTGCGGAAGCGCTCCAGCTCCCGCAGGCCCACTTCGATGTGGGGGACCTCGAACAAAAGCGTGCTGGCGCCAGCCTCGGCCAACGCCTCGACTAGCTGGTGCGGATCGCCACCGGTGGCGCTGTCGCCAGCGGGGCCACATTCCACGACTGCCCAGGTCGGCAGCTCGGTGCGCGAAGCCGCGACCACCGCCGCCATCAACCCCAGCCGCGAGCCTTGACCTCGCGCCAGCAGTAGCTCGCAGCCGGCGGCGCCGAGCCGCGCGGCGTGCTCCGTCAGCTCCTCGTGCAAGCGATCGGCGGCCATGGGACTGACCATGTCGGAGCCGAGCACGCCCGCGACCGCGACGGGCCGGCCGCAATCTTGCGTGGCTTCCAGCGCCAGCTCTACGGCACGACCGGTGAGCTGCGCGGCGCGATGCTCCATGCCCACTTCCGACAGCGCGCGCGGCGTGGTGTCGGCCGTGAGCGCGCACAACACGTCGACGCGGCTGTCGATCTCGGCCAGGTAGTGAGCGGCGACCTCGCTGGGGCGCTCGCGCATCAACTGGCCCAGCGCGCCGGGCGAGTCGAGCAACACGCCCCGTGCTCGGAAGGATGCTCCGGTATCTGAATCCAACACCAGCGGGCGGCCCTCGACCAGGCGTTTACGAATCAGCTCGAAGCTCATCCAGCAGACAAGACCTTAAGGGTGCTGCGCCGTTTGCGCAACGTTCGTGGTTTTTGGCGCGCCGGGAGCCTCGGTTTGTTGCACCAGCAACGCGGTCAGGCCGCGCTTCACGTCGGCCTGAGTCAGCGGATCTTGGGCTGCGCGCTCCACCACCGTCTTGCCGGGAGCGCCGCCGATGCGCAACAGCGCGCCGCCGATGGCCACGACGGCGTTCACCAACGAAGGCTCGTCGGCGGTGGCGCGGTAGAGGGCGAAGAACGTGCGCAGGTCTTCGTATTCGGCGGGGGTTGCCAGCTTGCCGAGCGCGACCGCAGCGCGCTCGACGTCGGCCATCTCGTTGGCAGGGTCGTTGAGGTGGCGCGCGAGCAGCGGAGTCGCGCTGACTTCGTTCATGGCTGCCAGCGCGTCGGCGAGCGGGCCGAGCGGCGGCGGCAACAGCACGTCCGAAACGTAGTCGTAGTGACGTTCCAGCGCCGCCAACATGTACTGCTTGCCGGTGCGGCGCGTGGCGATCAGCTTGCGTGCAGCCAGCCGGAGGTCGGGTGGAATTTTGGCGCTGCTGGTCAAGTCGATCAGAATCTTGGTCACCAGCGGGTCGTCTTGCTTCGTCAGCTCGTCGACGAGCAGCTTCTGCGCGACGGCCATGTCCGGCGACAGCTCGCTCAACGCTTGGCCAATTTGCTCGGCCAACGCCGGCGGCGCTTTCGTCGGCTCCAAGCTCAAGGCGCTGACGTCGAGCGCGCAAGCCGTCAAGCGCGCGCCCAGATCGGCGCTGCCCGCGTCGCCGCCGTTCTCGGACAGCAGAGACACCTTGCCGCTGGCGTCGCACACCGCAAACCCGTGTTGGGCCGCGCTCAGTCCCAGCGCGTCTCCGCTCAGTGATTTGACGAAGCGGAGCGTGCCGTCTTGGTCCGAAAGGCCCAGCACCACGCGGAAATAGCTGGCCAAATAGGCGTGATTGGTAAAGTGCGCGCCGTCACTCGCCGCGGCTGGCAGCGCACTCAGGCGGATCTTGAGCCGGGCCGAGTTGCTGACCGGCCACAGCTGGTTGCCGCTGCCCAGCCACACCGGCTTGCCGGGTAGCTGTCGCGCCGGCAGCTCGACGTGCGTGGCTTGATTGGTGGTGGCGAGGCGAATCTTGTCGTCGAAGCGCACCAGGCCCTTTTCGCCGAACCACAAGTCGCCGTTGAAGTTGCGCGCCTGCGTCACGATCTCGCGCACCAACAGCCGCGCTACCTCGTCACCGCTCTTCAAGTCGATGGCGGAGACGTATTGATTGCTCCACGGAATGAAGCCGACGCCGGCTTTGACGGCCGGAAACCCCAGGTCCACCGTCGAGTCGATGGTCCGGAGCACCTGGCCTGCGCGCGTGACGGCGACGAACCGGCTCTTGCCGGGGTTCTCACCGGCCACGACGGCCACGGTCACCTCGCCGTCGTCACCGGCGCCGCGCAGCTGACGGTTGTCGATCGGCAGGCTCCAGAGCTGGTGGCCGTTCTTGGCGTCGAGCGCGAATAGGGTGCCGGCGTTGCTGGCGACCACGACGTCGCCGGCAACGAGCGGCACCGTGTCGACGCCGCCGCCGTGCTGCCAACGCTTGCCGTCCGGCAGCGTCATGCCGAACAAGCCGGTGCTGTTGACGCCGACCGCCACGGGCGTGGTTGGCGGTGCTTTGGCCGAGCGGAGGCGCTCTTCCAGCGCGGCGATCGATTTACCCTGATCGTTTTGCCAGGTTTCCGAAAACGGGGCGCCGACGCCCTGCGCGATGTTGCCGCCGCACCCGGTCAGCCACGCCGCCGCCAGAATGGCCGAAAAACTGCTGAAACTCGCTAGCGAACGCATCACTCCGACTCCTCACCCGTGGCCGAATAACCCTTGAGCGCGCGCTCCAGCCCCGTCTTCACTTTGGGGCTGCCGTCGGCGGGAAAGCTGGCCAGCGCCGTCTGCAGCAGCTGGTTGGCGGGTTTGGTGGCCATGCGCCGCAGCCGTTCGATCAGCTTGAGCTTCAGCTCGTCGGGCACGTCGGCTTGGGGGCGCAGTAGCAGCGGCACCATGCCCGACTCCATCACCTCGAAACGCAAGCGGCCGAGCAGGTCGATGAACTTTTCACATTCGGCGCCGACGCACAGCTGACCGAGCGACTGCGCGGCCTCGGCCACGTCTTTGGGCAGGACACTGAACAGCTCCGGCACGGCTGCGCGCACGTTGAGCTGGCCCAGGCCGCGCGCGGCGATGGCGCGTTGCGAAGCGTCGCTGCCGTGCAGGGCGCGTCGCAGCACGTCGCCCGCGAGCGGCGACTTCGTGGCGACCAGCGCGCGCAACGCCGCGCGTCGTAGCTCCGGCGTGCGGTGCTGGGCGTACGGCGCCAGCGCGGCACCGGACGACGGCTGCGCCAAGATGCCCAACGTCTCGATGGCGCGGCTCAGCACCGTCACGTCGGCGCCGCGGCCGAGCAAGGCCTCGACCAGCGGCGCGCCGGCGGGGTCGCCGCTCTTGGTGATGGTGTCCAACGCCGCCAGCATTTGGGCGGTATCGCCGGATTCGAGCGACTTTTGCAGCGCGGGCAGGTCAAGCTTCGACTTCGGGGAAGCTACGGGCTTGGCGCTCTTGGCCGGCGCGGACTTGGGCGGCGCGGCCGAGACCGAGGCCGACGTCGCGAGCAGAAGCGCTGCGCTGATGATCAGGGTGCGAGGATTTCTGACGGGCATACGGGCTCCGTGCGAAAGTACGCCTCCTCTTACTGGGCCAGAGCATGAAACTCAAGGCGCCGGGCCTGCCCCCGCTTCCCAACGTTCGATTGGAGGTCCTCGAAGATCTCTCGCCGAAAGGCGCCAGCGGCTTCTTGCGCCTGCGTCGCCGCCGCTTCCGTGCGCACTACCCCGACGGGTCCGCCAGCGAGCCTTTTGAATACGACGAGGTCGACCGGCGCGCTATCGACGCCGCGGTCATGCTGGCTCACTACGAGGACGCGCGGGGCGTGCCCTACGTTTACTTGCGCAGCGCGCTGCGGCCGCCAGTCGCCATGCGCGACAAAGCGCGCTCCCCGCTGCTCGAAGAGCACGACCACGGGGGCCTGTGGGAGCTTCCTGCCGGCTTGGTCGAGCCGGGCGAGCAGACTCCCGAGGGCGTCGTCACCACCGCTCAGCGCGAGCTGCTCGAAGAGCTGGGTTTCGAAGTTTTGACCTCACAGCTGCAGCCGCTGGGGCCAAGCGTCTTTCCTGCACCGGGCATCGTCTCCGAGCGCCAATTTTACTTTCACGTCGCGGTCGACCCCAACCAGCGCCGCGCCCCCGAGCTCGACGGCTCGCCGCTCGAACGCTTCGGTGAAGTCATCGACGTTCCCCTCGCGGACGCGCTCGCCTGGTGCACCACCGGTGGCATCGAAGACGTAAAGACCGAGCTCGGCCTCCGTCGCTTCGCCGACATCGTCGCGCGTGGCCGCCGCAGCGACTGAGCGCCGAGCCGCGCAGCGGCGCAGCGATTCAGCGGCGCTACGTGTGGCCGATCGCGACGTGGGTGCAATCATCGCGGCGAATCCGTGAAGGCGAGCGCGCGAAATTGCAAAAAGAGTGCGAGCGTTGCTCACATTGCCAGAAGCGGCGCCGGCAAATAGACTCTCGGGCATGCTGCTGCGGTCTACGGGCTTTGCGGGCGCGCTGGTGCTCGCGTGTTTTTCGGCGCTGACGGCGAGCGCTGGGTGCGGCGCGAACGACGACGTGCCTGCTGCCAGTGGCGCGGGCAGCGGCGGCGTCAGCGCTAGCGGCGGCGAAAACGTCTCCGGAAGCAGCGCGGGCAGCAACGTGCAGGGGGGCGGCGGGAGCAGCGGAACGGCGGCCGCCGGCACGTCCGCAGGCGGCGCGAGCACGGGCGGCGCGAGCACGGGCGGTGGCGTTGGCGGCAATGCCGGCGGTGCGGGCGGCGTAGCCGGCGCGAGCGCAGGCGGCGCGGCCGGACGTGACTTCTCCACCAATCGCGACGCCTTCTTCGGCGCCAGCCGCTGTGCCGCGGCCGGCGTGAAGTTTTGCGAAGACTTCGAGAGCGGTACACTCGATACCGCGACGTGGAAGACGGGCGGTACCGCGCCCACCATCGACGAGCTGCAAGCCGCGCGCGGCAAGAAGGCGTTGCACGTGCTGCAGCAGGGCAACGGCAACTCGCAGATCCGCACCGGGAAGCCATTTCCGGCGATGAACGGACGCTACTGGGGCCGCGCGTTCGTCTACTTCAACGCCATGCCGCACAACTCGACGGACGCTGACTCGCTCGACTACTCACACTGGACCGCGATCGCAGCCACGGGCACGATGGTAGCGGGTGAGGTACGGATCGGCGGACAGCTGCAGAAGCGCTACCAGAACGCGACGCCGCTGAACTTCTGGGGCGTCGGTACCGACAACCGCGACGAGCCCGAAGGCTCCGGCGACTGGACCAACGCTGACGACGACCCGAAGGGCGCGGCCAAAGCGGTGACCGAAAAGCAATGGTCCTGCGTCGAGTGGATGGGCGACTTCATGACCGACGAAACCAAGTTCTTCTTGGATGGCGTCGAGCATCCGTCGCTGGCCACCACCCCCACCACCAAGCACGGCGGCAACCCCGATAAGCCCTTCCTATTGCCCGAATTCAACGCCATCTGGTTCGGTTGGGCCGAATACCAGACCACCACCCAGAAGTTCGAGCTGTGGTTCGACGAGATCGCCATCGACAACGAGCGCATCGGCTGCGTGCTGTAGACGCGCGCGGCGCCCTGGCACTAGGCTCGGCCCCGAAAAGCCGAGATGTCCGGACCAAGAGTCATCGTCGTAGCGAAACGCACGGCCTACCAGCGCTTCGTCGAAGAAGAAGGCGACCCGCGCGCGAGCTTGTTGATCAAAAAGAAGGATCCGGCCGTGCGCAGCTGGCTCGATTCACACGCCGAGCACCTGCGCACGCTCGACGTCGTGATGTCGGAGCTATCGCGAGCCGGCGCTCAAGCGCTGCTGTTACGGCGCGCGCACGCGGCCTTCGACACCTCGGACGCCGAGCTGGTGATCGCGGTCGGCGGTGACGGCACGTTGTTGGCCGCCTCGCACAACGTCGACGACACCCCGATTTTGGGGGTGAACAGCGCGCCCAAGCACTCCGTCGGCTTCTTCTGCGCCGCCACCCGCAAGGATTTTCGGCGCCACCTCGAGCAAGCGCTGGCCGGAAAGCTGCGCGCTCTGTCGCTCTCGCGCATGTCGGTAGCGCTCAACGGCCGCCTGCGCAGCAAGCGCGTGCTGAACGAAGCTTTGTATTGTCACAACTCGCCCGCCGCCACTTCGCGTTACATCCTGCACATCGGTCGCGTCACCGAGACCCAACGCTCGAGCGGCATCTGGATTGGGCCGCCCGCAGGCTCCACCGCCGCCCAACGCTCGGCCGGTGGCCGCATCTTGCCGCTCGCCTCACGCCAACTGCAGCTGGTGGTGCGCGAGCCCTACACGCCGCGCGGCAAGAAGAACGCCCTGGCGCGCGCCATCATCAAGCCCGCCCAGCGCGTCACCGTCACGAGCAAAATGGACGAATCCAGCCTGTTTCTGGACGGACCTCAGCGCACCATCCCGGTGCGCCTCGGCGACGAAATCGAGTTCGCGCTCTCCGACGCACCGCTCCAAGTGCTGGGCCTACGCGCCCGCTAGCCGCGCCCCTGCGCCAACCCGTCGCTCGCCGACGATTCATCACAGCAGGGGCTGCCAAACCGCAGCCCAAATCGCAGAAACTTCTGTAGCGGCGAAAGGCAACCTCGTACGTTCGAGATTTTTTTCACAGGGAGGACGGGAGGACGGGAGGACGAGAAAGAGGCGAGAATTTTTGGGCTCGCGCTGCCGCCGGGCGAGCTGCAAGCTCGGTCTCTCCTACACCTCGGAGGAAACATTTTTCGATTCGGTCCTCCGAATCGAAAAATGCGTTCTCGCCTCCCCGCACCTCCGGCCTCCCGCTGATGATGGTCTCAGTTCGAGTTGGCGGCTGATTTCAGCCAAGTCGAGCGGTTCGCTCGGTGTGGAAAACGGCGGGGTGCCTTGGCCGTCGCCGGTGAGCGAGCCAGCGCCCCTCGCTCACGACGGAATGACTTCGCATGCGAAGTCATCTCCGCTTCCGCTGGCAGCAGACCTTCAACTGCTCGAATTCACTAATGAATGCCAGCTAGCGTTCAAAGCGCATCGCGATGACTTCTTATGCGAAGTCATTCAGAGACGCTGCGAGGGACAAAAAGGTGAAGGCGCTGCACGCACGACAAAGGAACGATAGAAGGCTCGGAGGGCAGCAGATCGGGCGGAGCGGTCGCCTTCTGGCCTTGGAGGGAAATATTTTTGGTTTTGGTCCTCCAAAAACAAAAATGCGTTCTCGTCTCTCGCCTTCCTGCTCTTCCGATCTTCCTGTGAAACTCTCGGAGGCTCTCGATAAGACGCCCTGCTGGGTAGCAGCCCGAAGCGGTCACTAGGCTTGGCCTTGCGACGCCACGGTAGTTTCTGCAAGCGAGCTGCGGCGCGGCAGCCCAAGAGGCGTCGAGCGCGGTCTAGAGGACGTGGCGGACGGCGGAGGCGGCGATGCCGACGTACGTTTGGGGGGTCAGGGCGAGCAAGTAGTCGCGCGCGTCGGCGGGGAGGGCGAGGGTGCCGATGAATTGGTGGAGGATGTCTTTGGTGAGCGGCTGGCCGCGCGTGAGATCTTTGAGTTGCTCGTAGGCGTCGGGCAGGCCGTGTTTGCGCATCACGACTTGCACCGCTTCGCCCAAGACTTCCCAGACGCCGGCGAGATCGCGCTCGGCGGCGGCGGGATCGAGCGCCAGGCGGCTGAGCCCACGGCGCGTGGCCTCGACCGCGACCAGCAAATGGCCGACGGCGACGCCGATGTTGCGCAGCGCCGACGAGTCGCTGAGGTCGCGCTGCAGGCGCGAAACCGGCAATTTGTCCGCCAAATGCCCGAGCAAGGCCATGGCGATGCCGCAGTTGGCTTCGGAGTTCTCGAAGTTGATGGGGTTGACCTTGTGCGGCATCGTGGACGAGCCGACTTCACCCTTTACCGCTGCTTGCTTGAAGTAGCCGAACGAGATGTACATCCACACGTCGCGGTCGAGCGAGAGCAGGATGTTGGCGAAGCGCGACAGTGCTTGGAAGATTTCTGCCAAGTAGTCGTGCGATTCGATCTGGGTGGTGAGCGGATTCCAGGTGAGGCCGAGCGACTGCACGAAGTCGCGCGAGAGCGTCTCCCAATCGAGCTTGGGGTAGGCGGCGACGTGCGCGTTGAAGTTGCCGACGGCGCCGCTGAACTTGCCCAGGTATTCGGCGCCTTCAATCTGCGCGAGTTGGCGCTTCAGACGATAGACGAACACGGCCAGCTCTTTGCCGAGGGTGGTGGGCGACGCCGGTTGGCCGTGGGTGCGGGCCAGAATGGGGATGGCTTTGGCGGCGTCGGCCAGCTTGCTGAGCTCTCCCACCAGCGTGCGCGCGGCCGGCAGCCAAGCCTCGGCCAACGCGGACTTGAGCATCAAGCCATAAGCGAGGTTGTTGATGTCTTCGGAAGTGCAGCAGAAGTGCACTTGAATGGCGTGCTGGGTGAGACCGAGCGCGTTCAGCTTTTCCCGCAGGTAGTATTCGACCGCCTTCACGTCGTGCTGAATCTTGACCTCGTGGGCCTTGATCTTGGCCGACTCGGTCTCGTCGAAGTTGCTGATCCAGCTGCGGAGCGTCGCGACCTGATCAGCGGGCAATGCGGCCACGTGGGTGATCTCGGGACGCGCGGCCACGAACAGCAGCCATTCGATCTCGACCGCGACCCGGTACTTCAAGAGGCCGTACTCGGACATGTGGGCCGCGAGCGGCGCCATGACCGAGGCGTAACGCTCGTCGAGCGGGCTCACGATGCTGGCGGAGGCGGAGGCGGTGCTGACTAGGTTTTTCTGCGCAGAAGCGGTCATGACGACGGGCGGGACCGTGTCGCAAGCGGGCCGGGGGCGCAAGCCAGGCGCGCGGCGGAAGCAAGAGATTCTGCTAGAGTCATGGGTTTGTCGGAGCCGCGAGCGTCGCAAGAGCTGGCTGAGCACGCGCAGGAGCCGCCTTTACAGCAAGGCGAGACTCGAATTGCGACGCCGCCCACGCCGGGACGGGCAGGGTATGTGGAGCTGGGGTTCGAGGTGGGCCTCGCGCCGGGTCGCGTGGATGCAGACGGCCACATGGATTTCTTCGAGCGCGGCCTGCTCAAGAGCGTGAGCGCGGGCCAGCCGATCGCGCGCATCCACCCTCCCGAACCGGGTCAGCCGGGCCTGAGCGCGGAGGGACAGCCGCTACCCGCGCCGCCCGGGAAACCCGCGACCTTGAAGCTGGGCCCGGGCGTGGAGCTCGGAGCCGAAGGCCAGCTGCTGGCGAAACACGAGGGGGTCGTGCTGTACAAGGCGGGCGAGTCGATCGACGTCGTCGCGCAGCACGTGCATCGGGGCGCGGTGGATCTGCACAGCGGTCACCTCGACATGCAAGGTAGCTTGGTGGTGAAGGGCGACGTCGAGCGGTTGCTACAAGTGCGAGCCAGCGGAGACGTCGAGGTGTTGGGCGCGGTGAGCGGCGGCTCGCTGCGCGCCAAAGGTTCCATCCGGGTGAGCGGCAACGTGCGCGGCGGCGATGGCGCGCGCGTCGTCGCCGAGCACGACGTCACGATCAAGAGCTGCGAATCCGCCGAGATCACGGCCGGTGCGGCGCTGCGCGTGCAAGAAGCCGTGAACAGCCAGCTGCAGGGGCGGCAAGTGTTGGTCGCGGGGCGACTGCGCGGGGGCAGCGCCTGCGCGGAGCAATCTTTGAAAGTGAAGGAGGCGGGCACTCCGGCCGGCACCGCCACCACGCTGCGCGCCGGCGAGCCCCTGAACCTGCCGGATTTGGCCGAAGTGCAGCGCGCCGTCTTGATGCAAAAGTTGCGGCGCATGGCCGAGCGCGGCGGAGTGCGTGAGGTGAGCGGCGTGCGCGGTGGGGCGCGCGCCAAAGGCGGCAAGCTGGGTCGGCTCGACGCTGCCTGGTCGGCGCAAGAGCTAGAGGAGCGCGCCGCCCAAGCGTTGGAGCGCGCCGAGCTGGAGCGCGCGGCCGTGATCGAGCTCGGCTTGGCCCATGCCGGGGTCGAGCTGCGCATCGGCAGCGCGCGGCTCAACCTGCAAGGTGCCGAGCGCGGTTTGCGTTATGCTTTGGACCAAGAGACGGGACAAATACGCGCCGAGAGGATCGCCGGATGAGCCTGAAACGCCTAACCGCCGCGCAACTCATGACAAAAGGTCCGATCACGATCGACCCCGGTGAAACGCTGCGCCAGGCGGCGCGGCTGATGACCGACAAGCACCTGCACTGCTTGTTGGTGCCGGCTGAGCCCGGGCGCGTCGTCGGCGTCATCACCTCGAAGGACATCATTCAGGTGCTGTGCGAAGGCGAAACCGAAATGCTGGACCAGCTGCGGGTGAGCGACGTCATGACCGCACCGGCCCTGTGCGTACAAGAAGAGCTGTTGATTGAAGATTGCCTGAAGCTGATGCGCATGTCGGGCGTGCGCAGCGTGCCGGTGGTGCGCGGCCTCACCCCGGTGGGCATTTTGAGCTTCACCGACGTGTTGCGCGCCGCTTCGGACTGAGCCTACTCGACGAAGGGATGGCCAGGCGACGAGCCGCCCCGGCTGCCAATGGCTGGGGGGGGCGGTGAACAAGCAAGCAGCTGCGTCAGCGCCTGGCGGGGGCGCCCCGGAGATCTACTTTACATTCGCACCGCCCGCCTTATGTTCCCTGGCCTGAAGTGGAGAATCGCATGTTGATTCGTCGCGCCAATGAACGCGGCTTCGCCGACCACGGCTGGCTTCGCTCGTTTCACACGTTTTCGTTCGCTGACTACTACGCCCCCGCGCACATGGGCTTTCGCTCCCTGCGCGTGATCAACGAAGACCGCGTGGAGGGCGGCAAGGGCTTCGGCACGCACCCGCATCGAGACATGGAGATCATCTCGTACGTGTTGTCGGGCGGGCTCCAGCACAAGGACAGCATGGGTACGGGGTCGATCATTCGGCCCGGTGACGTGCAGCGCATGTCGGCCGGCACGGGGGTCACCCATTCGGAGTTCAACGCATCCCCGACCGACACCGTGCATTTCCTGCAGATTTGGATTTTGCCCGACAGCCGCGGCATCGCGCCCAGCTACGAGCAAAAACATTTCAGTGAGGAAGAGCGGCAGGGCCGCCTCAGGCTGGTGGCTTCCAAGGGCGCGCGTGAAGGTTCGGTGGCCATCCACCAAGACGCCTCGCTGTTCGCGGGCCTGCTCGCTCCTGACCAGCGCGTCAGCTACGATTTGCCGAAAGGTCGCTACGCTTGGTTGCACGTAGCGCGCGGCAAAGTGGAAGTAGCGGGCGCGGAGCTTTCAGCCGGGGACGCGGGCGCGTTCGAGCAAGGCGGCGAAATTGCCCTGGTAGCGCGCGAGCCCAGCGAGGTCTTGCTCTTCGACCTGGCATGAAATCCGAGCGCCTTGGCCAACCGTCGGCTACTCTAGTGCCTGGAGGTTAGGATGGTGCGAGCGGCTTGCGTGGCCCTGCTATTGGGGTTCAGTCTGGTGGGCGCGTGCTCGGGCAAGACCGTGACCGACGACGATGGCGAGGGCGGCGAAGCTTCCACTCCCGTCAAGACGCCGCCCAAGCCTTCGCCGGTCAAAGCCTGCCAAACCTACGCCAGCACTTGGTGCACCAAAGCCTTCGGTTGCTACGTGCAAGTGGGACGGCTCGACGAAGCGTCGCGCCAGTACAACATCGACGAATGCACCCGCTTGATCATCGAAAAGCTGCCCTGTTCCGACGCGACGTCCGTGGGCAGTGACTACAACAAGTGCCTCACGCAAGTGAAAGGCATGGCTTGCTCGAAGTGGAACGTGCCACAAACGCAGTTCGCCACCGTCGTGCCGCCCGCCAGCTGTGACGAGGTCGTGCTGTTCGAGTGAGCGCGCGCGTCCGGAGCTAGACCTCGACCAAGCGGTTGGCCGGCGTGGTCAACGTGTACACGCTGACGCCAGCCACGACGTCCAAAGCTTGCTCGTGGCTGTAGCCGGCTTCGCGGAAGTCCGTCCACACCGCGTCGGCAATATCGCCGCGCTCGTCGAGCAACGCCAGTACGAAGCGGCGCAGGGCCTCCAATCGCGGCTCCGACAAGGTGGTCCCGGCTTCCAGCTCGCTCTGCAACGGCTGCGGCGCGTGCTGAGCCCGGAGCAAACGCCCGTGCAACGCGAGGCAGAACTTGCAGCCGTTGCGATGCCCCATCGTCATGGCCAACACTTCGCGCTCGAGCGGCGAGAGCGAGCTTTTTTCGAAGGCGTCCAGGCCGGCCAGCGCCGTGCGCAGCATCAACGGTGAGCTGGCGTAGCGCGCGAGCGGCTCCGGCACGGCGCCGAAGGCGCGCTTGTTTTCGAGCAGCGGCGCGCGGGCGCTCTCGGGGGCGTTGGTCTCGTCGAAACGGGGAAATTGTCGTCGAATCATCGGTTTCTCCATATGTTTGTCAATGCAACTATGTGCTCGAAGGGTGATGGCGCGGTGACGGGGGCCGTCGCGAGCGGGTCCAGCCGCAAGCGCTCGGCGCCGCCGCTCAGCCGAAGTTTGCCAGCATCTTGGCCAGCGTCTTGTGGGTGGTTTCCAGATCGCGCTCGGAAATGCCTTGCTCCAGGCGGGCAACCAGCCGCTTGGCCACGGGCACCAGCTTGGCTTGTAGCGCCTTGCCGGTTTGGGTGAGCTTCACCAGACGTGAGCGCGCATCTTCTTCGTCGACGACGCGCGTGACGAGCCCGCCTTTTTGCATGGTGTCCAGAATCCGCGACATGGTCGGCGCGTCGCGCAGGGTCAGCTCACTGAGCGCCGACTGGCTTTGCCCGTCCTTGGTCCACAACTGCACGAGCACGATCCATTGCTCGGGAGTGAGCTCGAGGCCGTGGCCCAGGAACTCCTTGTACGTGGCGGAGCGAATTTGCTGGTAGCAAGCGTGGATCAAGAAGGGCAGCGCCTTTTCGAGCTTGACCGAGTTGCCGTCGAACTGACCACGCATGCCGTGAACCTAAAACGACCCAGGTTGCTTGTCAATGCAATCAATTCGGATGCGCGACTCGACGTCGAGGGGCGCGGCGCGGGCAGTCACTTCACGACGGGCGGGCGGACGTCGTCGGTTTCCGGCTGTACGCACGACGAAAGGTCGAAAATCATGAACGCCAAGGCCGCCTGCTGCGGGGTCAGCTCGGGATTGGTGCAACCGGTGGGGAACGGTTGCTTGCCGGTGTCGCCGCTACCGGACGCCACGTGGATGTCGCTGAACACCATGCGACCACAGGCAGGGCCGTCCACGGGCGTCGGAAACGAGAAGTAGATGGGAGCGCCGGGCGTCTTGGCATCGGGTGAGCCGATCCACGAAATGGCGTTGGGGTGCAGCACGCTTTGCACGGTGTTCTCGGCGTCCACGATCGAAATCTGACCGCGTGTGGTGGAAGCTTTGACGTTGACGAGCCAATCCGCGAGGGCGTTGCCCTTCGGGAACGTGGTGTTGATGTTGCCGATGGCCGGCGACGGCAGCGCGGAGGCGCCGGACTGGAACTTGACGACCTCGGGGTACGGCTTGTCCTCGGTCTTGTCGTTCCAAATGAACTTGTCGTAGTAGTGCGAGCCGAACAAACGTCCGCCCTGATCGGCGTAGTCACGCACGTTGAAGTACTGACTTTCGGGGCGACCTTCGATGATGTTGTCGGTGCCTTCGCAGCCGAGCAAAATCATGTCGTAGCCTTTCATTTTCTCGAGGCTGTCGAGCAAGCTGTCGTCGCTGCCCAGCGCGCTGCCGTCGGCCATTTTTCCGGTGCCATCGGTAGCGGTGCCGCCGGCGCTCACGTACAGATGCACGCGCCCCTTGCCGTTGTCGGGCGTGAACTCGGCGTCATCGACGCCCAGCTTGCGCACCAAGCATTCCAGCGCTTCCGAGCCGCCGCGGACCACTGCCATCTGTGGCAAGTCGCCCTCGCTCTGGTTGCGTGGCAGCCGAAACAGCTCCGGTTCATCGAGGACGTTGTCTTGGCAAGCGGTGATGCTCGGCACCGTGATTTGCCTTCGCCATTTGCCGACCTGAATGACGAGCGGCACTTTCGCCGTCGCCTTCAGGCCTTCCAGCTTGAAATGGCCGGCCGCGTCCGAAACTGCGGCCGCCACGGGGTGCCCGGAAAAATCTCCGTCGCACGTTTCACACTTCGCTCCGCTCGAGAGCGCGGCCAACGGCTCGCTCGGCTCGTAGACAACGACGTTGTATAGCGGCAGCTTGCCCGCGGGGTCGTAGACGGTGCCGCTGATCGAAGTCGGACAGCCCGGATCGGTCGCGTTCCCGCTGCCGCCGACCATCAATCCCAACGTGCCTGCGGTCGGATCATTCAATACCGGCCCGGAAGTGTGACCGCCGCTCGAACCACCAGGCTCCGCGCCACTACCCGGCTTATTGGCACCCCCTGCCGAGCAACCAACCGCCAAGATGGCCGCCAATCCCAGGGGCAATCGCGAAAGATGACCAGGCATGCCCTCGCTTAATGCACGCCGCCCTCGAAACGATCACCCTCCCTGGCTCACCACCTGCCCATGGCGGTCGAATGCTTCGCGCGTTTTGAGGCGACCGAAGGAGGGACCAAGCGCGTCTACTCGCCTCCACGCCGTCGCCCTGAGCGACGCTCGACGATTGGCCGTCGCAAGTGAGGAGGTTGGTGAGAAACTCGGACCAGCCGCACGGCCCCTTTTCCCGCTTCAAAACGGTCTTACCTAGGTAAGGATATTTCCTCAATGATTTCGCGGTCCGGAGCGCCTGCGGCGCGATACTCCACTTGGTAAGGATCCAACTGGAATGCTTACCAAGTGGAGTATCGCCGTTCAGCGGCACGCAGGCCCGGAATCATTGGAGAAATTTGATTACATCGGTAAGTCCGGATTCGATTGCGCGAAGGGCGATCGAAGCCCGGACGGTGGGGAATGGGCCGCCGTAGCGGGGCGGGGGGATTGGCCGCCGTAAAGCCGCGCTCGCTGAGATGCTGGCTCGCTGAGCGCGTGCTCGATGACTGAGGCGTGCTCGCTGAGGCGTGGTCGTGAGAGGCGCGCTCGGTGAGAGGCGCGCTCGGTGAGGGGCGCGCTCGGTGAGGGGCGCTGAGGCGTGCTCGGTGAGAGGCGCTGAGACGCGCTCGGTGAGAGGCGCTGAGACGCGCTCGGTGAGGGGCGCTGAGACGCGCTCGGTGAAGGGCGCTGAGGCGCGCTCGGTGAAGGGCGCTGAGGCGCGCTCGATGAGAGGCGTGCGCGGTGAGAGGCGTGCGCGGTGAGAGGCGTGCACGGTGGAAGACGCGCTGCGACGGCCGGGCGCGCTGAACGCGGCGGCAAAGGCGGGTGATCCAAGCGCGGGGTCGGATGGGCCGGATCCCCGGAGGGGTGGTGAAGTGGGTGGGCCTCGAGCTGGGCGCGGGAACGGGTGGACAAAACGGCACCGCCTCGCGAGGGGCGAGGCGGTGGCGAAGGGGGCCGGAGCGTGGGCTACCGGACTCCGTTGGGAGGGTTGCTCAGCGGCGCGAGAACGGGGTTTTGCCGCTGTAGACCTGCTCGTCGCCGAGCTCGTCGGCGATGCGGAGCAGTTGGTTGTACTTGGCGATGCGATCGGAGCGCGAGAGGCTGCCGGTCTTGATTTGGCCGCAGTTGGTGGCGACCGCGAGATCGGCGATGAAGGAGTCTTCGGTCTCGCCGGAGCGATGCGAAGCAATCGAGGTGTAACCGGCGGTCGAGGCCATACGCATGGTGTCGAGCGTCTCGGTGAGGGAACCGATTTGGTTTACCTTGATCAAGATCGAGTTGGCGATCTTCTTCTCGATGCCGGTGGCAAGGCGCTTCACGTTGGTGACGAACAGGTCGTCGCCCACGAGCTGAATCTTGCTGCCGAGCTTGTCGGTCATCAGCTTCCAGCCTTCCCAATCGTCCTCGGCGTAGCCGTCTTCGATGCTGACGATGGGGTACTTCTTGATCAGGTCGGCGTAGATGTCACAGAGCTCGGCGGCCGTACGCGGCTGCTTGTCCCAGGTGTACTTGCCGTCCTTGTAGAACTCGCTGGCCGCGCAATCCATGCCGATTGCCACCTGCTCGCCCGGCTTGTAGCCGGCGGCCTCGATGGCGCTCATGACGCGCTGAATAGCTTGCTCGTTCGAAGCCAGGCGCGGGGCGAAGCCGCCTTCGTCGCCGACGGCCGTGACCATCCCCTCTTTCTTGAGGATGCTCTTGAGGTTGTGGAACACCTCGGTGCCGGCGCGCAGCGCTTCGGCGAAGCTTTCGAAGCCGAGCGGCACGATCATGAACTCTTGCACTTCGAGGCCGCTGTCGGCGTGAGCGCCGCCGTTGATGATGTTCATCAACGGAGTGGGCAACACGCGAGCTTGCACGCCACCGAGGTAGCGCCAGAGGGGCAGGTCGACGGTGTCGGCGGCAGCGCGCGCGGTGGCCATCGACACGGCCAAGATCGCGTTGGCGCCGAGCTTCGACTTGTTGGGCGTGCCGTCGAGCTCGAGCAAGCGTTGATCGACCGAAGGCTGATCGAGCGCCGACATGCCGACGATGGCGGGACCGAGCTTGTCGTTGACGTTCTCGACCGCTTGAAGAACGCCCTTGCCCATGTAGCGCTTCTTGTCGTTGTCGCGCAGCTCGTTGGCTTCGTGCTCGCCGGTCGAGGCACCGCTCGGAACCGCCGCGCGACCGAAGCCGGAAGAAGTGTGGACCTCGGCCTCCACCGTGGGGTTGCCACGGGAGTCGAGGATTTCGCGTGCTTGAACGTGGAGAATCTCAGGCATGGGCGGGAGGTAACACGTCCGGAAAGATGGAGCGAGCGGCTTCCATCCCCGGCACTTTTCCGCTGCCGGGGCCGTCCGCGCCCTGGTTTTGTGCGGACGGCCCGAGCGTTGCGCCAGGGTTTCCGGTTACTTCTGCGCGGACTGGTGGCAGTCCCAGGCCTTGTCGCTCTTCGGCGTGCACTTCCAAATTTCGCCGTGGACGCGCAGAAAGCCTGCCTGATTTTTGGTGAGCACGTAGCCGGTGTCCACCTTCTCGATGTGCGAGTACTGCGTCGGATAGCAGCCGATCGCCAAGAGAGCCGCTCCACAAATCGTAATTAGCTTGTTCATGGTGCTTCTTCTCCTCACTTCTCGTTGATCTCGACTTCGTCGCAATCCGCCGGTTCACCCGCGCTGTCCGGGCAGAGCCAGACCTTGGCGTCTTGCGTGAAGCCAGCCTTCGAGCCGACGGCGTAACGCGAGCCCGCCGCCGCTGCGGGCGCCGAAGCGTTGAAGAACGTCGAGCAACCCGTACCCAAGGTCGCCAAGCCCACCATAAATATCACCGACAGTGATTTCCGCATTTGATCAGTTCCTCCAGGGATGTTCCCTCAACCGGATATTCCCTCTAACGCTTGCCTACTAATTCGCCGCTGCCTCACCTGTCAACCAAAGGACGTGAGCGGCAGCATCGAATTGGTCACCCGCGCCAATAGGATTCAGCTCATAACCCTCGAGGTGAGAGTCGTTGGGGCCGCGCCGACGTTTGCACCGCAAGGTTTATTCACTCCACTGCTCACCGCAAACCGGCATTGGTGGATTGAAAAGGTCGCTTCGCTACGGGAGCCGCCTGTGGCGAGGGGCCGAGTCGCAAATTTTGCGTCCGGGCGCTTGAGTCTGCCTGGAAGCGGTTCCATATCGATGCTCGAGCCCCGGCTTGGAACGACGCGCTCGCTGGGGAGGGTGCTCGGGCGGCTGGAAGTCCGAGGAGTAGCCGTCCGGTAGGCGGCGTCTCAGCGCGGTGCCCGGGCAGCGGCCAAATCGGCGCGCAACAGCTCGACGTCGTTTGCCAGGTGCAGCCGTTCCGCGGCCGCCAAACCCCGCTCGAATGCTTGGATGGCTTGGCGTTGCCTGCCCGACGCCAGCTCGGCCTTGCCCAGAAAGTGCTGCGCGCGCGCCGTGCCGATTGGGAAAGAGCCTTGATAGGTGTGCAAGGCGTCGAGCACGCGGTGCTGGTAGCCGCGCAACGTGGTGTCGCTTGGCGACCACCCCGCCAAAGCTTCGAGCGCTTCCATCAGATCGGACAAGCCCTGCAACACGATGTGGCTCGTAGGCCGTTCCATGCTGGCCAAGAGCTGCATGGTGGCGTCGACTCGGCGGCGGGCCTCGGCTGGTTTGCCGGCCAACACCAGCGCCAGGATGAGCGAGCTTTGGACGACCAGCTCCTCGGACCTATCTCCGTGACGCTGGAAGACGTCGAGCAAATCGCGGAAAATGGCGCACGCTTCGTCGGCGTTGGCTGCGTTCAAGCGGTCGCGAGTCTTGAAGCGAATGGCCCAGGCGCTCAGGTGCTCGATGTCGGCGCGTTTGGCGCGCTCGAGCAGCGCCGTCACCTCGTCGTCGAAGCGCTGGCGAGCGCCGCGGTACAACAGCGACCAGGCGTAGATGGCCTGCGCGCCGCACCACCACGCGTGGTCGTTGCGCGGGTCGGCCTCTTGTTTGGCCGCCACGCAGCAGCGCTCGCAGGCGTCGAAATCGCCGTTTCCTACGTAAAAAAGCGCGCAAACGCACAAGGCCGCAACCACCCCCGGATCGTCGGGCGCTTCGCCGCAGGCTTTGACGGCGCGCGCGGCGTAGCTGCGCGCCAGCCGTTGCTGGCCCACGATGCCGAGCCACAGCGACATGGCCGAGTAGCAGCGCGCTCGCTCGCTGGTGTTGCCGGTATGCTCGGAGGCGTTGGTGGCGCGCAGCGTGTTGGCGACCATACCCAGCGGGTTCATGGCATAGAAGTAGTAAGAGGTGAGCGAGAGGTGCGCGCGCGACAGCTCGAACGCCACCTCGGGCGCCATGGTCCGAACTCGGAAGTTGACGGAGAGCGCCACCGTTTGCGCTAGCGCATCTTTGACCATGAGCGCGTATTGGCCGGCGTGAGACTGTGGCTCTTTCTGGCCGAGCGCGGTCAGTGCCTCGCGCGCGGCGGCGCCGATGCGTCCTTTCTCCCCCATCGAGTCCAGCGTTTCGGCGAGCTGGCGGTGCCAACGCGCGCGGCGCAGCGGCGTAATGGCCGGATCGGGCTTCTTCGCCGCCAGCTCGATGGCGCGCTCCAAGAAGCGCGAGGCTTCCCGGAATGCGCCCGCGCGTAGCGCCTGCTCGGCGGCCAATGACAAGAATTGGCAGGCCAAGCGCGAGCTGCCCGCGCGCTCGTAGTGGTAAGCCAAGAGCGGGTGATGCGATTCGGACTCGGCGGCGCGCGCGCGGTCGTGCCACTCGGCAATCTTCGCGTGCAAGGCTTCGCGCTGCTGCGGGGTGGTGCGGGTGTAGGTCACTTCGTGGGTGACGGCGTGATCGAAGGCGTAGCTGTCGGCCTTGCCCAACGGCACGATCAAGCGCTCGGTCTCCAGCTTGCGCAGCGAAGCGAGCAGCTGCTCTCGAGACAGCTCGTGAGGGTGAATTGCCCGCACGACCTCCAGCTGAAATGTCGGCCCGACCGCGCTCGCCGACTTGAGGGTCAAGCTGTCGGTAGGTGACAACCGATCCACGCGCGTGCCGATGATGGCGTCCAGCGAACGCGGCACGTGCTCCACCAGCCCGGCCGCGCTCTGCTCCAAACGCACGATGCCGCCCACGACCTTGAGAATGCCGGCCGCGCCCAGCTCCCGCGCCAGCGACTCGGCGAACAGCGGATTGCCGTTGGCGCGCTCGTTGATGAAGGTGCGCGCGTCGGGCGAGACGTCACTTGCACCGAGCCGTAGCGCGACCAGCTCCAGGATGCGGGTCTCGGGCAGCGGCTCGAGCGGCAAGACCTCGGCGGCGTTCTTCAGGCCCCGGTACAGGTCGTCGACGGCGTCGCTGGTCGGGCGCGAAGTGATGACGAGCGGCACGCTGCCCAGTCGTTTGCGCAGGTTTTGGGCGACGCGCAGCGAAGCGGAGTCGAACCAGTGCAGATCTTCGAGCACGATCAACATGCCGCGCTCGCGCGCTTCGCGCTCGATCAGCGCCACCACCAGATCCGCGACGCGATCGGCGCGGGCAGCGCCGTCCAGTCGCGCGGTCGACGCCGAGTCCGGAATGGGCAGCGCCAGGAGCTGGGCGAGCAGCGGAGCCAACCCGCGCATGCCGGGCAGCGCGTCGACGAGATCGATCACGCGGCCGACCCGTTCCGCCGACACCAGCGCGCCGTCGATGCCCAACAGCTCGGAGAGCGGCGCTTTCCACGCGTGATAGGGCGTCGCCTGCTCGACCGAGTCGGCGGCGCCGAGCAGAGCCGCCAGGCCGGCCGCTCGCGCGTCCGCCACCAGCGACACGACCAGCGACGACTTGCCGAGGCCCGGCCCCGCCTCGAGCCAGAGCACTCCGCCTTTGCCGGTGCGGGCGGCTTGCAGCGTTTCCGCCAGGCGCGCGCGTTCGCGGGTGCGGCCCAACATTTCGCGGCGTGGGTTGCGTGGCGGAGCCATCGCGGTCGCGCGAAAGGCGCGGATGGGCTGCTCGAAGCCCTTGAGCGACATGGCCGCGACCAGCTCCCCGCTGGCGCGGTCCGACAGCGCTTCGACGGTGTTGGGGCAGCAGAGCACGTCTCCGTCGGCTCGTTGCATCAGTCGCGAGCCGAGGGTCATGGCGCGGCCGATCAGCGCGAATTGTCGGCGCGCGGTGTGGCCAATCGGGCCCCAAAACACCAAGCCGCTCGAGACGCCGACCGAGAGCTGGATCTGGTGCTGGCGCGCGCGATCGCGGGTGTCCAAGGCCGCGGCGACGGCGCGACGCGCGTCGTCCTCGTAGGCGTGTGGCGGTAGACCGAAAGCCGCCGTGGCGACGCAGCCCTTGTCGTGAAAGTTGATCTTGTCGAGCGCGCCCCCGTAGTGCGACAGCACTTCTTCGAGCAACAAGATGGCGTCTTGAGCTTGATGCAACGGTAGATCGCGCCCGTCGATGGTGCGAAATCGAAAGAAAGCGACGCTGACGTGTCGCACCTCGGCTTGCCACAGGGGCATGGTGTTGCCGGCGATGCGCGCGCGCACCGTCGCGGGCAGGTACGACAACAAGAGCGCCGAGTCCGCGTCCGCCACCGGCAGCCGGCTCGGTCTGCCCGCGTCGTCACTCATGCTGCCGACTTGCATGAAGCCCGCGCCCAGGTCTCGCCCCCGCTTGTCGAGCGGCAAGAGCGGCCATGCGCGGGGCGAAACCGCGAACGCGCCGGGGGCCGCCAGCTGCTCGGCCGCGACGGCGTCGGTCACGGCATCACCCGCTACCGTAAGCTCGAAGCGCTCGGGCCCTCCCAGCCGCGCCACCGTCATTCCGCCGCTGCCCAACCCCGTTCGTACGCGCAAGATCGTGTCGTCCGCGGCTTTGTAGCCGTCGAAGGCTCGACTCAGCTCGAGCCCGCAGCTGGCGGCGCGCCGGGTGGCTCGGTAGAGCTCGGTGGGGGCTCCTGGCCAGACCGCGATGGTTCCGTCGCCGACGATGGACACGAGCTCCCCCCCGTGGGCTTCGACCATGCCGATAAGAGCACCATAGAAGGCGTTGAGGATTCGGCTTAGCTTGTCGACACCGGCGCTCGGCTCGCTCGCCAAGCGGTCGGTAAGGCTCGTGAACCCGGCAATGTCTACCGACAGCACGCTCGCCAGCATGTCCTCGAAGACCGCCCCCGGCTCCGCACGATTGACTCTGTCGAGCAGCGACCGGGGCAGGTAGCTCGCCACGTCAGTGCCTGCGGTCAAGGTCATGAGGGGTCCATCAAGCTACTCTCGCTACTCTAGGCTTACAATGCTGGGTCGGGCGGTCAGCGTCGCCGAGAATGAGTGCCAGGAATGTTTCTAGTCGTTCCCCATTGCGTCACCGAGACCACCGCCGAGATCTTCGTGGGGGCTTTTTTCGACGAGGAGCCGCCGGAGGCGTGTCGTCTGCTGCTCGAGCCGCTCGGGTCGGACCGGCAGCGCGACCTGTTCGCCGGCCATTGGAGTACCCTCTCGGGTGACGGCCGGAGCGCGATTCACCACCTGCGGCGTACTTTTTCGGACTTGCCACCCGGCACCACGTTCGAGATTCGGCTGCTTGGGCCGGGGGGCGAGCAATTGGCTCGAGGCAGCGTCGAAACGATGCCGTCGTCACTGCCGCTGGGCGAGCTGGGCAGCGGACCCGACCGCCCGTTCACGCTGTGGTTGAGCTCTTGCTTCTACTCACCGCGCGCGGCCAGCGGGCTCGAGCAAATGGTGAAGAGCGTGGTGCGCGACGATCGCATCAGACCCCACCTGAAGCTGCTGGCGGGGGACCAGGTTTACTTGGATTTTCCCCAATCCAAGACGGTGCTGTTCGGCAAAGAGCGACTGCGCCAGCACTTCAACGAGGTCTACACGAGCTCATGGACGCACCCTGCGTTTTCGGAGCTGTTGAGCAACGGCGGCAACGTATTTCTGGCCGACGATCACGAGTTTTGGAACAACTACCCCGACCCGCTCATCCCGGTGTTGTGGGAGCTACGGGGCAAAGATTTCCGCGACCACTGGGAGCAGCTGGCCAAAGAGCGCATCGCGGCCCTGCAGAGCGCGGCGCCGCTTCAGCGGCGGGACATCGGCGGCGGCGACGGACGGCCGCCGGAGCTGTCGATCTTGGCGGCCCAGACCCGTATCGACCGCTCCCGCGGGCCGTACCGGTTCATGAGCGACCAGGCGCTGGACGAGCTTTTGAAGTGGATGTCGGAGCTTCAGTCGCCGGGGGTGCTGGCGTTGACCCAGCCGTTGTTCGTCTACGCCGACGACATGGAGACGGGAATCCCGGATTTTCGCCAGTTTCGCGAACAACTGGAGCCAGCCCTGGCTGCCGCCAAGCACGACATCGTGGTCGTCACCGGTGACCCGCACTTCGGCCGCATCGGCGTCGTGACGTATGACGCCGAGGGCGATCCCGCGAACGGCGGGATCGTCGAGCACCAATTGATCGAGGTGATCGCGTCGCCGCTCACGTTGGTTTCGGCTCTCGCCGGCAATGCCAAGCCGCCGCAACCCAAGACCTTCCCACACTATGGTCCTCCCACGAAGCGCTGGACCATCGACTACGAACGGTTCGTGCCCAACTATGGCTCGGGCAACTACATGCTGAGTGAAGAGCACGCCATGTTGATCTCGTTCTTCAAGAGCGACCAGCAGAAGCTCACCATGCGCGTGCTTTTGCGCCTGGCGCGGCAAGACACGCCCGCCAACGAGTGGAGCTGGGACACCGAGCTAAGCTGAGCCCTAGTGCCAGAGGCCGAGGCCCTGGGCGATCAACGGGTACACGTCGCGCGGCGCGTTGGTGCTCCAATACAGGTCCTGGTGGCCGTAATTGCGCAACACGTGCTTCTTGAGCTCGAGCTTGGGCAAGGCGACGCCGTTGCCGAGCCACTCGTGCATCAAGTCCATCGAATTGCGGTGCCACACCTGGTTTTCATTGCCGGTGATCAGCGTGACGCGACGGCCCGCGAATCGCTGACGCGCGCTCTCGCTCAAGAAAGCGCGCTCCTCGCCGCCGGTGGCGTCGTAGCGGGCGGCCCAGCCTCGGCGCAGGTTGCGCAAGCAATGCGCGTAGATGCCGAGCGGCATGGAGCCGAATTGGCCTTCCAAACCACCGGGTCGGTCGTGCAAGTAGTGCATGTCGTCCACACGAAACGGCATGCCGTACATGAACGAAATCCGCTGACAAAAGCGGTTGCCGCAACCGTGATGCAGGCCCGAGTCCAGCCAAAACCGGTAGCGCTGCTCCAGCGATTCGGGCCAGGCGTACTTCTTGGGCTCGTGGGCCACGTTGGCAGAGATGATACGACCGGAAATCGAATAGGTCGGCCCCAGCTCGTCTCTACCGACTGCCTTGGCAAACTCGTCTTCGAGCACGAAGTCGTTGCCCTTGAACCAACCTTCGACCCCCACCTTGAAGAACAAGCCGAGCGCGGACAATACGACGTGCTCACACGGGTATTGGTTGTTGACGTCGTCGGCGATGGCTTGCGCCACCAAAGCGCCACCAATGCAATGGCCGACGATGCGGATATCTTTCCGAGGGACCTTGGTTTCTCGTTCGACTTGGTCGAGAGCCGCTTTCAGATCTTCGACGGCGGCGTCGAGCGTGAATAGCTCGCCATCCGTCCGAGGAGCGTTGGCGCGGACGAGGTCGTCTGCGGTTTCCATGCTGCTGCGCCAGTCGACCGCATACACCTCCGCCGGCTCCACCCGCTTCGCGTCTGCCAGGCCGTTCAAAAAGCCAATCAACCCCGGGGCCTTTTGCTCGAAGGTGTGGCGTGACGCGCTCGCTCCGTGGACCAGCAACACCACTTTCTTGCCGCCTTTGCCGGGCTTGGCGGCTGGGTTCGGGTAGCGCGTGAGCACGATATCCAAGGGACCGTTGCCAGATAAGTATCTGGATGATTTCGGGTCTGCCATGTGGGCGCCTCAGCGAAGGGCCTGCTTTTTCACGAACAGCTCGGGCAGGAAGGTCTCCTTCAAGCTGCCGAAGAAGAACTGGCTGAAGCGCGCCGCCGCCCACAGTTTGCCGGTGTCGTTCAGATCCTGAGCGTTCTCTAGCTTGAAGGTCGGCATCTGCTTGGAGATGAAGTTCGACAGAGGCACGCGAACCACGCCCACCATGGGATTTGCTCGACCCGGGACGGTACCGTAGGTGTGAAGCGTGGTGAGATCCAGGAACGAGTCGATGCCTGGGTCGTCACGGATGAACTTGGTACCGCGCAGTTGGCCTCGTGCCTGGGTGCGCGGGCTGATCAGATTCAACCGGTAGTTCATGGTGTACATGCGCCCCCGCCAGAAGCCCAACCAGAGCCGTCCTTCGCAGTCGAATTCCCCCTCCGGTCGTGGCGCGGGCACGCTTGGCTCGCGGATCTCCAGCTTTCCCTTCAAGGTCACGGTCGGCCGCCGCTCCAGGTAGAAGACCTCCAGGTCGGGGATGTGGCAGTCGAGCTCCAGGCTGACGTGCCGGCCTTCGTGCAGGCCGCGCTTGTCACCGGCCACGCAAACGTCGCTGCGAGGGCGAGTGATGCGACCGGTGCCGTCTTCGGCGGCGCTGCCATCCATGCGCTCGTGCCAACGAATGCCGACGGCGCGGTGCACCGCTGCGGCCGGTGGCTTCCGCAGCTGTAGCTCGATCAACCGATCGAAAGGCGGAGCGGCAGGCGGCGGACCGGGCGGGGGCGGATAGAGCCGGAGCTCGGTCGCGGCATTGAGCCAGTTGGGCATGCCCAGCTCGTTCTGGATGAAATGCTCGACCTTTGCCTCGGCGACGGCGGCAATGGTGAGCGAGGGGTTGACTCCGACGCTGGTGGGAAAGCCGGCCGCATCCATGACGTACAAATGCAGGGCCGCTGCGCCGGGCCTGGTGCCAACGCGGCCCCAATCGTCCGTGACTGCGCCGCCCGCGGGCGCCGGAACCGGGGACATGCCCGCGCCGCCCTGGGCGTGCACCGTGACCGGGCGTTGCCCCACCGTCCAACTCGGGTTCGTCCGCAGCTCACCGTGCAGCTCTTTGGCCAAATCTCGCAAGATTCGCTCTTGAGCGCCGTACAGCGCAACGTCGTCGCGAGCGCCGGTGCGGTCGCGGTCGGCACGCAACGACCCGGCACGCAACTTCAAGGTCCAAGCGTGATCGGGGCCCATGCACAAGAGCACGTCGGTGTTCGCGCTCGGTCCGTGTCCGAGCAACAAGAACACGGCCAGCTTCAGCAGCGCCGTGCTCGCGTTGTCCGCGGTCGGCAAGAAGCCGAGCACCGGGAAGCGATCACGAATGGCACCCAACACGCTTTCCGTGAGCACGCTGGTGTTGACGATCTTGTTGATGCTGGGCAGCCAGCTGGCAAGCCCGTAACGCCGCCCCATCTCGGACTGTAACCGGTCCATCACGCGTTGGTCGAGCAGCTCGATCTCGCGGCGCAGCGCACCGTCCGTGGCCGTCAACGTGTTGAGCAGTGGCCAAAAGTCCTTGGGCGCGTAGCGCCGCCAGCTGGGCTCTTCGTCGGTTTTCTCCACCGGCTCGACGCGCCGGCTGAAGATTCCGGACAATACCGGCAGATCCAAGAACAGGTCCGTGAGCGGGCCAAAGCTCGGGCGAACGGCCTCGGTCTTTTTGGGCGAGGCGAAGCGGTTGCGTCCGAGCCACATGCCGCTGTGGAAGTAGCCGAGGACGCGGCGCAACGTCGGTGGGATGCCGCCGTCTTGGACCATGAACCACAGCGGCGCGGCGGCGGCCGGTGCCGCGCCTGCTGCTGCTGCTGCTGCTGGCGGACCCGGCGGAGACGGCGGCGGCTCCTGGTACACCATCGCGCGCGTAATGGTGGGGCCCGACCACGGGGTGGAAGCCCGCTTCCCGTCGAACACGATTCCGAGCGAGTCGCCATTGCCGAATACCCGCGTGCCGAGCGCGTCCAAGTTGGCTGAGGGCAGCGTTTTCCGACTGCGCATCAGCAACTCGGTGGTTCCGATTGCGCCGGCGCCCAAAAATACGTAGTCGGCATGCTCGATCACGGGGGCTTCGCCCTGGTCGTGGCGCACCAAGTGCACGTCGAAACCCGCAGCTGTCTGCTCGATGTGCGTGGCCTCCGCCATCGTCCACACCTGGGCAATTTGCGGGTCCCTGGTGGTCGTGGCCACGGCTTCGAACTGCGCCAGGTAGTTCAAGTCGAGCGTGTTCTTGGCGTGCAAGGTGCAGCCGATCACGCAGTCCCCGCAGCCATTGCAACGCCCCTGCTCTTTGCCGTAGCGGTTGGGTCGAGGGGCTTCGCGCTGGCCGGGCTCCTTCGGAAACGTGATGGCCACCGGCACCTCCACGACCTCGCGTTTGAGACCCTCCACCGCGGCCACGAAGCTCTTCGTTTTGGGATAGTGACCAGGGGAGACGTTGGCCCCCAGGACCTTCTCGGCTAGATCGTAGTACTGCGCGAGGTTCTGGTGGCTGTACACGGCGGGCCACTGCGCGAGCACGCGGTCCGGTGCTCGCAGCATGACGTTGGCGTAAATCAGCGAGCCGCCGCCGAGCCCCGCTGCCTGCAGCACCATCAACCCGCCGAGGTTTCGGGCGTCGAACAGGCCGTAGTCGGTACGCCAGGAATAGCGGGAAAAGTCGGGCGCGCGCTGGCTGCTGCTGAGGTCGCGACTGCTGGTCATGCTCTCCGGCAGCTGCAGGCGCGGAAAGTCGTCCTTGCCGTAGCGCCGCCCGCGTTCGAGCAAAATGACTTCGGTGAGGTCGTTCGCGCCGGGCCTGGCCCCGGGGGCCCTGCCTGCTCTTTGTGCGAGCGCGGCTTGTGCGAGCCGGCACGCGGTGACGGCGCCTCCGAAACCAGAGCCAATGACTATTGCCCGCTTAGTCATTCCGCCTCGAAACTCCGTTCATGGCTCACACCGCAAGAAGCGTCTTCGTTGAAACGGCCTTCGGTCGTGCTAGCACGCGCCACCCGACCGGTATATAGGCTGTGGTTCAGCTCGTGATTGGCAGTGACCTGCTTGGGAGTCGAACGCATGCCGCGACCTAGGAACCCTTTTTGGGAGGACGTGAAGTACTGGGTAATCCTGGTCTTGGTATTCGCGATCGGCGGCATCTTCGCAGCGCCGTTCGGCTTTGCCATATTCAAGCTGCTCGACTGCCAGGGCGATTGGCTCAAGCTCGACACTTTCGAGATCGCGCTCCGCGCCGGCCTCGCCGTCACGTTTGCCGGCGTCGTGCTCTGCATTCTGCTGCTGTTTTATCGCCTGAGAAACGACGACAATTCGCCTAGCTTGACCAGCGGGCTGTTGGTGGTTGCGCTCGGGGTTCTTCTCACCGCGCTCGTCTTGTTTGCGATGCGCGGGCAACCGGTGAGACCGAAGCTGAAGTCAGTCTTCGGCGACCCGCGCAATACGCCGCACGCTGTCGATGTCCGCGATGATCATGCGGCCCGATTGAATCCGCACGAAGCCCTGACGTGACCAGTCGCTCAAATGCTTGTTGATGCTCTCGCGCGTGGCGCCGATCAGGTCGCCCAGCTCTTGTTGAGAGAGCTTGAGCTCGATGCAAATGTCGGTGGAGCGCTCGCGGCGCTCGCCAAAGCGCGAAGCTAGATCTAGCAAGCTGCGGGCCAAACGGCTCGGCACGTCCAAGAACGCGGCGTCCTCGCTGCGTTGGCTCAAGCGCCGCAGGCGCCGGGCCAACACTGCCAGCAGCTTGACCGCGATGCTGGGCGTGCTCTGCAGCAGCTCGACGAACGGCTCGCGTTCGAGCACGAGCAGCTCGCACGGCTCGATGGCGGTTACGGTTGCCGAGCGCGTGCCGCCGTCAATCAACGCCACTTCGCCGAACACCTCGCCTTCGGCCATGATGCCGAGCACGGTGTCGCGCCCATCGGGGCCGCACGACACGACCTTCAGCCGCCCGCGCATGATCGCGAACAGCGCGTCGGCCGGATCCCCCTGGCTGACCACGGCCGCCCGGCCTGCGTAGCTGCGGACCTGCGCCAGGGTGGCGATCGTCGAAAGCTCGTGGGCGCTCAGCTCTGCAAAGAGGGGGATGGATCCGAGCAGTGCTTGGCGCAATTCCAGCATTTCAGGGCTCTTAGGGCAACGAGTGTGAACCATTTCACATCGGAGGCCAACCACGAGGCCGGAGCCAAAACGTCCGGGCCGGGACAAAAATTCCCTCAGCTGTGGGGCAGTTCATAACGGCACCTTCCCCACCCGGTTTATCCCTGGAGCATCGACGGGCTGGTCAGCAAGTGGCCGGCGGTCGAGGGCACGAACGGGATTGCGACTGCGGATTCTGACCCAGGGGGGCCAAGGCGTTGCCGCGCCGAAAGCCAGGAGCACGATTCATGAAATACCCAGACTCATATATCCGCGCATTAAAGCCTATCGAACGCGAACGGTTGCTGGCCGAGGCCGAGGGGCCCGCCCCATCCGCACGGGACGTTCGCACCCGCCTCCGGGAGCGGGCCGTGGCCGCCGACCAGGCCTCCACCATGGACGTCAGCCTGGCGCTTTTGTGGCGCGAGCTGGTCCACGGCATCTGCTACGTGGTCGACGATTTTTTCACCGAGGACCGCTGCTACGTGGTGTTGGCCGAGGCCGAGGGGCCTGCGGTGCCGCTCGAAGGACGCCGGCTTGCCATCCTGGAAGCCGTGCTCTGCGGCTTCGGTCAGAAATCCGTCGCCATCGACCTCGATCTTGCGCCCTCGACCATCGCGCTGAACGCGCGCTTGGGGCTGAAATACTTGGGCTTGTCCTGCAAGCCTTCGCGGGTGCACCCGCTGCTGATGGTGGCAGCCAAGGCCGGCTCGAGGTCGGACGGCACCCTGGCTGCGACCGTCAGCCGCATGGTCGTCGGCGAACAGCAGCTGCGCGTCGTCGCCTTGCCTCGGCCCGACCGTCGGCTGTTCAAGGTGTTGCCGCCGGCCGAGCTAGCGGTGATTCGCCTGCTGATCGAAGGCTACTGCTACGAAGAGATGGCTCGTTTGCGTGGCACCGCCACGCGCACCGTGGCCAATCAAATCACGGCCGTCTTTCGGCGCATGCGCGTCTCGGGACGGAGCGAGCTGCTGTCGCGGCTGTTCTTCTCCGAGGGCCTGGAGCGGAGCTTCGTTCCGAAGCTGGCCGAGGCGCCGGCCGCGAGCTTGGCGGTGGCCGAGCCGGTTTCCAGCTTCCGCATGCCCCTTCATCTGTTGTCGTCGGTCGGCTGAGGCGCAGCCGCGGCGGCGCGGCTAGGCTTTGCTTTCGGCCGCGGCCTTGGCGGCCTTGCGTGCGTCGCTCTCACGGTCGCGCTTTTCGTAGGCCACGATGATTTTTTGCACGAGCGGGTGGCGCACGACGTCCTCGTCGGTGAAGCCGCAGAAAGCGATGCCGTCGGTGCCGTCCAACAGCTCGCGCGCCTCGCGCAGGCCGCTGCGAGCGCCGTGGGGCAAGTCGGTTTGGGTGATGTCGCCAGTGACCACGCACTTGGAGCCGAAGCCGAGGCGCGTCAGGAACATGCGCATTTGCTCGCTGGTGGCGTTTTGAGCTTCGTCCAAAATGACGAAAGAGTCGTTCAGAGTGCGGCCGCGCATGAACGCCAGCGGGGCGACCTCGATTTGGCCTCGCTCGCGCAATTGCTCCACCTTTTCGAACTCGAGCATCTCGTGCAGCGCGTCGTACAGCGGGCGTAGATAGGGGTTCACTTTTTCGGCCAAGTCGCCGGGCAGGAAGCCTAGCTTCTCACCGGCCTCGACCGCGGGCCGCGCCATGATGATGCGCTTGACCTTCTTCTGCATCAGCCAAGAGGCAGCCATGGCCATGGCCAAGTAGGTCTTGCCGGTGCCGGCGGGACCGATGCCGAAGATCAAATCGTGAGTGCGGATGGCCTCGACGTACTGACGCTGCGCGCGGCTCTTGGGCAAGATCGGCCGCTTACGCGCAGTGACGATGATGGTCTCGTCCAGCAGCTCGACGAGTGAGCGCGCCGGATCGGCGCGCAGGCCGCGCATGGAGCTTGCGACGTCGTTGGGGCCGATGTCGAAACCCTTGCCCACGAGCTCCGCGGCATCACGCAAGAAGCGTTCGGCCAGCTTCACGTCGGCGAGAGCGCCGGCGACCAGGATGGTGTTGCCGCGCAGGCTGACGTCGGCGCCGCTTTGCCGCGCGACCTCCGTGAGCAGGTTGGACTGCGGCCCGGACAAGGCTAGCAGGACTTGGGTGCTTTCGACTTCAATGGAGGAGGTGGTGGGGACGGCGTCCATGCTCTGCAATTTCGCTTCAGGGCTACAACGACAGACGGTTTGTTGGGTCAACGAAAATCACGAGTTAGCAACTGCGTTGGTCGCCCCATGGGGGCGGCGTGTGCCGCCACCCACCAGAAAGGTCCGCCTGGCGTCCGGGTCCACCAGCATACGCGCCCAATGCCTGGTCCGCACCTAAGCTAGGTACTAGTCTTTCACGCATGGCCTCCTTGCCCCGGTCAGCGCGCCTCGTTCGGGCGCTCGTCGTCGTCGCCACCTTGGTTCCGTTGGTTCAAGCGTGCGGTGGTCGCTCCGATACCGAGGACTACTTGTTCGGGGCCGACGGCACCATCACCACCGGGGCCAGCTCGAGCACGGCCGGTCGCGGCTCCACCGGCGGCGGCACGCGCTCTGGCGGCGGGGCCAGCTCGACGGCGGGGCGTAGCGGCACTGCTGGTACGAGCGCGAGCAGCTTCGGGGGCACGGTGACGGTGGGCGGCGGCGGGCCCATTCCTCAAGGCGGTGTCACGACGACGGGCGGCACCGGTACCGTGGCTGGCGCGACCAGCATCGGCGGTATGGGCACGGCTGGCATGGGTGCGGCCGGGGCCGGCGGCTCGGTTTCGGTGACGCCCATCGTGTGTGGAGCGGAGGCTTGCGACGCGGCCACGCAGAGTTGCTGCGCCGGTCTGTCCGGTCTCAGCTGCATCCGCAAGAATCAAGCGTGTGACGGCGCGGTGCTCGGCTGCACCGTCAACGCCGACTGCGCCGGTAACGGCATCTGCTGCATCAGCATCACCGGCGACGTGGCGCAGGCCTCCAGCTGCAAGGCGAGCTGCGATTTCATGGGCGGTGGGCGCGATCGCCAATTGTGCCAAACCGACGACGAATGTGCGCCGCCGTTCCACTATTGTACGGCCACGATCTTTGGCGTGAGCATCTGCACCCGCCGCCCCTAAGCGGCACCTTGAGCAAGGCCCGGCCGCTCGGCGTCAGCGCGGCGGGGCCGGCGCCTTGGGCGCCACCGGCTGCACTTTTTGGCCTTCGGTCAGATCCGCTCCGGCAATTTGCACGATGCGGTCGCCAGCGTTGATGCCGCTGGCTACTTGCAGCGTCGCACCCAGATCACGCTCGATGGTGATGGGCTGAAGGTGCAGCAGGTCGTTGGCGGTCACGACCGCGACCCGCAAACCTTGGGCGTCGCTGAGCAGCGCGGTGGCCGGGATTTCGTAAACCTGGCGGGGCGCCGAAAGATTGAGCGAGACCTCGGCGTACATGCCGCTCATCAGCTTGCCGTCCGGGTTCGGCACGCGAATCTCGGTGTTCAACGTGCGGGTCACGTTGTCGAGCACGCCGGCAGTGCGGGCCACGTGGCCTTCGAAGCTTTGCCCGGTCAGCTCGCGCACCGTGACCTTGGCGCTGCTACCGACGCTCACGCTGGCGGCCACGTCTTGCGGCACCTGCACGTAGACACGCACGGTGTCGGTGGCGGCCAGGCGAAACAGAGGCGTGGCGTTGCCGGCCGTGACCAAGCTCCCGCGCTCCACGCTGCGGGCGGTGATGGTACCGGCGAACGGCGCCGTCACTTTGGAAAAGCGCTGAACGTCGGTCAGCCGGCGAATATTGGCCAGCTCGGCGTCGATGGCGGCCTGCGCGACGTTGATGTTCGCGTCGCCCACCGATGACTCGGCTTGGGTTTGCTCCAGCTCTTGCTGCGAGGCGACGCCGGCTTCGACCAACTTGCCGGTGCGGTCGAAGCGGCTCTTCGACAGCACGCGACCGGCTTCGGCCTGGGCTTTGGCGGCTTGGGCTTTGGCCAAAGCGGCGCGCGCCTGGGACAGCTCTTGATTGATTTCGGGCGTTTCGATCTCGAGCAGCAACTGATCGGCTTTTACCTTGTCGCCGAGATCTACCAGCCAGCGCGCCACGTAGCCGTTGGCGCGCGCGTACACGACCGCTTCTTCCAGCGGTTGGATGCTGGCCGGAAGCTTCAACACGCGCTCGCTCGACACCAGCTTGGCCGGCGCGACCGCCAGCTTGGGCGGAGCCGAGCCGGCGGCGGCGGTGCGTTGCTCGAGATCCGCGCGCGCCGCCTGGCGAGGCAGCAGCACCAGCAAAAAGACGCCCGCCAGCGCGGCGGCGCCGAGCAAGGCAAACGTCACCGCGCGCCCGCGCGACAACCGCGCCGGCTCCGGCAACGCGAAGCCGAGCTCCGCGTTGGGCGCGTCGGTCGGTCGGGGCTTTTCGGACTCTTCCATGACTTAGGCTTCCTCTAGCGCGATTTCGCGCGGGGGCTGCCGGCGCAGCAGCGAGTACATCACCGGGACGAAAAACAGAGTCGAAAGCGTCGCGCACAACAGGCCGCCGATGACCGCGCGCCCGAGCGGGGCGTTTTGCTCGCCGCCTTCACCCAAGCCGAGCGACATCGGCAGCATGCCGATGATCATGGCCAGCGCCGTCATCAGCACCGGGCGAAGGCGGGTCATGCCGGCGGCCAGCGCTGCCTGCATCGCGTCCAAGCCGACTTTGCGCTGCGCGTTGGCGAAGCTCACGACCAAGATGCTGTTCGCGGTGGCCACGCCCACGCACATGATTGTGCCCATCTGCGCCGGCACGCTGAAAGTGGTGTGTGACACGAACAGCATCCAAGCGATGCCAGCCAGCGCCCCCGGCAGCGCCATCAAGATGATGAACGGATCCAGCCACGACTGGAAGTTGACGACGATCAGCAGGTACACCAGCAACACCGCGAACAAGAGGCCGTACCCGAGCGCGTTGAACGAGCTGTTCATGCTCTCGACTTGACCTTTGAGGTTGAGCCCTACGCCGCGCGGCAGGGTGGGCTTGGTTTCGGCGACCAAGCGGTTCAGTTGCTCGGCCACCGAGGCC
>JBEQSW010000089.1:0-5453 GCA_040348565.1 Myxococcales bacterium | reverse complement strand
GCATGATTCACGGCCTGGCCGGCTTGATCACGACGCACTTGTTCTTGATCACTGCGGTGAACCACCTGCCCGCCGGCTACCAAATGGGCTTGTTCGCGCTGCTGGCGGGCGGTGGCCTGGTATTTTTCACCATCGAAAGCATGCTGGCCTACGCTGGCTTCACGATCGGGCTTTCGCTGATCGTGGCGTCGGTCGCCGACGCGCCCGCGGCTGCACGCTGGTTCTTGGTGTTGGGGGTGGTCAGCGTGGAGTCGGTCTTGGCCCTGTCGGCATACCGGCGGGTGATTGCGCAGCGCGCGTTGCTGGGCGAGCTGGAGGAGAGCGAACGGCGCTTCCGCGCGCTGGCCATGCGCGCCCCCGTCGGCATTTATCGCTGTGATTTGCAGGCCCGTTGCACGTTTGCCAACGAAGAATGGTGCCGGCTAGCCGGCGTTTCGCCCGAGGAAGCGGTCGGCCTGGGGTGGGCGATGGCGCTGCATCCTGACGACCGCGAGCGCTGCCACAAGCTGTGGCGCAAGGCGAGCGCCGAGGGCAGCGAGTGGGAGGCCGAGTTCCGCTTCTTGCACCGCGACGGCACCGTGCGCTGGGTGTACTCGCGCGCGGCGGTGGTGCTAGGCGAATACGGCGCCCACGAGCGCGTGGGCATGACCATGGACATCACGGCGCGCAAGCAAGCCGAAGAGTCTTTGACCCGCTCCAAAGAGCTGGCCGAAGCCGCGACGCGCGCCAAGAGCGAATTTCTGGCCAAAATGAGCCACGAAATTCGTACGCCCATGAACGGCGTGCTCGGCATGCTGGAGCTGGCGCTGGAAACGCCGCTCGAGCCGGACCAAAAAGACTACGTCGACACCGCGCGCGCTTCGGCCGCCAACCTGCTCGGCATCATCAACGACATCTTGGACGTCTCGCGCATCGAGGCGCGCAAGCTGGAGATTGACGCGATTCCGTTCAGCTTGCGGCAGCTGCTGGACGCCTCGTTGAAGCCGCTCACACAGCTGGCGCGCGGCAAGGGCTTGTCGTTCGAGCTGGACGTGGGATTGCACGTGGTGGACGGCTTGGTGGGCGACGCCCTGCGGCTGCAGCAGGTGCTGGTCAACCTGGTCGGCAACGCCATCAAGTTCACCCGCAAGGGTGGGATTCGCGTCACCGTCATGCAGGGCGAGGCCGACGAGCAGCAGGTGAAGCTGTGCCTGAGCGTGCGCGACACCGGCATCGGCATTCCGGCCGATCGCTTGCCCAGTATTTTCGAGCCGTTCACGCAGGTGGAGCGGGTGGGGGCCATGAGCGGCACCGGGCTCGGGCTCACGATTTCGGCCCAGCTGGTGGAGCTGATGGGCGGCAAAATCCGCGTCAGTAGTACGGTGGGAGTGGGCAGCGCTTTCCACGTCGACTTGGTGTTTCCGCGCGCCAACTTGGACGCCGTATCGTTGGCTAGCTCCACCGTCAAATCCACCGGCCGCTACCAATCACCGCCCAGCCGCTTGCGCGTGCTGGTGGCCGAGGACAACGCCGTCAACGCGCGGGTGGTGCGGCACTTTCTGGAGAAGGTGGGCTCGCACGTGACTGTGGCCGAGACCGGGCGCGCCGCGCTGGACCAAGCGCTGAGCGGCGACTTTCATTTGATCTTCCTCGACGTGCAGATGCCGGAGCTGACCGGGCTGGAGGTGTGCCAAGCCCTGCGCGCGCAGGAGAAGGTGACGGGGGGACACCGCCCGATCGTGATGCTGACCGCTCAGGCCATGAAGGGCGACCGCGAAGAGTGCCTGGCGGCGGGCGCCGACGACTACGTGACCAAGCCGGTCACGCGCCGCATTTTGTTTTCGGCCATCGCGCGGTTGATGGATCAGGGCGCCTTCGTTCAGACGGGGTCGCAGCACCTGCCGGTGTTGACGCTCACGGGTGAAGACAGCTCGGGCAAAATCTTGGCGGCCCCGCCGGCAAGCGAGCCTGCGGCGGAGCGAACGTCACTGCCCGGGCTGGGCAACGCGCTCGACCCAGTGGCGATTTCTTCCGGGGTTTTGGATCGCGTCGAGCTATTGGCGCGGGTGGATGGCGACCGCGTGCTGCTGGCCGAGCTGGTGCGCTTGTTCGTACAAGAGAAGCCGGCGCTGCTGGCTTCGATGGAGGGGGCGCTGCGCGACGGCGACGCTCAAGAGCTCGCGCGCGCGGCGCACAAGGCCAAGGGCGTGTTCGGCAACCTTTCGGCGCCCCTGGCGCAGCAGTGCGCGGTGGAGCTCGAGCTGTTGGCGCGCCACGCCGAGCTGGCGCTGGCAACCGACGTGTTCTTGCGTTTGAGCGAGCAGGTGGAGCGGCTCGAGGCTGAGCTGCGCGCGCTCACGCAGGACGACCGCGCAGCCTGAACAGAGAACGCGCCGAGCCCAGCAAGCACACCGCGATGATGGGGGTGGTGGTGAGGGCAAGGGCCATGAACGGTTGCAGGCCGCCGCTTTGGGTGGCGAACGGCAAGCGCTGACCCACGAGCAATTGCCCCGCCAGCCCCGACAACGGACCGAGCCCGATGCCGATGCCGATCAAGCCCTCGTGCGCGCCGCCGGCGTCGACCGAGGCGTTTTCGGCGACCAGCGCGTAGTAGAGCGCGGCCGTGTACGCAAAGCCGGCGGCAATGCCGAAAATGACCTCGCCCAAGATCAACAGCGGCAGCGAATTGCCCAGCAAGATCAAAAGAAAGCCGCCCGGCAACGCGGCCCCCACCAGCCACATGGGCGCGCGCTTGCCGTGCCAGCCCGCAAGCGCGCCGAGCGCGCCGAAGGTGACGACCCGGACCGCATCCAGAATGCTGGCGACCGGAGTGGCGAGCGTGACCGGCAACGCCAGCTGCGCCAACAGCGAAGGCATGAGCGGGGCCAGCACGTAGAACAGCGCGTAGCTGCCGATCATGGACCAGCGCGCCGAGCCGAGCAGGGCGCGCATGTTGGACAGCTCGCCGTCGACCGGACGCTCGGGGTGGCTGTGCTCGAGATGCACCGGCTGGGCTGGCAGCTTGAGCGTGAGCAGAGCCGCGAACAGGTTGAGCAGCGCCGGGAACCAGAAGAACAACGACGGCACGTGGGTGCCGACGATCAGGCCGGTGACGCCGATGGCGACGAAGCCGGCGGTGGCCCAGGTCACGTTGTAGCGGCTCAAAATGGCCAAAAGCTGCTTCGGCGCGCGGCCGGCGCTGACGTAGCTTTCGACCACCGGCCACTTGATGCCTTGCACGATGGCCGTCCCGAACACCGACCCGACCAGCACCCAGGGCGTGGGCACCAGGGCCAACAACGAATGCAGCACCAGCAAGGCCAAGATGCAGCCGAGCAGCACCGCCCTTTCGCCGTGGCGCTTGGACAGGCCATGGCTGGCCAAGGCACCGCCCACGTAGGTGACGCCGAAGCCGAAGGCGATCCACAAGTTTTGGCTCTGATTGAAGCCCAAGTTCTCGTGCGTGAAGAAGTAGAGCCCGCGCTGAATCAGGGTGGCGGCAATGCTTTCGAAGAACGTGAGCAGAAACAGCGCGACGATCATGGGTAGCCTTCACGACGGACGAACGAGCAGCGACTTGCGTGACCGGCTGAAAAGCGCCAACGAGCCCGAGACGCTGAGCCCTGCGACTAGCAAGAACACGATGCGGTAGCCATACTGCTGGGCAACTTGGCCGAAGCAGAAGGTGACGATCAACACCCCCGCGTTGAACGCGGCGTTGAAATAGGCGCCCACGGTGCCGCGCTGCTCGCGACCCACCCCCTCCAAGGCCAGCGCGTTGACCGATGGGTAGAAAGCGCCGTGGGCGAGCCCGAAAGCCAAGCCCAGCGCTCCGAGCCAGCCGTGGCCCAAGCCCGCCGTCGACGCGACCACCAGCGAATACAGCGCTAACGCGGCGCCGCCCACGCGCGCGCGACCGAGCCGGTCACCCAGAGTGCCGAACAGGAGCCGCACCGCCAGCGCGGCGGTGGTGTAGCCGGCGAAGAGCGGGCTGATGTTGCTGTCACCGAGCGACAGGGCCAGCGGCGCCGTGAACGTGAACATGGCGCCGAAGCCCATGCCGCCGGCCACGGTGGCCCACATGACGGCCAGGCGCGCGCTCGTCGGCGCGGGGCGTGGCTCGAGCGTGACTGGCTTGGGCTGGGCGGGCGGCTCGCGCAGCAGCAACGTGAGCACGGCGCCGCACAGGCCCGAAGCCGCCGCGGCGCCGAAGACCGCGTGCCAGCCGAAGCGTTCGGCAATGCGCTCGGCTACCATCGTGGCCACGGCGTTCATCACCAAACCGGCGCAACCGACCCAACCGATGGCCTGACCAAGCCGGGACGCGGGCGCCAAATCGGCCACCAGCGTGATGACGGCCACGAAGTACAGCGTGTACGCGACCCCCTGCACTGCGCGCACCGCGTACAGGTAAGCGCCGATGTGCGTGACCCCTAGAAACGCGAACGCCGCCAGTGCGCTCAGCAAACAGCCCGCGAACATCAGCGGCAGACGTCCGCCGCGATCCAACAGCTTGCCCGCGCTGGGCGACGACAAGACCGCAGCCACCACCGACAGCGCGCCCACGTAACCGACCTGGCTCGGCGACCCCGCGAGCTGCGTGACGACGTACTTAGGCAGCAGAAAGAAGCTGGAAAAGGCGAAGCCAAAGGCCAGCTGCGTGGCCAGAATCAGCGCGAAATCTCGCGTGAATAAGGGAGGCTCGCTCGGTTCTGCGGACGTGACTAAGGAGGACATGGGCCGGCGTTTCTGCCCGCCTCCGCCTGGGGTCTGAGGAGCGCAACCGCTGCCCCCTCAGCCTTTCGGCGGGGAGGGCGCTTGGTTGCTCGAGCTCAACTCGACGACAATGCGCCCCGCCCAACCGGAATGACCGGCTTGTTGCCCCAACGGGCATTGGCAAGAGCGCAATGGTTGAACATCAGACGAACCCATAGCTAGCGCACCAACCCGAGATCGTCAATCGGGTGGCGTGAATTTGCTGGCGTCGTGTCGGGGTCTGTCGCAACCCTCGCCGAAGCTACTCTGCCGCGATCAGCCCCTGACGAATCATCGACACCAACAGCCGCAGCGTTTTTTGCCGAGGCAACGGCGACAGATCGATGGCTTCGTCCAGGGTGACGCCGCCGTCGACGCGCGAGAGCAAGAAGGCTTGCTCGGGGGAGACGCGGAGCTTTTTGTTCGAGGTCGGTGAGAGCACGACCATGCGCTGCGAAAGCGGCCCCAGGCGCGCCTCGTAAATGGCGTTCAACAACGTACGCGACGATTCCATGCGGGCTTGCGCGTCGGGCGAATTCAGCGCGTCGGCGACCAACAGCGCGGTTTCGGCGTTGTTGACGGCAAGCTCGATGTCGCCCATTCCGTGCGCTTGGCGAGCTTGATCGAGAGCGCGACCCAAGTCATGGGTGCTGAAGCTGTTGGCGCCGATGGTAGGCGCGCTGGGGTTGGCGGGCGTTTTGGCGCGCAGCCCGGTTTGG
>JBEQSW010000079.1:0-4679 GCA_040348565.1 Myxococcales bacterium | reverse complement strand
GAAGCCCGTATCGGTGCCAGTGACGCTGCCGCGCCTGCCGCCGGACGCCACGCTGGCCGGCTACAACACCGCGCTGCCGGCCGAGCGCTATGCGGCGTTCGGGCGCATCGCGGGCGAGCTAGCCGAAGGCTTGTTGGAGCACGAGAAGCTTCCCGTCGCGACGCGCAAGCGCGCGCGCAAAGTAGTGGACGCTTGGCTTTCCAAGCTGCCGGAAAGCTTTGGCTTTGCGGTCAGCCCGGGCCAAAAGGACGCGATTGGCTACCAACACGCCGACACGATGATCACCAGGCTTACCGAGCCTTCGGCGCGCCCGCTCGGCCTGTACACCGACGCTTTCGCGCTGCTGGCCGATCCGGCGCTCAAGCGCTGGCGCAAAGACAACCATGTCGAGGAGAAGATCTGGCCGAAGGTCGGCAAAAAGTCGCTCAAGCTGGCAGGTTTCAAGACACCCGCCACCGTGTTCGAGCTCACCGTCGACATGAAGGCGTGGACCGAGTCCGGCAACAAGCTCGCCAAGATCGCCGAGAACATGCTGCCGCCGCCCGATTCCAAGCAGCTCAGCCACATGAGCATCGTGGTGCAGCCGGACGGAGATTTCACCTACGTGCTCACTGGCGATGACACGCAAGAGATGGCGCGGGTGATGGCCGAGCATCGCAAAAACGAGCCCGGCGCCCCGTTTGCCAAGCCCGCGCACAGCGACAAAATCCTAGCCGCCGGCTTCTTCACCTTGGCGTACGTGGCGCGCACCTTGGAACGCAGCAGCAAAGTGCCGGAGGTCGGCAAGGCCGTGGCTAGCTCGCCGCACCACGGGCAGACGCCGATCCCGTTTTCCACGACGGTCGGGCCGGGCAGCGCCCGCTTCGACTTGGAAATCCCCGCGGCGGTGTTCAGCGACGCCAGTACGGCGGTGGTCAGCGCCGGGCCCGCCTTCAAAGACGCGCTCGACAAACGCTGAGAGGGGTCGCGCTTCAATAAGACGACGGGGCGCCGCACGGTCGAAGTCGGCGTTCCGGACGAACCCGGGTCCGGAAGTACCCGAAACTTTGGCCTGTTGTGTCGGCCAAGGTATGCACAGGTGGTCTGATGTATGTCTTGAGACGACATCTTGCTGCCCTGGCCGCCGCAGCCCTGCTTTTGGCCGCAATTCCTGCCCAAGCCGTTCCTGGCTGGGTCGAGACGCGGGTGACCGCGCACGCGGCCACCGTGGACGTCGAGCGCAACGGCACCGCCACCGTGACCCAAGAGCTGGGCGTGCGGCTGCGCGGCGGGCCGCTCGCGGAGCTGCCGGTGGCGGGGGTCGATAGCGATGCCGAGCCCCTGCCCGACGCGACCGTGATCTGCACCGACGACCAGAAGTTCGGCACCGTGCCGCTGTCGGTGGCGCGCGAGCCGGACGGATCGCTCAAGCTCACGGTCGAGCGCGAGCGTGGGCTGCGCACCGGCTCGTACGTGTTCCGCTTCAGCTACCGCACGCAGCTGGCCAAGCGCGACCTCATTCGTCGCGTCGGCAGTCACGTGGAGCTGCGCTGGGTGGGACCGCGCTTCGACGACGGGCTCGACTCGGCGCGCGTGACGTTCCGCATCCCCGAGGCCAACGTGGCGCCCATGCTGCCGAGCCCGGGCTCGAGCGGCGCGGCCGTGAACGAGCTGGACGAGCTGGGCGGCGTGTTCGTCGGCAACTTGCGCCGCGCTCCGGGCAAAGACGAGCTGGAGATTTTGCGGCCGCACGTAGCCCGCGGCGAGCCGGCGCTGTGGCGCGTTTGGGTGGCTGACTCGGCGTTCGATGCCTTTACCGCCGTGGCTGCGCCGCAGTCGCCGACGCTGCTGGCGTCGCACGAGCTCGGTGAGTCACCGCGCGAGCGACTGGGCTGGTTGATTGGAGCGGTGATCGCGGGCTTGGCGTTCGGTTCGCTGGTGTTCGCCAAGTGGCGTGGCTTCCAAGCCGCAGCCGCGCTGCGCAACGCCGAAGCGCGCGCCCTTTTGCCGCTGGCGCCGGGCCTGCGCGCCGCGCTTTCCGGGGTGTTGCTGGGCCTGGCCGTGATCGCGGGTGGGCGCTGGGACGAGCCCACGTGGGTCGGCTTGCTGCTGCTCGGCGTGATGGCGTGCGCCACGCTGTTCGCAACGCCGGGACGAGCGGCGCCGCGCGGCCCGGGCCAGTGGCTGCCCTTGTCGGAGGCCGATGCCTTTGCTCGCCAGGCGACGCCACTGCCGGGACGCTGGCTGGACGGCAGCACGCTCGTCGGCGGGTTGGTGTTCGCGGCGCTGGTGCTGGGCGTGGTGGTGCTCCACTTCTTGGAGCGCCGCCATTCGCCCTACCGAGCCGTCGAGCTCTTGCTCGGCGCGACCGTGCTCTTGCCGGTGTTCTTGACGGGGCGCGCGCAAGAGCTGCCCGCAGTGCCGGGTGGCGATCCGCGCCGGATGCTGCAGCGGGTGCTGACGGGGCTGCGTCGTCGCGGAGTGCGAGCGGTGCCGCTGGCGCGCTTGCCGCAGGGCAGCCGCAACGCCGACGAGCTGCGCTTGCTGCTGCAGCCGCGCGGTGCGTTGACCGGGCTGATGGCGGTGGAGGTGGGGACCGATCACGCTCTCGGTTTGGGCGGCGTGGTAGCCGAGCCGTACGTGCTGTTGCGCGTGCGTGAAGGCTCGCCCTGCGCCCAGGCTTTGCCGGCGCAAACGTCGTTTCAACGCGGCAGGAAGGCCGAAGAGCGCGTGGCTGTCTTGCGGCCCAAGTTGCCGACGGTCGCGGAAACGCTGGCCTTGGTGGCGGAGCTGCTGGAAGTTTTGACTCAGCGCCCGTCGGCGCCCGCGCCGCCGATCAGCGCCTCGAGCTCCGCCGGCAGGCCCGCCTCGGCGCGGAAGCCGGCGCGTGCGGCATCGCCAGCCCACGCAATGTAGCTCGCGTGGAGGGCGTGGCGCTCGCCCAGCTCCGGCACGGCGGCGCCGCCGTACACGGCGTCTCCCGCAATGGGGAAGCCCAAGTGGGCCAAATGCGCGCGAATTTGGTGACGAAACGCGCGCTCGACCGAAAGCTCGACCAGCGCGAAACGCGAGCCGCGACGAAGTACCCGGTAGCGGGTTCTGCTGAGCTTGGCGTAGCCGTCGGCGACGGGCTCGGCGTAGACGCGCACGCGCCGCGGATCGGTGGTGTCGGGGCCGAGCCAGGTCTCGAGCTCGCCCGCTTCGGGGGCGTCCGCCGCGACCACCGCCAGGTAGCGTTTTTCGAGCAGCGAGGACTCGAACAACGAGCGCGCCGTCTGGAAAGCCGCTTGGCTGCGCGCTGCCAGCACGACGCCGGAGGTTTCGTTGTCGAGCCGGTGCACCAGACCGGGCTCGCGCTCTCGAAACCCCACGCCCGCCATCTCGGGGTAGCGAGCCAACAGCGCCGCGGCCAGCGAGCGCGTCTCGGTGCGGACGAGCGGGGCGGTGGGCAAGCCTGCCGGCTTGTCGACGATCACGAAATCTTCGGATTCGAACAGCACCGTGAGCGGGATGGAGGGGTCCGGCGCGATCGGCACGCTGGGCGCTTCCACCAAAAGCTCCATGCCGCCCTCGACGCGGTCGCCCTTTTTCAGCCGACGACCAGAGCCGCGCACGCGCCCGGCTTCGAACAACTCTTTGACCTCTTTGCGGGAGAAGCCGGGAAACGAGCGGAGCACGGCGTCGTCGGCGCGACGCCCCGACCAGGCTTCACCGAGGACGACACGGAGGGTTTCGGCATCGTCGGGCGGGCGGCTCATCTCAGAACCGCCCGAGCAGGCCGGCTTCGAAGCGGGCCCCGCGCGCGTCCGGCGTGGCGACGGCGTAAGGCAGCGCGGGCAGCGACGCCTGCGAGCTGGGGGCGTGGGCGTCGGATTTGCGCGTGCTCCACCAACCGATGCCGGCGCCCAGCACCGTGCCCGCAAAGATGCTGCCGAGCCAGGCGCGCGTGCGCGATTTGCTCTCTTCTTGGTCGACCAACAAAAGTGGGCTGCCCGCGGCCGCGCCCGTCAAGGCGCCGAGCGTTGCCCCCAGGTCGACCAGCAGGACTCGTGGCGCCTTGAGGTTGACCTGTGTGGCCAGCACGCCGGCGCCCAACGTGCCGATGGCGGCGCCGTAGCCCATGCCGCCAATCGGCGTCTTGTTGGTGCGCCCTTCGATGAACAGCTGGCTCAAACCGCCCAGCCCCAAGCCGAGCACGCCGCCGCTGTGCGCTAGCGCGGCGTCGCCGTCGGTGATGTGAATGGAGCTCACGGCCGCGACCGCGAGCGCCACGCCCGCCGTTCCGGAAACCACGCCGTAGACGTAGCGATCTTCCTTGTGGACGTCGTGGTGCCCGGCCAAAAGCAAGCCCGAGCTCGTCGGCCACCACAGCCCCGCCGACAAGAACCACGCTTCGCCCACGCTGATGTCCCATTCATCGGCGATCAACATCGATGCGCCGAGGCCGACGCCGGTGCCGAGGGCGACCAGTGGGTAGACCAAGCGCTCGTCGGACGAGCCGCTGGCGGCTTGAATCGAATAGCCGACGTACCCGCCGAACACGGCCGCGTTCAGCGCCAACACGGCCCGGCCGTTGGAGCGCGGCTCGCGCGCCTCCAGCTCTTCGAAGACGGAGGGCGCGGCGCCGGGCGCCGGCTCGGCGGCGGCCCGCGACTGCAACAAATCGCGCATCATGACCGCGACCCGCACGTCCAGATCGT
>JBEQSW010000026.1:0-5744 GCA_040348565.1 Myxococcales bacterium | reverse complement strand
GGAGGCCAAGCCGCGGATCGGCTCCTGCTCGCGCGCCCGTTCCCGCGCAAGCTCCATGAAGCGTTGCTGGCTGCGCACGCCGTCGCGCTCCGGCGCGCGCTGATATTGCCCGGAAGGTCCGAGCAACCAGCCTTTGGCGGTGTCGCTGCGCATGATGCCGAGCACTTCCTCGATCATGCGCTGCTTCAAGCCCTCGTCCAGCACTGGAAACATCACCTCGACCCGGCGCCGGAAGTTGCGCGGCATCCAGTCGGCGCTCGAGCAAAACACCTCGTCGGCGCCGCCATTCTTGAAATGAAAGATGCGCGCGTGCTCCAAAAAGCGATCGATCACGGTGTGAACCCGGATCTTGTCGCTGACTCCCTCGATGCCGGGACGCAGGCAGCAGATGCCGCGCACCAACAAATCGATCGGAACGCCAGCCTGCGAGGCCGCGTACAGCGCCGCGATCACGTCCGCATCTACCAACGAGTTGAGCTTGGCTACGATGCCCGCGGGGCGCCCAGCGCGCGCGTGCTCGGCTTCCCGCGCGATCAGCCCCAGCACTGCCTCGTGCAGCCCCAGCGGCGAGACAATCAGCCGATTCCAGCGCGCCGGGGCGCTGTAGCCGGTCAGCATGTTGAAGAACGCGGTGGCGTCTTCGGCAATGTCCTCGCGCGCCGTGAACATCGAGATGTCCTCGTAGGTGCGCGCCGTTTGCTGGTTGTAGTTGCCGGTGGCCAAGTGCACGTAGCGCTTCAGCCCGCCGCGCTCGCGCCGCACCACCATCAGCACTTTGGCGTGGGTTTTGAAGCCCAAAAGCCCGTACATCACGTTCACGCCCGAGCGCTCCAAGGCTCGCGCCCAGGCGATGTTGCTCTCCTCGTCGAAGCGAGCCTTCAGCTCCACCAGCGCCGTGACCTGCTTGCCCAGCTCGGCCGCGCGTTGCAGCGCGCGCACCAACGGCGACTCACCGCCGGTGCGGTACAACGTCTGCTTGATGGCGATGACCCGCGGGTCCTCCGCGGCCTGCGACAAAAAGTCGATCACCGCCTCGAAGGACTCGTACGGGTGGTGCAAGAGCACGTCGCGTGCGGCGATGGTCTCGAAGAAGTCGTCCGCGTCGCGCAGCGGCGGCACGTACTGCGGCAAGAACGCTTCGTCGCGCAGGTCGCGCCGCTCGTCGCCGGCGTTGAGCACGGTCATGTCGCCCAAGAACAGCGGGCCGTCGACCATGTACACGTCGCGCACCGGGTCCAGCTCCAACGCCCGACACAGCCAGTTCAGCGAATCTTGCGGCACGCTGCCGCTCACCTCCAGGCGCACGGCGTGACCGCGCTCCCGGCGCCGCAGCTCTGCCTGCAACGACCGCAGCAAATCTTCGCCCTCCTCGTCGTCGATCTGCAGGTCGAAATTGCGGGTGACGCGAAAAGCGTATTGGCCAATCACGCGCAGCTGCGGAAAAACCAGCTTGGTATGCCGCAAAATCAGCTCTTCGATGGCCACGAAGGCGCGCCGCGAGCCCTCCATCGGCACGCGAATCAAGCGCGGAATCATGCGCGGTACCTGCACCAGGCCGAACGACGGCTCGTGGGTGTGCGGCCGCTTCTCGAAGATCATGCCGACGTTGATGCTCTTGTTCCGCACGTGCGGGAACGGATGCACCGGGTCGATGGCAATCGGCGTGAGCGCCGGGAAGATCTCTTTGGCGAAATATTCGTCGAGCGCGGCTTGCTCTTTCGCGTCCAGCTCGCTCGCCGAAACCAGCGCCACGCCTTCGCGTCGCAGCTCCGGTCGCACCACGTTCCAAATTCGGTAGCTCTCGCGCGTCAGCTCTTGAGCACGCTCGCTGATGGCGGCCAGTTGCTTCTGCGGGGTCATGCCGTCGGCGGTCGACTCCTCGACCTCGCCCGACTGTTGCGCCTGCAGCCCCGCAACGCGCACCATGAAGAACTCGTCCAGGTTCGCCGCGAAAATGGCCAAGAACTTGGCGCGCTCGTACAGCGGCACGCGCGCGTCGTCCGCTTCGGCCAACACACGCGCGTTGAACTCCAGCCACGACAGCTCGCGATTGATGTAGAGCGACGGGTCGTCGGGGCGCGGCGGCTGGGCGCCGACTGGAATACTGGCCGGAACGCTCACGGGTCCTCGGCTTGGCTCGGGGGCGAAAGTCATCGTGGGGGGACGCGCATCCTAGCCCCGTCTTCGAGCCGTGCCTGGTTTGTGACGGTTCCGACACGGAAACGTCACAGGCTTCGGGCCCGGAGCCATCTCGGGTTATTCTGACGGTGGTGGCGTCGAGGTACTTCGTCTCATTGTTGGTGGCCGCAGCGGGCGTGGCTGGGGCGTGCACGCGCGTCGAGGTGGCGGAGCCATCCCCCGGGGTGTCACTCGGTGACGGTGGTGCGGCCGGGGAAAGTGCGGGCGGCGCCGGTCCCGTGGCAGGCGGCGGCGGCGAGGGCGGTGCGGACGAATACGTCGGCGCGGGAGGTGAGCCCGGCAGCATCGAGCTTGGCATCTGGCCGACGTTCGCCGCCGACCCCTCTGAGTCGCGTGACGTGCAGGCCGTGCTCGCTTCGGTGTCGGCGTTGTCCCGCGGTTCGCGCACGCTGCCCCTGGCCGAGCGCTGGGATCAGCTGAGCGGCGCCACCGGCTCGCCCCGAGCCTCGACTTGGAATCGCTTGGACGCGATGTCGCAGCCGTACCGTGAGCGCGGCAACGGGGTTGCGTTGTGCATCGGCATCGTCGATCGCGAACAGCCGGCGTGGCCCTTTTCTGGCACGCTCGACGGCGACGCGGCTCTGGCGGCCATCGAGCGAACGATCGACGAAGTCTACACCCGCTACGGCGAGCAGCTTTCGCACCTGTGCTTCGGTTACGAGCTGGATCGCTACCTCGCATTGGCGTCGAACGACGAACGTAGAAGCTTGCTCGCGCTGCTCACCCACGCCGTGGACTACGCCAGCCACCACGCACACCGGAGCCGCAAGACCGCCATCGGCACCGCCCTCAGCTTGCAAGGCTTGGCCGATCCCGAAGCGGACACGGCGGAGCTCGCGCTAGGCGACGAAGTGGTCGGCGTGTACGACGTGCTCGATGACGCCGCGGCCTTGAAGCCTCCCGAGGCCGTGGTCGACGAAGTGACGGCCGCGCTCGCGGCGCTCGCGGCCGCCCCGGGGCAGAGGCGACTTTTGACGCTGTTCGAGGTCGGCTATCCGAGCGGCACGGACGCGGGCTCGAGCCAGAAGCAGCAACGCAGCTACTACGAAGCGTTGTTCGGTTTGCTCGACACGCGCCGCGACGCCATCGGCTTCGTCGGTATTTACGGGCTCGGTGATCGCGCGGCTGCCGATTGCGAGGCCGAAGCACTGGCCTTCGGCGGCTCCACCGACGCCGACGTGGCCGCGGCTTGGGCCAGCGCGCGCTGCTCGATGGGTCTCCGGGCCGAGCCGGCCGAAACCGACAAGCTCGTTTGGCCGGACATTGCCGCCGTGCTCTCGCGGTTCCGCTGAGAACGGGGCAAAGGCGCGCTTTGCGGTTCGCTAAGTGGCGCGGCGGCCGCCCAGCCTTGCGCGCCGGCTGATTTGCCGCACTTTGCGACGCGGGACGACGGCGGAAATGTGTGGTTTACTTTGGGCTTGTTGTCCGATTGCTGCGCTTCGCTCGCAAAGGGAGATAGGGACGCAAGATGACGGAGACGCTCGCTTCGCCGCCAGAGACGAGCATGGTCGCGCAGATCGCGGCCATGCAGGATTACGACCGCTACCGCGACCTCGCGTGGGAGGGCAGCTTCGAAGAGTACCTCGCCATGGTGCGAGAGCGGCCACAAGTCACGCGCAACGCCTTCCAGCGCATGTACGACATGGTCATCTCGTACGGCACGGAAGAGTACATCGATAACAAGAAGAAGCTCATCCGCTACAACTTCTTCCGCGACGAGATCGACGAGGGCAAGGACGCCATCTTCGGCCTCGACATCCCGCTCATGCGGTTGATGAACGTGCTCAAGGCGGCCTCCGAAGGCTACGGCCCCGAGCGGCGCGTCATCTTGCTGCACGGCCCCGTCGGCTCCAGCAAGAGCACCATCGCGCGCCTGCTGAAGAAGGGCATCGAGCGCTATTCCAGCACGCCCGAGGGCGGGCTGTTCACGTTCAAGTGGGTGAACCTGGCCGGCATGGGCCTGGCCAGCGGCGAGGCCGACACCTTCGACTCGCCCATGCACGAAGAGCCGCTGCGACTCATTCCGCAAGAGTGGCGCGAGCGCTCGATCGGCAAGCTCGGTCTCTCCAACGACAAGTTCCGCGTCAAGGTCGAAGGCGACCTCGATCCCGCCAGCCGCTTCATCTTCAACGGCCTACTCCTCAAGTACAAAGGTGACTGGGGCAAGGTCATCCACAACCACATCCGCGTGAAGCGGCTGGTGTTGTCCGAAAAGGACCGCATCGGTATCGGCACGTTTCAGCCGAAGGACGAGAAGAACCAAGACTCGACCGAGCTGACCGGCGACATCAATTACCGGAAGATCGCCGAGTACGGCTCGGACTCCGATCCGCGTGCCTTCAACTTCGACGGCGAGTTCAACATCGCCAACCGCGGCATCGTGGAGTTCGTCGAGGTGCTGAAGCTCGACGTGGCGTTCTTGTACGACTTGTTGGGGGCTTCCCAAGAGCACCGCATCAAGCCCAAGAAGTTCGCCCAGACCGACATCGACGAAGTCATCATCGGCCACACCAACGAGGCCGAGTACAAGCGCCTTTTGAACAACGAGTTCATGGAAGCGCTCCGTGACCGCACCATCAAGATCGACGTGCCGTACATCACCCGGCTGTCGGACGAGATTCGCATCTACGAGAAGGACTTCAACCACGAGCGCGTGCGCGGCCGTCACATCGCCCCCCACACGCTGGAGGTCGCCTCGATGTGGGCAGTGCTGTCCCGGCTCGAAGAGCCGAAGAAGCACAACCTGCACCTGCTCCAGAAGATGAAGCTGTACGACGGCAAGGTCTTGCCCGGCTACACGCAGGACACCGTCAAAGAGCTGCGCAAAGAATCCAAGCGCGAGGGCATGGAAGGCATCAGCCCCCGCTACGTGCAGGACAAGATCTCGAACGCGCTCGTCAGCGACTCGGGTGAAGGCACCATCAACCCGTTCATGGTCTTGAACGAGCTGGAAAAGGGCCTGTCCCACCATTCGCTGATCACCAGCGAAGACGGCAAGAAGAAGTACCGCGATCTCATCGGCGTCGTGAAGCGCGAGTACGAAGAAATCGTCAAAAACGAAGTGCAGCGCGCGATCAGCGCCGACGAAGAAGCCATCTCGAAGCTGGCCGCCAACTACATCGACAACATCAAGGCCTACACGCTACGCGAGAAGGTCAAAAACAAGTATACGGGCCAGGACGAAGATTCGGACGAGCGTTTGATGCGCTCGATCGAAGAGAAGATCGACATCCCGGAAAATCGCAAAGACGACTTCCGCCGCGAGATCATGAACTTCATCGGCGCCAAAGCCGTCGAAGGCAAGAAGTTCGACTGGCAAACGAACGAGCGTCTGCGCCGCGCCCTCGAGCTGAAGCTGTTCGAAGATCAAAAAGACAGCATCAAGCTCAAGACGCTGGTCAGCGCCGTCGTCGATCGCGAAACCCAAGAAAAGATCGACATCATCAAGGCCCGCCTCATCCGCTACTTCGGCTACAACGAAGTCTCGGCCACGGACGTCTTGAACTACGTCGCCAGCATCTTCGCCCGCGGCGACGCCAAAACCT
>JBEQSW010000645.1:0-13159 GCA_040348565.1 Myxococcales bacterium | reverse complement strand
GTCCACGCCTTCGGTCACCCCGCGACGCGCGGCGGCGTCGACTATCTGCCGCCCGTGCACCAACAGAGCTTCGGCGACATCCGCGCGTCTTTGGATTTGCGGATCGCCGGTCAGTACGGAGACCCCATCACGCTCGCCATCGGTGGCTCGGTGTTCTTTCCACTCGGCCAACGCGAGCAGTTCACGGGCGACGAAGTCGTACGCTTCGCACCGCATCTGGACATCGCGGGTGACGCCGGCGCGTTCGCTTACGCTCTGCGCGGTGGCTACGAAAACCGTCAGCTGAACATCAAGTACATCGACACGGAGCTGGGCGACACCATCACCTTCGGCGGCGCGCTGGGCGTTCGTTTCGCCGACAAACGCGTGCTGCTAGGCCCCGAGCTGTACGGCCGGACCATCATCGAGGACGGAGCCCACAAGCACGACACACCGATCGAGATGCTGCTGGGCTTGCACGTGAAGGCAGGCGCAGGCATTCGCGTCAACGCCGGCGCCGGCAGAGAGGTCGACAATGGCTTCGGCGGCGCGCGCTTTCGCGGCTTGCTCGGCCTGGAGTGGTTTCCGGAGCCGGAGCGGCCCGACATGGACCGCGACGGCGTCTACGACGACAACGACGCCTGCCCCAGCGTCCCCGGCGTGCGCACGAGCGACCCGACCACTAACGGCTGTCCTCCTGCACCACCGCCTGATCGCGATCGCGACGGCATTCCTGACAGCGACGACGCCTGCCCGGACGCGATGGGTGTGCGCACCAATGACCCCAAGACCAACGGCTGCCCGCCTCCACCGCCCGATCGGGACGGCGACGGCGTTGCCGATAGCGAGGACGCCTGCCCGGACGTGACCGGCGTGCGCACGAACGATCCCAAAACCAACGGCTGCCCGCCCGACCGCGATGGTGACGGCATCTTGGACAAGGACGACGCCTGTCCCGAGCTAGCCGGCATCAAGACCGACGATCCCAAGACCAACGGCTGTCCCGACACCGATCGCGACAAGGACGGCATTCTCAACGATGCCGACGCGTGCCCCGACGAGCCTGGCCCGAAGTCGGCCGACGCCAAGAGCAGCGGCTGCCCGCGCGTCTTCATCAAAAACGGCCTGATTCGCATCTTGGAGCAGCCGAAGTTCGACTTCAACAAGGCCAAGATCAAGCCCGAGAGCGACTCGCTGCTCACCGAGGTCGCCAAGGTGATGGCCGATCATCCGGAGATCAAGCGGGTGCGCGTGGAAGGCCACACCGATAACAAGGGCGGCGGCGCGTACAACATGAAGCTGTCGCAGCAGCGCGCAGAGTCGGTCATCACCTGGCTCAGCAGCCACGGCGTTTCCGCCGATCGGCTGGTCGCCAAAGGCATGGGCTTGACCACGCCGCTCGTCCCCAACGACAGCGAGCTGAACCGCGCGCTCAACCGCCGCGTCGAGTTCCACATCGAAGACCAGGCCGAGACGGTCAAGGAGATGGTCAAGACCGTCGGCGGAGAAACGGTGGTGGCACCGCCCAAAGCCGCCGTCCAACCGAAGCGTCCCGCGCCCGCGAAGCCGTAGCGTCGTGTCCAAGGCCTCTGCCCGCCGCCGCCATCCTTGGCGGGGCGGGTGGACGGCCTTACGCTAGGTAGATGCGTGACCTAGCGCTCTTGATTTTCGTCGCGATCACGGCGGCCCGCCTCGGGCTGTCGTGGTTGAACTTGCGGCATTTGGAGCGGGCGGGGCACTTGGTTCCGCGTGGCTTGGAGCGCGAGGTCGACGCCGAAAAGCTGAGAAAGATCAGCCAGTACACGACCGAGCGAGCTCGCTTTGGCTTGCTGCACAGCGTCGCCTCCAGCCTAGTGACCGGCGCGTTCTTGTTCGGCGGCGGCCTGGGGCGCTACGACGCCTGGATCGCCAGCGCTGGTCGCGGCTTCGTCGGCAGCGGTGTGTCGTTCTTCGCCGGGCTGCTGTTGGTGACGGCAGTGTTGGAAGTGCCGTTTCAGCTGTATGGCGATTTTCGCATCGAGCAGCGGCACGGCTTCAATCGCCAAAGCGTGGGGTTGTGGTGGAGCGATTGGCTGAAGAGCACCGCGCTGTCGTTGGTGCTGAGTAGCGCATTGGCGGCGGGGGCGTTGTGGTTGGTGCAAGCGGCGCCGCACACGTGGTGGATTTGGGTGAGCGCGCTGATAACTGGCGTGAGCCTGCTGCTGACGTTTTTGTCGCCGTACGTGATCGAACCGTTGTTCCACAAAATGGAGCCGCTGGAGGTTGCTGGACTATCCGACGGCATTCGCGCCATGACCGAGAAAGCAGGCGTGCACGTGGGGCGCGTGCTGAAGGTGGATGCGTCGCGGCGCAGCTCGCATTCCAACGCCTATTTCACGGGTCTCGGGCGCGTGAAGCGCGTGGTGCTGTTCGATACGCTGTTAGCGCAGATGAGCCACTCACAAATTTTGGCGGTTTTGGCCCACGAGCTCGGGCACTGGAAGAAGCACCACGTGCTGTTTCGGATGCTGACCATGCAGGTGCTGCTGGTAGCCGGCGCGTACTTGGCGTTTTGGCTCGCCCCCAGCGCCGTCTTGCCCAGCTTGGTCGGGCTCGCCGCCGCGTCGTTCCCGGCGCGCGTCGTGATCTTGATGCTGGCGGCCTCGGTGGTGACGTTTCCGCTCACGCCGCTGTTCGCGGCCTGGTCGCGCCACGACGAGCGCGAGGCCGATCGCTTTGCCGTCGACCTGCACGGCCACGCTCACGATTTGGCGGACGCGCTCGCCAAGCTGGGCACGGAAAACCTGTCCAACCTCCACCCCCATCCGCTGTACGCCGCTTTCTACTACTCGCATCCGCCGCTGGTCGAACGCATCGGCACGCTGCGGGCGCTGGCAACTTAGTCGCTAGGGCGCCGCCGTCACTTTCAAGTCGTCGAAGGAAGCACTCCCCGAGTCCATCCCGAGGGCAACGCCACCGTTCGAGATCGCCGCGTTGCAGGCGACGGGCGAGCCGATCGGCTTACCGTCGAGCGTCAACGTCACCATCGTGCCTTTGGCGGTGATGCCCACCGTGTACCAAGTGTTGGCGGTGATGACAGGCTTCGGCGACGGCGAAATCAAATCGGTGGTGGAGCCCGCCGCGCGCCCGCGCAGCTTGTATTTGCCCTCGGCCATCTCGAGCACCAAGTACGTCTTCGGCTCCTTGAAACGGAGAATGACCTGCGCGTCGGTATCGGCGCTGTTCAACCGCACCTTCACGGTCATGGCCACGTCCGTCCACGTCGTGCTGCCACCGACCGCCCACTCGACGTCGCTCACGGCCGCTTGAGGTTGATAGACCTTGCCCGCGCCGTCCGCGACGACCACCCACGGCCCGGCCGTCGACTTGTCGTTGTACGGAATGAAGCCGTCGGCCTTGCCATCCTCGAAGTCTTCGGTGAAAGGCAGAGTGGTGTCGGCCGGTTTGGTCGAGCCGCCGCCTGTTCCCGCCATGCCGGCCGATCCGCCACCCGCGCCGCCATTGGCGCCACCGGCGTGGCTCGTGCTGCCCGCCGTCCCTGTGCTGCTACCCGCGCTGCCGCTGCCCGCGCTACCGCTGCCGGCCTTGCTGGTCGTACCGGCGGTGGGCAACGACGAGGTGCCAGCTTGCGGCAAGATCGAGCCGCTGCCGCCTTGAGGCGCGCTTCCGGCCTGCCCACTGCCGCCCGCAGGCGCGTCCCCGGAGCCGGTATCGCCCGGCGGCTCGTCCAGTTGCTCGGTGGCGCAACCGAAAGCGCAGACGACGCCACAAAGGACTACCGGCCACGATCGCGGGAACATCATGACGTCATCCCGGAAGTGGGGGCGATCGATCACGGACTCCGCTGATCCTCAATCCAGGATCCCGTCTCGATTGAAGTTGTGCCGCTGCGCTAGACCTTTCTCCTACATTCCGAGCGGGAACACGCCTGGGACCACCAAAGGCGTGATCGACGCGATTCGACTGGGCATTACGCCGTGAATGTACCGCATTGACTTCAGTGTATTAGCCGCCCTCGGTGCTCTCGGCGGCGTGGTGGCTTGTGGGAGCGACGCTGGCTCTGCGCCTGGGGCGACCGAGCCGACCACGGCCGGCACTGCGACGGCCGGAAGCGCCAGCAGCAGCGCCGGCTCGAGCACCGACCCGAGCGGCGGCACCGCGCCCGCCGCAGGTGGCGCGGCGGAAGTGGGCGGCAGTAATACTTCCGGCGGCAGCACTACCAATCAAGCGGGCAGCGCCGGCAGTAGCAGCGCGGGCAGCGCGGGCACCAGCGCGAGCGCGACCGAATACTGGGTCGCCACCGACGGCGCCGACACCAACCCCGGCACCGAAGCGGCGCCGTTCAAGACCATCGGCGCGGGCCTCACGAAGGCGAAGCCGGGCGTCACGATCTGGGTCAAGCCCGGCACCTACACGTCCGCCGGCACTTACGAGATCGGTATCCGCTACAGCGGCACTGCGGCCGCACCCGTCACGCTCCAGGCTGCTCCCGGTGGCCGCCCCGTGATCGATTTTTCCAGCCAACCGCCAGGCATGGACGCGCTGCGAGGCATCAATTTGGCGGGCGATTTCTGGCACATCAAAGGTCTCGAGCTCATGAAAGCGTCGGACAACTGCCTCGCCATTTCGGGCTCCAACAACGTGATTGAAGACGTGATCGTCCACGAGTGCGGCGACACGGGCATTCAAATCACCGCCCCTTCGGATCAGGCTACCGACCAAACGCGCGCCGCCAACAACCAGATCTTGAACTGCGATTCGTGGGGGAACCTGGACACCGCCACCGGCGGCGAAAACGCGGACGGTTTTGCCGCCAAGCTCCGCATCGGGCCCGGCAATTCGTTCAAAGGCTGTCGCGCTTGGAACAACGCCGACGACGGTTGGGACTTCTTCGCCGCCGACGACGTCGTGAAAATCGACGGTTCGTGGGCGTTTTCCAACGGTAAGCCCATCGGCGGCTCCAACCCGCAAGGCGACGGCAACGGCTTCAAGCTCGGCGGCGCACCGAACGGCGCCGGCCAGGGCGGCGCCGTTCACCTCGTCACCAACTCGTTCGCCTTCGAAAACAAGGCCTGCGGCTTCGTGCGCAACAACAACCCCGAGCTACCGAAGCTGTCCGCCTGCGGCGCCAAAGACAACAAGACCGCGTACTGCAACCTCACCGTCTCCGGCGAAGTCACCATGACCATGACCGCCGCCGCCGCCATCGCAGCCAAGCGCAACGCCGACGGCAGCCTGCCAAAGCCCTGAGCGGGGCCTGGCTACGCGCGACCGGCGCGTTTTGCGGAAACGTCGTCCAGGGGGCACATTGACAGCCCCGGGCACCGAGGCACACTCGCGGCGTGAAAACGGTGATGTCCGGGGTCGGCGCGGGATTGGTGCTTTGGTTGGCTGCAGCTTGCGGGAGCCATGCGGCGACGGACGACAGTCCTTCCCCAGGCACAGGTGGCTCGAGCACCACGGGTGGGACCAGCGGTACCACCTCGTCAGACCCCACGCCGTGCACCTGCACGAACGGCCTGCGCGGCGTCATCAGCTCGGAGACCCGGAGCTGCGACTGCTCCGCCTGTCCCGAATTCACACGCGGTGCCGATTTGACTTCGGCGGCATGCAACGGCGACCCGACCGGCGTCTGGCGGCTATCGAGCCGGGAAGAAAGCCGCTTCGAGTTCTTCTTCGACTACCCAACGGGCGGTATCGCGCCCGCTTGCGTAGGCCAAAATACTCGGACGGATCAAACGCACGATTTTCTGTTGGAGCTGCTGCCCGGCGTCAACCCGGCGGAACCCGGGGGCAACGCCGCCCTGCACTACTCGTCGACCGAAACGGAGGTCGACTTCACGAGCGACTGTTTGCAGAAGGGCCACGACACGTGCGCATCGGTCACCGACTTGGAATGCGAAGATCTCGATTGCGGCCTTTGTCGCTGCAAGATCCTGGCGCGCGACACGGTCGTGGATCTGAGCTGGTCTGTCGACAAGGGAGCCCTCACACTCACCAACACGCAAGGCGGCAGCCAGACGTTCTCGTTCTGCGCGACGAAGGACCAGCTGGACCTCCAATCCTCCACCCGAGCCCTGCACCTCGTGCTCGAGCGCATGTACCGGGCTGGTCGCCCTTCGCCGTGTACCGAACGGACCCTGACCGATTGCGGGCAAGCGTATTGTCACGTCGGCGAATGCGTGGGCACCGATTCGTGCAGCAACGCGACGGACTCCGTCACTTGCGCCAAGTATCCGGACTGTGAGTGGGACGCGACGGCCTGCTCCGGCACCGTGCCACCACGTTGCACGTTCCGTGACTACGTCGACCACACCCCGGGCTGCGAGCTGAGCGAGAAAGCGCCTCACTGCGGGGGAGCTCCACTGGCCTGCTCGGCTCAGCCAAATTGTGTCGCCAAGGGCTGCCTCAGGGGCTCGGCCTGCACCGGAGGCGAGCAAGCGTGCGTTCTGGACGAAGGGATCGATGGCTGCACGTGCACGTCCAGCACCAATTGCTCGGGCACTTTCGACTGCGCGGACTTGGAGCAAAGCCAGTGTGAGAGCGTCACCGGTGACTGCAAGTGGAGCACCAGCGCGTGCATCGCCACCGCCACGCCATGCGAGCAGCTTGCCAACAGCGAGTGCGATTTGACGGCAGGCTGCTTCCTTCAGGCGCCCTAGCCGTCGAGCGATTCGGTGCCGGTCGTGAACCGCACCGCGAAGGCCGGCACCCGCACCAGTTTCTACGCCGCGGGCCGGCTTTCGGCGGTCCGTGTTAGCTTCCGGCCGGATGGCGCCCTCGCTCGAGCCTCCGACGCGCGACGAAATCGACCGCTTGGACGCGCTCGAGCGTGACACCGCGGGGGGCGCCTTGGTGCGGCCGACGCCGGCGCCGTTCCTTTGGGCGAACGATTTTTTCACGTTCGGAGTGACGGGCACCAACGGCAAGTCGAGCACTACGCATTTGATTGCGGCCATCTTGGGCGCGGCCGGGCGACGCACGTTGACGGAGAGCACGCTCGGCTATTTTTTGGACGGGCAGCCACTGCAGGTGCCGCGCACCGCGCGCGGCTACGTGGCGGCGCTGCGGCACGCGGCGCAGCAAGGCGCCCGGCACGCAGCCATCGAGGTGACGAGCGCGGCGCTGGCGCAAGGCTTCGCGCGCAGCTGGCGCTTCGATTTGGGTGTGTTCACGAATTTGACTCGCGACCACGTGGAGCAGCACGGCTCTTGGGAGCACTATTTGGCCAGTAAGGCGCAGCTTTTTTTGCACTTGGCCCCGGGGCGCACGGCCGTTTTCAACGCCTGCGACGCCGCTGCGCAGCTGCTGGAGCGCGTCACGCCACCCGACGTCACCCGTCGGTATTACGCGGTGAGCACGCGCGGTGAGCAGCTGGTGCCGGCCGAGCTGGTGGCGCAAAGCGTGGAGCTGTCCAGCGCGGGAACGCACATTCGGCTCGCGCCTTCCGAGACGGCGGAGATGTTGGGCGGCACCTTGACCACGCAATTGGTAGGCGCCGTATTCGCCGAGAACGCGCTCGGGGCAGCGCTGGCCGGTTTGGCGGGCGGAGTGGCCGCAAGCGACGTGGCGCGCGGGCTCTCCGCGTGTCCGGGCGTGCCCGGCCGCTTTCAGATTCTGGGTAAGGATCCGATCGTTGCCGTAGACTACGCGCACACGCCGGACGCGCTGGTGCGCACGTGCGAAACCGCGCGCGCGTTGGCGCGCGGCAAAGTGAGCGTGGTGTTCGGCGCCGGTGGCGGGCGCGACGTCGAAAAGCGCGAGGTGATGGGGCGCGCCGTGGGCGAGCGCGCCGACTACGCCTTCATCACCACCGACAATCCGCGCCACGAAGATCCGGCCGAGATTGCCGAAGCCGTAGCGCGGGGCTGCCGTCGTGGGGGACGCGCGTATGCCCGCTTGGTGCCCGATCGGGGCGAAGCGATTCGACTGGCCATCGAAAGCGCGCGCTCGGGCGACGTAGTGGTCGTGGCCGGACGCGGGCACGAGCGAACGCAGCTGATCGGCGACGCCGAGCAGCCGTTCTCCGACGTGGAAGAAGTGGAACGGCTGCTGGGCGGAGGCTAGCGACTCAGTACAGCCGAACGCCGGCGCAGAAGTCGAGACGCTGGACGCAGGTGCCGGTGAAGCCCGGGTCGTACCAACCTTCGTTGGCAGGATCCATGCAGCCGGCGAAGCCTTCGTTCATCTCGGGGTTGACCAGATCTGCGATCTTTTCGCAGTTGGCCAAGTCGACCGCGTCGCAACCCTCGAGCGCCTTGATGGTGGCGCAAGCCGTCGCCGCGGCCGGATTCGCGCAGCCCTTGCCTTCGAGGCTGGTGAAGCAAGCGTGGACCTTGGCGGGATCGCAGGCGTCTTCGGCGCTGAGCGCCTTGATGCAGTCGGCCACCGCAACCGCCACCGCGGGCGAACCGGTCGCCTTCACGCCTTCACAAACCGTGTAGCTCGGCGCGTCGCCTTCATTGCCCGGACAGAGCACGTCGAAGAAGTCCATGCACAGGCCTTCGAGGCTGGGCTCGACTGCAGGCGCGCCACCGGCGCCGCCGGCCGCGAGCGAACCGAGACATTCGCTCGGCTCCGCGGCGCCACCGGCACCGCCACCGCCCAGGGACTCGCCACCAACGCCGCCCTCGGCCGTCACGCCGCCTTCACCGGCGTTGCCAGCGGCCGCGCCGCCTGCGCCACCTTCGGCCGCGCCACCTTGTCCACCGGGGTGGTTGCTGCTGCCCGAGGCGTTGGAGCCGGCCGAGCCAGCCTTGCCGCCGGAGCCGGACGAGCCGCCTTCGTCAGGCGTGGTGCCGTCCTTGTCGGAGCTGGAGCACGCAGAACCGGTAGCCGCGATGAGAGCCGTGAGCGCAAGAAACTTGGAAACGTCGAAAGCCATGCCCCCCCTTTAACCCGCGAGGCGCGCGCGTTGCGCAAATATTTTTCTAGCTTTCCATCAACGGCCGAATTGAAAGGGCACGTTCTTGCCGGGAGCAACGAACGGGCGCGGCGCTTGGAGGCGCTTTTTCAAGTACGCCACGTAGGCCGCTCGCTGTCGGGCCGGTGCATCCGCAGAGAGCTCGGCGAAGAAGGCGTCTGGGACTTGGGCCAAAGCTGCCTCCAAGACGTCGCGGCTGATGCGGGGGGCTAGCGCTTGGTCGGCTGCCTGCAGCGCGGGCTCGGCCACTTGCAGCAAGTGTTGAGCGACGAACTGGCCGGGCTCCCGCGGCGCCTGCTCGGTCACGCTCCGCCAGTCGTGGTGAAAGTCGAGGGCCGCGCCGTGGTCGATCAGCGCAATTTGACCGGCTTTGATCATCAAATTCGGATTTTTCTGGGTGCGATCCGGATTTTGCACCAGCGCGTCGAGCCAGACGATCTGAGCCGCCAGCTCGGTCTTGATGCGCCCGGCGTCGGCCACCGTGACGTTGCGGAAACCCTCGAGGAAGCGCAGACCCAAGTTGGCGCCGTGGCTGCGCTCGAGCAAATCGCGCAGCTCTTCGTGCGGGTCGTCGCTCGGCAACTGCGGCGGCAGCTCGACCAAGTAGCGGGTAGGCGTGAGCAAACCGAGCGCGTCCGCGAGCGCGCCGACGACCAATTCAGCAACCAGCGGGCGCAGGCCTTCGGCGGTGCCGCGCAGTTTGACCACGACCTTTTGCTCGCCAGTTTCGACCAACACCGGCCACGAGCTGCCGCGGAAGGTCGACAGCACGCGCTGAGCGCGCAACGTTTGCATTCGCTAGCGGGTAACGACGATAGGCTCGCCGCGCGTGACGATCATGGTGTGCTCGAACTGCGCGCCGATGCTGCCGTCGGGGGTGCACAGCGTCCAGCCGTCGTCCGCCTCGAAGATGCTGGTGGCGCCGGTGGTCAAAAATGGCTCGATGGTGATGACCAGGCCTTCGTGCAAAACGTCCGAGTTACGACGGTCGAAGGTGTTGGGCACGTTGGGCGGCTCGTGAATGTTGCGACCGACGCCGTGACCGCACAGATCGCGGACGACGCGGAAACCGCCGCGCTTGGCGCGACGCTCGACGGCTCGGCCGATGTTGCGCATCGGCGCGCCGGCGCGCACCTCGCCCATGGCGTCGTTCAAGGCGGCGCGCGTGGTGAACAGTAAATTCTTCAGCCGCGGCTTGACTTCACCGACCGGAAAGCTGGCGCCGCTGTCCGCCCAATAGCCGTCGAGCTCGGCCGAGACGTCGATGTTGACCAAGTCGCCGTCGCGCAATTTGCGGTGCGAGGGGATGCCGTGCGCCAGCTCGTCGTTGACGCTGATGCAGGTGGTGCCGGGAAAGTCGTAAGCCAGCTGGGGCGCGGAGCGCGCGCCGTGACGCCGCAAGACTTCGCGCCCGATGGCGTCGAGCTCGCGGGTGCTGACCCCAGCCGCCACGTGCGCGGCCATGGTGTCGCGCGCCTCGGCTACGGCTGCGCCCGCCCGCTTCAAGCCTTCGATGTCTTCAACGCCGTCGATGGACATGCGAGAAGACTAACACCGCTCAGGCTGGCGGCACGCGGATGTCGTCCTCGGTGTCGGGCAGCTTGTCGGGGCCGGTGGAGACGATGGTGGCGTCGGTGGCGTCACACTGGATGCGCCAGGGCTGGCCCCAAGCGTCGCTTTTTGCGGATTTTCCGCGATCCAGCGCACCGTCGGCGATCAGCGCCGGGACGGTGGGGCAGCTGCCGATGTCGTTGCCGCTCGCCCACCAGATCTTGACCGCGTTGCGCAACGTCTCGCCGTTGCTACGCGTAAGGGTGATCTTCTGGCGCTCGGCGATGCCCATGACCGCCACCGTGATGGCGGCAGAGATCATGGCGATGATGGCGACGGTAACGACGATTTCGATCAAACCGAAACCGAGCGATGCCCGGCGACGACGACGACGAACCCCACGTTGATCGAGTGTTGTGTGCATGCTGCGGGCGAGAGCAAACGCCGTGCCGCCCCCCGCAGCGGCGGATTTTCGGCGCGCGAGAGCCGAGCCGAGACAAGCTGGCAAAACAAGCGCGTTCGGCGACGCTGGCCGTTGTCAGCCTGGCAGCAACATCGACACCAGCAGGCCGACGGTCATGCGCAGGCCCGTACCGAACGTCCAAGCGATGACGAGCTTCATCGGCAAGCTCGAGCGCCCCGCTTGCAAGCGCGGAAGGTAGCGCCAAGCCAAGAACGCGATCAACGCCGCGTCGGCCAAGGCACTGACGGTACCCGCCAACCAATCGTTCCGTTCGACGGAGCCCAGCGCCGCCGGCCCGGCCGCCCAAGGTACTGCGAAGAGCGCGTGGCAAAGCACGAGCGCGACGCCCAAGGCCGTCGCCACCGCCAGCGCAAAGCCCGGCAAAGTCAGCAGCGCGCCGCGTTTGACGAAGCCGACCAGCTGGGCCTGAAGCTGAGCAGCGGGCCATGGATGCGCCGCGACCACGAACGAAAGCAGCAAGGCCGAGCCTGCGACCCCCGGCCCGACCGAGCGCACGCAGCTGAGCGCCACCACCCGCAGAATGTATTCTTGGCCGCCGAATTTTTGCAGACCGAAGCCCATTTGTACGACCAGCACCGCCCCCACTAGCGCCGCAAACGCCAGCACCGCGAACACGTAGACTCGATAAAAGCGAGACGTGGCCGACGGCGTCACATCGCCTCCGCTTCTTCACGCAAGATGGCGTAACCCACTGCGTCGACCGGTGCAGCGCCCGCGACGCGCCAGGCGCGACGGTGTTGCGCTTCTTGCAGGAAGCCGCACTTCTCGAACACGCGCCGCATGGCCACGTTGTCGTGGCGCGTGTAACCGCCGAGTCGCCCGGTCTCTGGATACTCGGAGAACACCCAGGTCGTGAGCCCGCGCAGCGCGGTCGTACCGATGCCTCGGCCACGCGCCGCGCTGGCAATGCGCAGATCGACGAGCGGCGTGAGATCTTCCAAGTCGAAGGCGCGAACGAGCCCCACCGGCTCCTCCTCGTCGTCGGCGCGAACCCAAAATGAACGCGAGTCGCGGCCGAAGAAATGGCCCGACTCCAAGCGTCCGCGTACCCAGTTTTCGTCCACGCTTTGCTCGACGTGGTACGGCCAATCGCTGCGCGACAAGAACTTGCCGAGCAGCGCGGCGTCACTGGCCACGACGGGATCGAATCGGAAAAGCATGCGGGGCGCGGCATCCAAGCACGGCCGGCGGAGCCGAGCGAGCCTTGCGGGGCGGCACAGGCTTCGAGAAGTGCCGCAAGTAAGCGTCCTGGGCTGCCACGCCGCAGATCTTTTGCAGAATCTTCCGCAGCGTCGCGAGGCCAACCTCGGCGATCGCTTCGCGCTGCTATCTCTTCGGCTGCTGTCACGGTGCAAACCTCGATCGCCCGAGGTGACCTAGATCCGCTACGGAAGCTTCTGCGATTCAGGCTGCAATTTGGCAGCCCTGGATGTGATGAATCCTCAGCCCAAACCAGGCCTACCAGCTCCCAAACCGCCGACGGCAACTTACGGACCGTCGGGCACGGGCACGGGCACGGGCACGGGCACGTTTACGCCGAGACCGCGGGAGTCACGGACACGCCCTAGTCACCGGCAATCACCGCGTGTAGCTTCGTATACTCATGAAGCTCCAAACCGCCACCATCGAGCGATTGCGGGACGCGCTGTTGCAAAGTGGACGTCGGCCCAGCGTCGTCATGTCGTCCGCCTACGAAACGCTGACGCGCGAAGGCTTGCTCAGCCCGGAAGAGGCCAACGCCTTGAACCGTGTGGACCCGCTGGGTGAAGCGATGTTCTTGATGATGTCAGCGGACGGCAAGGTCGCCGACGAAGAGCGCGACGCCGTGCGCGGCGCCATCCGCGGGTTGACGGACAACCTGCTGCGCAGCGGAACCATCAACGTCATGCTCGAGAACTACGCCAAGCGTTTGGCCGAGCAAGGCCGCGACGCGCGCCTGCAAGAGATCGCTTCGGAGATTGCCGAGGAAACGAGCGAAGCCGAAGGCGCCTTCGCCTTGTCGGCGGCCATCGCGCTCGCTGACGACGAGATCACGGACGAAGAGAACGCCTTCATCAACCAACTGGCGGAGTGGTTCGGCATCGCGCCGCAGCGCGCGAGCGAAATTCTCGATCAGTTGGAAGAAGACAAAGACGGCTGAGACGCCGACTTGGCGGTGACGCGCAAGCAACCCTGCGCGTCGGCCTTGGCGACGTCGGAGCCACCCACGCTGGTCGACGTCC
>JBEQSW010000630.1:0-6480 GCA_040348565.1 Myxococcales bacterium | reverse complement strand
TGCAGGGCCAGCGCAGCATCGTGTCCATCGCCCAGCTGCTCATGTCCGAGCTGACGCCGCTGGTCGCCGCGCAGCATGGCGGCTTCTATTTCATGGATGCGGAGCCCAAAGGCGAGCCGGTGCTGCAGCTCCTGGCAAGCTATGGATTTGGCGGTCGCAAGACCCCGCGCAACCGCTACCGCCTGCAGGAGACGCTGATCGGTCAGTGCGCTTTCGAGAAGAAGCGCATCCTGCTGGTCGACGTGCCGCCGGACTTCATTCACGTCACGAGCGGGCTGGGCGCCGCGCCACCCCGCTCCGTGTTGGTGTTGCCGGTGCTGTTCGAGGGCGAAGTGAAGGCGGTGATCGAGCTGGCGTCGTTCAAGCTGTTTTCGCCCAATTATCTGACCTTTTTGGACCAGCTGATGGATAGCATCGGCGTCATCTTGAACATGATCGCGTCCAGCATGCGGACGGAAGAGCTGCTGCAAGAGCTCAAGAAGTCCAACGCCGATTTGGAAGTGCAGGCGGTCGAGCTCAACGACAAAGCCAAGCTGCTCGAGGTCAAGAACCGGGAGGTCGAGCTAGCCAGCCGCAGCCTCGAGGAAAAAGCGGGGCAGCTGCAGTTGATCTCGAAGTACAAGTCCGAGTTCTTGGCCAACATGTCGCACGAGCTGCGCACGCCGTTGAACAGCTTGCTCATTCTGTCGCAGGTCTTGGCCGAGAACCGCGACGGCAACTTGACGGCGGAGCAGGTCAAATTCGCCGAGACGGTGTACACGTCCGGACACGAGCTGCTGGCTTTGATCAACGAGATTCTCGACCTGTCCAAGGTCGAGGCCGGCAAGATGCCGATTGTGCCGAAGTCGTGCGCGGTCGCCGACATCAAGAGCTACCTGGAGGAGACGTTCCAGCCGGTGGCCGCCCAGAAGCGGCTGGCGTTCGAGATCACCATGGCGCCGGACGCGCCTACGACGATGGTCACCGACGTCAGCCGGTTGCAGCAAGTGCTGAAGAATCTTCTGTCGAACGCGGTCAAGTTCACGGCTCGCGGCAGCGTTCAGCTGCACATTGCCTCCCGCCGCGAGCCCGACGGCGAGGCGACCATCAGCTTTGCCGTCAAAGACACGGGCATCGGCATCCCCCTCGAGAAGCAACGGCTGATTTTCGAGGCATTTCAGCAGGCAGACGGCACGACCAGTCGTAAGTACGGCGGCACCGGCCTCGGTCTGACCATCAGCCGCGAAATTGCCAAGCTGCTAGGCGGCGTGATCGAGGTGGAGAGCGTGGCCAACCAAGGCAGCACCTTCACGCTGCACGTTCCGGTCACTTACGCTGGCCCGGAAGCGGCGACGCTCGACGAGCCCGCTCCCGAGCTCGACGAAAGCCAAGCGACGGAGCTATCGGAAGACGCCAGCTTCGAGGGTGCACGCGTGCTCTTGGTCGACGACGACATGCGCAACATTTTCGCGATTCGCACCGTGCTCGAGGCGCGCGGCATCGACGTGTCTCACGCCTCCAACGGCAAGCAAGCCATCGACATGCTGCAGAATCGCCCGGAGCTGAACTTGGTGCTGATGGACATCATGATGCCGGAGCTGGACGGGCTCTCGGCGATTCGTCGCATCCGTGAAGAGCTGGGGCGGAAGACGCTGCCCATCATTTCGCTCACCGCCAAAGCCATGAAGGGGGATCGCGAAAAGGCCCTCGAGGCCGGCGCCTCCGACTACATCACCAAGCCGGTCGATCCGGCCACCCTGCTGGCAACCGTCCATGCTTGGCACCAAAAATCGGTGGCCGGAGAGGAGAGCTGAGCAATGAGCTGGGACGAGGGCACGACCTCCGCGAAGGTGTTGATCGTGGACGACACCCAAGCCAATTTGATCGCGCTGGAGGCGGCGCTGGGGCCCCTCCACGTACGGATCGTCGCGGCGCGCTCGGGCGTCGAAGCGCTCGAGCTGATTCAAACCACGCCGTTCGCGGTGGCGCTGGTCGACGTGCAAATGCCGGGAATGGACGGCTTCGAGCTCACCCAACACGCGCGGAAAACGAAGCTGGGGCGCGAGCTGCCCATCATCTTCGTCACCGCCGTGCACAGCGACGAGGCCTGCATGCGCCGGGGCTACGCCAGCGGTGCCGCCGACTACATCACGAAGCCGTACGATGCGCAGATCGTACGCGCGCGCGTCAAAGCCTTCGTCGATTTGTACGAGCAGCGCGAGGCCGTGCGGCGCGGGCAGGTGGCGCTGCGCACCCAAGAGCGCGACGAGGCCATGCGGCGCATGGTCGCCTTCGAGCGTATCGCGAGCGCGGCCTTGGAGACGAACGATCTCACCGCGCTCTTGGACGAGCTGCTGCGCGCGTTCATCGACGCGGCCGACGCCGCCGACTCCGCCGCCATCTTGCTGCGCGACGGCGACTACCTGAGCGTTGCGGCGGCAATCGGGCTCGAGCCCGAGCTGCGCGAGACGCTGCGCACGCGCGTGGGGCGCGGTTTCGCCGGCTTGGTAGCCGCGCAACGCAAGCCGCTCGAGGTGGTGGGCGACGCCGTGACGGAGCTGGTGCAGAGCGCGCCGCGACAACAGCCGCCCAGCGTGATTTACGGGGTGCCGCTGCTGCACGACGGACAGCTGGTCGGCGTGGCGCAGATTGGCTCTCGGAGGGCTCCTCAGTTCAGCAGCGCGGAAAGGCGCTTGTTCGAAGCGGCGGCGGAGCGCGCTGCGCTGGCGGTGGCCAAGCAACAGCAAGTGTCCGCGCTGAACGAAATCTTGGATACGGCTCCCGCCTACGTGGCCATCGTCAACAGCGATACGCTCGAGTATTCGTTTGCCAACCCCATGCTGCGCGAGCTGATGCAGGCGCCGCTGGTGGGCGACAAGCTCGACGAGCGCGCGTGGGGCCAGGCCATCGGCTGGGCGTTGGGGAAGGCACGCCTGGGCCAACCCACGTTCATCGACGAGCTGTCGATTCGCGGAGCCGAGGGGCGAGGCACCACCTTCCTGCAACTGAACGTGCAGCCGCTGCGCAGCAGCTCCGGCGCCGTCGATCGCTTGCTGTTATTTGCCACCGACATTACGGCCCAGGTCAGCTCGCGCAAGCAGTTGGAGCGAGCCGAGCTCGAGCGAGTGCGCCTCTTGGAACGCGAGCGACGCGCGCGTGCTGCGGCCGAGCTGGCCAGCCTGGCCAAAGACGAGTTCTTGGCCACGGTCTCGCACGAGCTGCGCACGCCGTTGAGCGCGATCTTGGGCTGGTCGTCCTTGGCTCGTTCGCGCTCGCGCACCGACGTGGACGGCGCGCTCGCCATCATCGAGCGCAATGCCCGCGCCCAAGCGCGCATCGTCGAAGACGTTTTGGACTTTTCCGGCATGTCACGCGGAAAGATGCGGCTTTCGCTCACGCAGATGGACTTGCGCGACGTTGCCAAGGCCGCGGTCGAATCGGTGCGCCCGGCCGCCGACGCGAAGAGCATTCGCATCGAGGCGCGTTTGGACGAAAGTTGTCGTCTGCTCGGCGATCCGGGGCGGCTGCAGCAGGTCGTGTGGAACCTGCTGAACAACGCCGTCAAATACACCGGCCAAGGCGGCCAGGTTCGGCTCTGGGTGGAGTCGCTGGAGGGCGTGCGGCGCTTGGCCGTGGAAGACACCGGTCAGGGCATCGAGGCCGATTTTCTGCCCCACGTGTTCGAGGCGTTCCGCCAGGCCAACGGCTCGACCACCCGTCGCCACGGCGGGCTGGGGCTCGGGTTGGCAATCGTTCATCAAATCGTGCAAGCGCACGGCGGCACTATCGAGGCTCGCTCCGACGGTTTGGGGCGGGGGTCCTGTTTCACCGTGGAGCTGCTGGCCGAAGGCAATCCCGAAGCGTCCGCGCCGAACGAGCTCGAGCCGGGGCCCGATACCGTGCCGGACGCGCGCATTCGGCTGGACGGGCTCAAGGTGTTGATCGTCGATGACGACGCCGATGGCCGCGAGTTCATGGCTCAGGTGCTCGCCGAGCACGGCGCGGTCGTGTCGGCCTTCCCGACGGCCCACCTGGCCCTTTCGGAGTTCGCGCGCCTCCGGCCGGACGTGCTGGTGAGCGACATTGCCATGCCGACGGTCGACGGCTACGAGCTGATTCGTCAGGTGCGGGCATTGGACCCGGAGGCAGGCGGGCAAACCCCGGCCCTGGCCGTGACCGCGCACGCCGGCAAAGAGGTGATGGATCGCGTGCTCGAGTCGGGGTTCCAGCGCTACACCGCCAAGCCGCTCGACGTGCCCGATCTACTCGTGTGCGTGGCAGAGTTGGCCCAGCCAAGCGATGAAAAGGCCCGCCGCATCAGCCATTAGGCCGGCCCCGCCGTGCCAATTTTGTACAACTTTTGCGGCCGCGTGCTTCTGGACTCAAGCTGCCGGTCGCTTTGCTGCTGCGCCAACTGACCGTCCTGGTGGTCGATCCAGATAGCGACAATCTCGAGCTGCTCGCCGCGTACCTGCAGCTCGAGGGAGCCACCGTGCTCCAAGCCAGCTCGGTTGCCGCTGCGTTGGAGGTCGCAACCTCGCAGCACGGTAGCCCCAGCCCCATCCACGCGGTCGTGAGCGAGCTCCTGCTGGCGGACGGCGATGGTTGCGAGCTGCTGCGGCGGTTGCGCGCCCAACCGGGGCACGAGTCGCTGCCAGCATTGGCCCTGACCGCGTTGACCGACCCCGATTGGCGGCGTCGCGCTTTGGACGGTGGCTTTCAAGCGTGCGCCACCAAGCCATTCCCATTGAGCGAATTGGCACCCCAGCTGGCGGCACTCTGCCGCAGGTGAGGCATCCGGCATCGTGCGGGGTCGAAATCGCCTAGCGCGGCCCTCGCCGGCGTTTTGCCACGCCGTCGTCGCCGCCAGCGAGTCGGTTTCGCTCCTGTTCACCGATGATCCAGCCCACAGGTTTGCCGTGGCGAGTAAGGCGAACGCGGCCGCCTTTCTGCGCCGTTTGCAGGACGTCAGCCATGTTTTGTCGGGCTTGAGCTACGGGAACGGGAAGACTCTTCATACTCGGTAGCGGTGCAAAACCGGTGCCGGGGATCGATTCGTGAGCAACATCGCGGAGTTCATCATTGCCTGGGGCAGGGGGACGTCAGCGAAAGTGACTGTCTGCATGCTGCGGCGCGGCCTTGGCGGCATGCACCATGCAGCGCTGTGACTGCACTCGATACGCTCGCATTGGGTGCGAGCTCGACGTGCACGAGGAGACACCATGAATACGTTCTTCAAATTGGCGTTCTTGAGCTTGGCTGGCTGCGGCGCTTTGGCTTGCAGTCACGATTCCACGCATGCGTCGAGCGCCGCCAACGAAAACACGCGCGCCAAGGCCCCGGGGGAGACCATGACGGCCGCCTCTGGCACCCATTCGGCCGCCGAGCAGATTGCGTCAGCGCGCTGCGAGCGTGAGCAGAAATGCGGCAACATCGGCGCCGACAAAACCTACTCGTCGTCGCAAGATTGCCTCGCTCGAATTCGGTCGGATTGGCAAGAAGACTTGAACGCTCGCGAATGCCCCGGCGGCGTCAACGTGCACGAGCTCAACGAGTGTCTGGGCCAGGTGCGCGCAGAAGCGTGCGGTAATCCGTTCGACAAGCTGGCTCGCATGACCGAGTGTACGCAGGGCCAGATCTGCATTGAATAGTCGGAAACGGGCATGGTGCCGGCTCTCTGGTCGCGCGCGTGAGCTGGCACCGGCCTTGCTAAGGCGCGGGCATGCGCCTTTTTGCTTGTGCCTGTGGTTCCCGAATCTTCTTCGAGAACTCCCAATGCTTGGCCTGTGGCAGCGAGCTTGGCTTCGTGCCGGAAGCGCTGGACATGGCGACGTTCGGACCCGGACCGGATGGTTCTACGAACCACGGCCTCCGGCGCAAGTGCGCGAATTACGCGCACGAGGGTGTATGCAATTGGCTGGTCCCGGCCGAGAGCGAAGACCCCTTGTGTCAAGCCTGCCAGCTGAACCGAGTCATCCCCAATTTGTCAGAGCCCGAAAATCGGGCGCTTTGGGTCGAGGTGGAGAAGGCGAAGCGGCGTCTCGTCTACGGGCTCAAATGTTTGGCGCTGCCAGTGGTGCCCAAAACCCGCGACGAGGAACACGGCTTGGCCTTCGACATCAAAGCCGAGGTCGGCGACGAGCGAGTGCTGACCGGCCACAGCGACGGCTTGATCACGCTCGCGCTGCGCGAGGCGGACCCCGCCGAGCGCGAACAGATTCGGCTCCAGCTCCGGGAGCGCTACCGCACCGTGCTCGGGCATTTTCGGCATGAAGTTGGCCACTATTACTGGGACCGTCTCGTGCGCGACGGCGGCACCTTGCCCGAGTTTCGAGAGCTGTTCGGCGACGAGTCCGTGGATTATGCGGAAGCGCTGAAGCGACACTACAGCTCCAGCCAGCAGCTGAAGCCCGACTTCATCAGCACCTACGCGGCCGCCCACCCGTGGGAAGACTTCGCCGAGACCTTTGCGCACTACCTCCACATGGTCGACACGCTCGA
>JBEQSW010000624.1:0-7787 GCA_040348565.1 Myxococcales bacterium | reverse complement strand
GCGGCGCATTTCTCGCCGCAGCTCGGCACCCTCACGTTCGAGAAAATCATCAAGCCGATGCTAGGTCTGGGGGAGCCACGTCAGGACAAGATTGACGAAGCATTCACGAACATCCGCCGCTTTGGCGCCGTGCTCGACCAGCGCCTCGAGGGCAACGAATACCTCGTGGGCCACGCCCTCACGATCGCAGATCTGACGATCGCCTGCTCGCTCATGTACGCGAAGCAGACCGAAGCCCCGCTCGGAGATTTCTCGAACATCCAAGCCTGGTTCTCGCGCATCAGTGGCACGGCGGCCTGGAAGATGACGAGTCCGCACTAGGTCGGCGTGCGTCGGATGGGGGACGCTGTCACCTCGACACGGCCTCGGTCGCTACCATAGGATTGGCGGACATGGCCGTGGACGTCGTTACCGAAATCGTCATCGAGCGGCCCCGTGCCGAGGTGGCCGCGTACGCCGGTGATCCGTCGAACGCGCCGAGCTGGTACGTCAATATCAAATCCGTCGACTGGGAGACTTCGCCGCCGTTGCAGGTGGGGTCGCGCATGGCCTTCGTCGCGCAATTCCTGGGCCGCCGCCTTGCCTATACTTACGAAGTGGCCGACCTCGTGGAAGGGGAACGCCTGGTCATGCGCACCGCGCAGGGGCCATTCCCGATGGAGACCACGTATACCTGGCAGAGCCTGTCCGAAGGTTCTACGCGCATGACCCTGCGCAACCGCGGTGAGCCGAGCGGCTTCTCCAAATTGGCGGCGCCCCTCATGGCAGGCGCCATGCGCAGGGCGAACCGAAAGGACTTGCAGCAGCTGAAGGCCGTGCTCGAAGCCCGTTGAAGAGCAGGTCAGGAACGAGCTCGCCCGTGCTCCCGTCGCGTCTAGCTGCGCGCGTACTGCTCGGCCAAGTAGTCAGCCAACGGATTGTCCCACCCGCGGACAGAATCTGCCAAGGCGGCGGGGTCGAGCGCGACGCGGCGGAGCGTTACCGAGATGTCGGTGTTTCGCGCCTCGACGATGGCGTATTCGGCGTGAGCCATGACGGTTGGCGCTGCACCGGCGACGAATCGCTCGAAGGGGAGGCCGACGCTGCCGGGATTGACCAGCCAGCGCCCGCGGTGTTGTCGGAGCATTTGGATGTGGGTGTGGCCGCCGACCATCACGGTCGCTTCGTGATCGCCGAGCTGTTTTGCGAGCTCTGGATCGGGGGTGTCTGACAGCAGATCGCAGTCGTTCGAGTCCGGTGAGCCGTGGAAGAGCAACAGGGAGCCCGCAGCGCCGAGCGGCACGGCCATGCGTCGCGCGAAGCTCCTGACGAAAGCGATCTCAGCCGCCGTCAGGTCGTTTCGGCAGCGCTCGACCGAGCTTTGGATCAGCGGCGAGCTCGTATGGCTGCCCATGCTTGTCGCGTCGAACAAGTATTCGTCGTGGTTGCCGAGGATGAAGAGGTCGCAGCTTTCGCGCACCATTTCCAGGACTTCGTGCGGACGAGGGCCGAGCGTTGCCACGTCTCCGAGGCAGGCGATTCGATCGACGCCGCTTCGTTCGATGTCGTCGAGAGCTCGGCGAAGCCCGAGCTCGCTGCCATGAATGTCGGAAATGAGCGCGATTCGGAACGCTGACATGTGACGTAGGCACCACGCTAGCGGCGCATGAGCCGAGCGGCTGTCGCACGGGCGACACTCGAGGTCGTTTTCTGGACGGAGGTGGCGTGAGAAGCTGGCTGCATGCCCACCCGTCCTCGGCCGCAAGATCAGCAGCGCGTGGCCTTCGAACGGCTCGAAGTCTTCTCGGCCTTCGGCGCCACCGAGCTCGCGGCGCTGGCACCCGTCGCCCAAGTGCGCCGCTACGCCAAGGGACGAACCCTCGTCGCGCAGGGGGCCCTGACCGAAACGACGTTCGGGATCGTGAGCGGCCGACTGCGAGTGTCGCTGAGTCGCGCGAACGGGAGCGACGCCACGTTGGCGATTCTGGGTCCGGGTGAGCTCGTGGGTGAGCTCGGCTTGTTCCAGAACGGAAGCCGTTCGGCGCGGGTGACCGCAATGGAGGAGGTCTGCGTGCTGAGCGTTCCAAAGTCGGCTCTGCTCGCCGCCCTAGGGCGTTCGCCAGCCGCCAGCCTGGCGCTGTGCCGGCTGCTCGCGGCTCGAGTGCGGCAGCTCGCTCAGCACTTCGAAGAAGTGACGGCCATGTCGGTCGAGCAGCGTCTGGCACGCAAGCTGGTGTTCCTGGCCGGGCGTTGGGGAGAGCCGACGGCGGGTGGCATCGGCATTCGGCTCGCGCTCTCTCAACAGGAGCTGGCCGAGCTGGTCGATACCAGTCGGCAAAGCACCAATAAATGCCTGATGAAATGGCGTAAATCTGGGGTGCTCGGCTCCGTGACTCGCCGGTTGGTGATTCGCGACCTGCCAGCATTGCGGCTGTGCGCGGGTACGTAGTGCCTGCGGCGCGCTCAGACCGACAATTAGTTGCAGGTCAAAATTTTTCGCAATCTCGTCGAAGAGGCGACGGCGCGGCTTCGGTACGCTTGTTGCTCGTACGGTAGCCCCGCATGACCTTGCCCATCGAGTCATACGCGCTCATCGGTGATTGCGAAACCGCGGCACTAGTGGGGCGTGATGGCTCGATCGACTGGCTGTGTTGGCCGCGCTTCGATTCTCAGGCCTGCTTTGCCGCGCTCTTGGGTAGGGAGCAGCATGGCCGATGGCGCCTCGCTCCCGCCGGTGAATGCGAGGTCAGCCGCCGCTACCGGGGCGACAGCTTGGTGCTCGAGACCAGCTTCGAGTGCGAGAGCGGCTCCGCGACCGTGATCGACTTCATGCCCGTACGCGACGGTGCATCCGATCTCGTGCGTATCGTTACGGTGCGCCGTGGACAGGTCAGCTTTCGCAGCGACCTGGCGCTGCGATTCGACTACGGCAACGTCGTTCCTTGGGTCGACCGGGCCGCCGACGGTACCCTTCGCGCCGTCGCCGGACCCCACAAGGTCGTGCTTCGCAGCTCGGTGCCGCACCACGGCGAAGCGCTGACGACCGTCAGTGAGTTCGAGCTGACGGCGGGACAGACGGCCTGCTTCACGCTGACCTATGGCCCATCGCACCTGCCCGATCCGCCCGCCGGGGACGCGCAATCGGCTCTCGCAAGCACGGAGCGGTTTTGGCGAGAGTGGACGGGCCGCTGCTCCTATCAAGGAGCGTGGAGAGATGCGGTCGTACGGTCCTTGATCACCTTGAAGGCCCTCACGTATGCGCCGACGGGTGGGTTGTGTGCAGCCCCCACGACGTCACTGCCCGAACGCCTTGGCGGGGAGCGGAACTGGGACTACCGCTTCTGCTGGTTGCGTGACGCGACCTTCACGCTACTGGCACTGATGGATGCAGGCTACTATGGCGAAGCCCAAGCTTGGCGTGACTGGCTGTTGCGCGCCGTCGCCGGTAGCCCCGACAAGCTCCAGATCATGTACGCGCTCGATGGCGAGCGGCGAATGCCCGAACAAGAGCTGGACTGGTTGCCTGGCTACGATGGCTCGAAGCCGGTGCGTGTGGGCAACGCCGCGGCGTCGCAGCTACAGCTCGACGTGTACGGCGAGCTGATGGATGCTCTCTATCAAGCGCGGTCGGGGGGGTTGGTCGAGAGTAACGCCGGTTGGGCCTTGCAGGTGTCGCTCATCGAACACTTGCAGAGCATTTGGGAGCAGCCGGACGAAGGCATTTGGGAGGTTCGCGGGCCTCGCCGGCACTTTACCCACTCCAAAGTGATGGCGTGGGTGGCGTTCGATCGCTGCATCCGCTCTGCGGAAGAATTCGGGTTGCGCGGGCCCATCGCAACCTGGCGCGAGGTCCGCGCCCGCATCCACCGCCAGGTTTGCGAGCGGGGATTCGACCGAGAGTTGGGCTCGTTCGTACAGTATTTCGGAAGTAAGCGGCTCGACGCGAGCTTGCTACTGTTGCCGCTGGTCGGCTTTCTGCCGCATGACGACGCGCGTGTGCGAGGCACGGTCGCCGCCGTCGAACGCGACCTTTCAGTCGATGGCCTGATCAAGCGCTACCACACGGACCCTCGCGTGGATGGTCTGCCCACCGATGAAGGGCTCTTCTTGCCGTGTAGTTTCTGGTTGGTCGACAATCTACTGTTACAGGGCCGTCCCGAAGACGCGAACGCGCTGTTCGAGCGTTTGCTGTCTCTGGGCAATGACGTCGGCCTCTTGTCCGAGGAATATGACCCAGTCCACGGGCGTCTGTTGGGAAATTTCCCACAGGCGTTTTCGCACCTGGCCCTGGTCGGCACCGCTTTCAATTTGGGTAAGTCGACGAAGCCGGTACACCAGCGCTCGCGGGGACGCATGTCCACGGACCCTCGAGAAGGTTCATGAGGCCGACACGCCCGCGGCTCTACGAACCGGGAACCGCAGGCGCCGTGGTAGCGGAGCGATCGCCTTGGCCCAAATGGCGCAGCAGTCGACTCAGCGAGAGGCCCTGCACCAACACCGAGAAGGCTACGACCGAATAGGTGAGCAGGACGGTGAGATCGTGGGCCTCGCTCTGTGGCAGAGACAGCGCCAAGGCTACCGATATACCGCCGCGCAGCCCACCCCAGGTCAGGATTTTGACCGCGTGGGGCGCGAAGCCGCGACCGAGGCGTAGCGTCGCCACCGGCGCCGCCACGGACAGGAAGCGCGACAACAGCACCACCGGCACCACCAAGACCGCGGCGAGCACGACATGAGGCGAATTCCAGCGCAGGCGCGTCGCCTCGAACCCCAGCATCAGAAACAGGACCGCGTTCAAGATTTCGTCGATGAGGCGCCAGAACATGTCGACGTGCTCACGCGTTTGGTCCGACATCGCCAAGCGCCGCCCTTGACTGCCGGTGACGAGGCCAGCCACCACGGCGGCGATGGGCGCCGAGACGTGCAGACGCTCCGCGGTCGCGTAGCCGCCCACCACCATCGCGAGCGTAATCAGTACTTCGACCGAGTAGTCGTCGATGCTGCGCAGCAGCCGAAACCCGAGATATCCGACCAGGAACCCGAACAGCCCACCGCCCAGCGCCTCACGCGCGAACAACGCGGCGACCTCGCCTGCGCCCAAATTGGCCCCGTTCGAGGCGGCGGCGATGATCAGAAAGAGGACGACCCCGACGCCGTCGTTGAACAGCGACTCCCCACCAATCTGTAGTGAAAGCTCGCTGGGTACTTTGGCCGACTTGAGGATGCCCAGCACGGCGATGGGGTCGGTAGGAGAAATGAGGGCGCCGAACAGCAAAGCGTCGCCCCAGGAAATGCCCGGCCCCAGCAGGAACATGAGCCCGTAGGTCCCGGCGCCGACGAGCACGGTCGAAATGAGCGTCCCGCCCAGCGCGAGAGCAGCCACCGACCATTTGTTGGCGGAGAGCTCGGCGAGGTCGATGTGCAAGGCCCCCGCGAACAACATCAAACCGAGCAGCTCGTGCATCAGGACGTTGCCAAAATCCACCCGAGCGATCAGGTCCTCGACCCAGCCCGACGACACGACGCCTAGCCGATTCAAGCCCACGACCACGAACGACCCGAGCAGGCCCATTGCCATCATGCCGATGGCCGACGGCAGCCGCAGCACCTTGGCGTTGACGTAGGCGACCCCCGCCGCGAGGCCGATGATGAGCGCGACGAGCTCGAAGCCGGACATGGCGCGAGTGTTGCGCAGGGACGCCGCAAAAGTCCACGGCGCCAAGCGACCGCGTGGCACGTCGGATCAAACGCCGCCACTTCACGCTGCGGAGACCGAGCTGGGTCGAACACCGTGGCGAAACGGCTCGCTTTGGTTGGATCTCAAAGCAACCACTGCTAGCGTTCACCAATGAGCGAGCGACTCGCCGGGCGGACGCTGCACCGGTTGCAGGATCGATTGCTGCGTCTATTGGGAAGCCATCGCGAGGATCGCGAGCGCATCGTGCAGGGTATGCTGCGTCGTGACGCCGACGAGGCGGTTTCCTACTGGTTGCAGCTCGTGGTGTCCGTGGGCATCGCTACCCTCGGTCTCGTCGTGGGCAGCACGGCGGTCGTGATTGGCGCCATGCTCGTGGCTCCCCTCATGGGGCCGATCGTGGGACTGGCGATGGGACTCTCGACCGGCTCACCTTTTCTGGTTCTTCGCTCCGGGGGCCGAGTGTTGCTCAGTGTAGCCGTGGCGGTCGGGGGCGCCGCCGCGATCACATTGATGCTGCCTTTCCACGAGTTCAACGCCGAGCTGGCAGCCCGAACGACACCGACCGTCTTGGATCTCGTGACCGCCGGGTTTTGCGCGCTTGCCGGGGTGTATGCCTCGCTTCGTCCCGGCTCGGATACGGCCAGCACGGCCGCCGGCACTTCCATTGGCATCTCGTTGGTTCCACCGCTTTGCGCCAGCGGCTATGGTCTAGGCACGCTGGCGTGGCCGGTGGCGGGTGGGGCCGCGCTTCTCTTCCTCACGAACTTGGTGGCGATTGTCGCGGTGGGGTGCGCGTCGTTCGTCGCGTCGGGCTTCAATCGGGTAGATCTGGCGACGCTGGAGCGCGACGAGCTCGCCAAGGGACAGGACGCGCCCATCGCTCGACTCTTGGCCCGTCGCCTTTCCCATTTGTTCCAGTCGAAGATGGGGCCGGTCCTGCGCTTTTCCATGCCGTTGTTGTTGCTGGCTGCGGTGTATGTGCCGCTCCGTCGTGCGCTGGACGAGGTCGTCTGGGAAGTTACGGTGCGCAGGGCCGTTCGCGACGCGCTCGCAGGCGAGCGAGTACGGATCGTTCAAAGCAAGGCGCAGGTTGCTCGGCACGCCGTGGACGTCGTGGTCGTCTTACTGGGAACAGCCAGCGATGCGGAGACGACTCGGGCTCGATTGGCAACGCAGATCGAACGGGTTGCGCACGTCAAGCCCAGCATCGAAGTGCTTGCGGTGCCGGACGCCACCGCCTTTGCGGGGCTGGAGTCCACGTTGTTGACCCCGCGCCCCACGCCGAGTGCCGTCCCGCCGCCGCCACTGGTGGAGCAACTCGAAAAATCGAGCGAGCGCGCCAAGGTCGCGCTGTTGGAGGTCTGGCCAGGGGACACATTGGGGGAGGTGCTCGCCGTCGCGATCGAGCCGACCCCGCCCGATCTGTTGCGGCTCAATGTCGTGCATCTGGGGGCCCCGCTGCCGCGGGCGGCGCAAGAGGGGCTCGAGAGAGCTCTGCGCGGCACGTTGCAGGGGCAGGTGAACGTCGTCGACCTACCCCTCGCCGAGCAGGCGATCACCCGGACCGACAGCGACCTGGCATTCATGGGTCGAGTTGCCGCCGCCGCCCAAGTATCCCGACTGGCGTCGACTACGACTCTCTGCCTCACGAGGCCGGACGCCGTCGACGACAATGTGCGCCTGCCGCGACGAGATCTCGAGCTGGCCCGGGAGCTCGATGCGTTGCTTCATGACCAACCGCGGCTCGTCACGTTGCCGGGCGGAGATTTCTCGGTGCGCATCGTGCAGGGTGCGTGCCAGCCGCCTCCGGGGCCATCAGCCGCCACGCCTGTCGCACCGTTGCACTGAGCGAATGGGCGCAGGTGCCAGCGTTCCCGGCCTCAACGCCGCTGGGGCACACCCCTGCGCCGGATGCGGTCACCAGAAGCCGGTGGGGGAGCCGGGGCTGGTGCCGCCGGCGGCCGCCACCAAGGGCCACGCAGCTCGCTCCGCACCTCGACTACTCCGACTGCGCTCCGCGTCATCGCTTCGATGGCGCGCGCCTCGGCAAGCGTCGGCGTGATTCCAGCGAGCGTGGCTACGCCTGCGCTCAGGGACACGCTCCATCCGG
>JBEQSW010000599.1:0-4772 GCA_040348565.1 Myxococcales bacterium | reverse complement strand
GTCGATGTTGGCGATGGCGTCGTCGACGGCCATGTAGCGCGCGAGCAGGTCCAGATCCATCCAGTGCCCGAGCGCTTCGCGGCGCAGGGTGGCGTCTGGCGCGCCCTGCAGCTCTCCGGCAAAGGCCGCAAACGCCTCGTGCGTGGCCGTGTCTTCGTTCGTTTCGATGGCGGCGGCGTAGTCTTCCGGCATCGGGCTGCGCGGCCAGGCTTCTTTGTACAGGTTGCCGTCGCCCTCGGCCTGCCAGCGATCTTTGGTGAAGCGACCGTCGACCTCTTCCACCAACGAAAACAGCCCCAGCGAGACGCCGTTGACTTGGGCGATGGCCCAGCTGCTGCGCGGCGCCGTGATCCCGGCCTCTCGGTATAGGTCGTAAGTGAGCTTCTCGTGTATCAGTGAAGCGTCACGCATCATCGCGTGCAGATTCACGCGCTTGAGACCGAAGAAGCGCTGCTCGGAGTCGTACTCGTCGAACTTGAGCTTCATGCTCAGCTTGCGGCAAGTTTGCTTGTTTTGATCGTCGAAGCAGTTGGTCAACGTGCCGATGTTGCCCTTGAAGCGCAGCCCGACTTGCCCCACCAGCTGACCGCCAAAGCGCAGCTCGGCCGGCTCGTACTGTTCGTCGCGCGCGTGCGCTTGCAGGTATTGCCAGCGCTCGGGCGGCAGCGACAGCTCGAACGTCGGCAGAGACTCCTCCGAAAACAGCTCGGCCGCGTCGGCCTGGGCGAAACCGTTGCCCGCGCCCCCGGCGCCGCCCTGAGCGGCTCCGCCGGAAGCGTCCGGCTGGCCTGGGCTCCGCGTGGCGTTACCGCAGCCGAACAAAATCAACGCCAGCAAGGGGATGACGCTCGACCGGGTGCGGGGAAGCTGGTTCACCCCTCCATTATGTAGAGCCGCGCGCCAACCGATCGGAGCGAATGCGTCTGTCGGCCGATTTCGCCCACGCCGGGCCGGCCGCGCGCCCGCGTTGCGCGAGCGCAAGACCCTTTACTGGCAGCTGCTCCCGGTGACGCACGCCTTGTTCACACAGTGCCCGCTGTAGCAGGTGTCGTCGGCGTTGCAGTCTTCGCCCGCGTGGGCAATGTCCCGGCACACCCCGGCGTCGCAGCGCGTGTAGGGAGCGCAAATCTCGCCGCCACCCAAGGCAGCGGCACAAGCCTCGCCGGCTTTCGGCTTGCTGGTGCACGTCCCCGGCATGAGCGGATTGGCGCCGAGCGCGCAATACTCATCCGGCGGGCACTCGTCGGGAAAAGCGGCGCGACACGCGGCGCCCGAGTCGACCTTGGCCACGCATTGGCCGCCCAACGGCGCAATGGACGTGATTTCGCAGGCGAAGGCGGGCGCGCACAAATGCCCGTCCAACGAGCAATCTTCACCCTCCTTGCCGCTGAGCGCTTCTTCGATGGTGTAGCACTTGCCGGGCGTCTTCGCGGTCGCGTCTTGGCCCAGACACACCAGGCCGTCGACGCACTTGGGCTCGCCTTGCTCGCACGCTTCGCCCTCCTCCGAAGGCGCCACGCAGTGCCGGTTGTCACCGCACTTGAGGCCGCTCGCGCAATTGTCGTTGCTGGTGCAAGCGCCGCCGGCTTTTTCGTAGGGCGCGCACTGGCCCGGGCAAGCGTTGCTGGTCTTGCAATACTGCTGACCCACGCATTCGGCGTCCATCGTACAGTCGCCGCCGGTCTCGACGGTGCCTTCCAGCGCCGCCTTACAGCTTTCGGGTTGGCGATTGCTCAGCGTGTCGCAGCCCCCGGCCGCGAGCTCGTCCAAGCACTTTTGCACTTTGGTGCCGTGGTACTTCACGCGCCCCGCGTCGACCGCGTCCGGCAAAGTCGCCAGCCCTTCTTCGACCGCGGTCGAGAAGTCTTTCAAGCACGTCTCGCCCGGTCGAAAGATGTCGTACAAATCTCCGACGCAGCTGGTGAACACTTGGCAGACGGCGTCGGCGTATTTTGCCGGCAGCTCTTCCAAGCCAATGCTCGGTCCCGTGTCGCCCGAGCTGGACGTATCACTCCCGCCGCACGCCGAGACCAAGCCGAACACCAACGCGAATGGAACGAGACGGATCAAGCGCATGAAAGCTCCTTCGGAAAACGAGCGCGAGCGACCTCTCCCAGCAACCAGCGTGCCAGGCTCCGCGCGCTCCCGAAAGGCCTTTATTGGGCTCCCGCAAGCCCTTCGCCCCACCTCGCTCGCCGCCAAGTTCACGGGTATGTCCGCCCGTTCACGCCCGTTCACCCACATCTACCCCAACCCCTCGACCCAACCTTCGTGCACTGCCGCGCGCCACGCTCGACACGACGGCTCCATGCCGCCCTGGGGCCAACGAACCCGTTCTCGCAGCGGCACGAACGCCGTCCGTCGCCGCTTTGCAACCGACCTCCGCTCCAACTCAAGGCACCCAAGCTTTTGCCCGCCGACATCGCCACGCGCCCAGCCCGCGAACCGCATGAATGAAGCGATGATGCGCGAGGCGACGATGCGCGAGGCGACGATGCGCGAAGCGACGATGCGCGAAGCGACGATGCGCGAAGCGACGGTGCGCGAAGCGACGGTGCGCGAGGCGGCGATCCGCGAAGCGACGCTGCGCGAAGCGACGATGCGCGAAGCGATGGTGCGCGAAGCGACGGTGCGCGAAACGACGGTGCGCGAAGCGGCGATGCGCGAAGCGGAGGGTCGGGCGCTGCCCTCGGTGACGGGCGAATGCACGGTTGCTCGACGGGGGCGATGAGCGAATGCGCGGTCGCTCGACAGGGGCGACGGGCGGCACGGTCGCTCGACAAGGGATGCTGCCCAAACGGCGCCGCGCGCGTCTTCGCAATGCGTGGAACCAAAGGCGGTAAAGCCGCAAGTGGTGAGCCTGAATCGGCGTCGCACGCCCCTTCACTGGCGCGACGGAGCAATGGGGCCAAAGCCAAGCGGTCCGCGCGAAACCGGCGGTGCTTCTGCTTTGGATTGCGCAAATTGGCAAAGACGTGCACTCAAGCGAAGGAGCGCGAGCTCTTCGAGCACGAATGCTGCCGCGCGAAAACAGCGTGACGGTGCACGAAGCGACGATGCACGAGGCGGCGGTGCGCGAAGCGGTGGCCCGCGAAGCGGCGGTCCGCGAAGCGCAAGGTCGCGCGCCGTTCGCCGTGGTAGCTGAGGGCGTACGCACTCGGTCGTTGCAAGTCCGGCGCGCTCGCTTTTGTCGCGCATGTCAGGATTGCTGTTGGCGCCGTCCGCACCCAAGCCAACGAAGCGATCGTGCTGGGGTAGCCGGGCGCGAGATACGGCTCAGCTCTTCTCCTCGAAGACAACGAGTCGTTGTCGCGCGAACGCCTCATGCCGTGGCGAGTCGCGGCGCGCCATGATGAGCTGCCGTCCGAAATCTCCTTCGGTCGCGAGTGCATTGTGCGCCGCGCAACGCAGCGCTAGGTTGGCGGCGACACTGTCGCCGTTTCTGGCAAATGGTTGTAAGTGGTGCAGCTCCAGGTAGCGAGTTTCGCAACAGCGTTCGCCCCGCGCGTCGACAAACGTGCAGCGCCCATCGTCGCGTCGATACACTTCCCGCCGTTCGACCGCCGGGACATAACGACCGCGCCGCGAACCGCCCGGCTCGCCGCGCCAGCGCGGTGACACCAAATCCCCGCCTTCTTCCTCAATCTCCCCAATTTCGACAATCTCGGGCTCGCGCCGGCTCGCCTCCCCACCGCGCTGGCGCGGCCATTCAGCGCCCGCGCTCGTCGCTTCGCCGTCCAGAGCCGTAGCATCGCCCGCATCGTGCGAGTGCTTGCTCGTCTTGTTACCGCGCTGGCGCGGCGGTGACACGTCTGCGATTTCGTCGCCCCGCTGGCCATGCTGACCGCGCCGGCGCTCATCTTGAGCTCCGCAAAGCGCCGTCGCGTCGTCCACGTCGATCTCTTCGCCGCCCAGCGGCGAAGTTCCGCCCATCTCGCGCTCGCGCTCGCACTGACGCTGATGTTCGGTCGTCTCGTTACTGCGCCGGCGCGGCGGTGACACGTCTGCGATTTCGTCGCCCCGCTGGCAGAGCGCCGCCGCGGCGTCCGTGTCGATCTCTTCGCTGCCCAAAGGCGCAATGTCGCTCGCCTTGCGCTGGTGCTCGCGTTCGCACTCCCGCTCGCGCTGATGCTGGCGCCTATTCGCCTCGTAGTCGCGCTGGCGCGGTGGTGAAACGTCTGCGGTTTCTCCGTCCCGCTGGCAAGGAGCCGTCGCGGCGTCCTGGTTGATCTCTTCGCCGTCCAGCGGCGCAATGTCGCTCGCCTTGGACTCGCGTTCGCGCTGTCGCTGATGCTCGGCCGTCTCTTTACCGCGCTGGCGCGGTGATGAAACGGCTTTGCTTTCGCGGGTGGTGCCACTTTCCGGCGCGGTGCCGTCGCTGCGGATGTCGCGCCCCGGCGCGTGACGTTGCAGTCGGTCGGTGACGGCGAATCGACGTTTTTCGAGCGAAGCCACGAGCGACTTCATGGCTTCGAGGTGCAGCTCGCCGAGGGTCACGCCGGGGCGGCTCCGGGCGAGCAGCTCCTTGGCGCGCACGACGAGCTGCACGTGCTCTTCGACGGTGCTGAATTGCACTTGGTAGTGCTGCGGGCCCGTCACTGGCGGCAGACCGCGCGGAATCGGGCCGACCGGAAGACGATCGCCGTCCGTCGATTCTTCCGCGCTTTCCGTACCTCGCTCCGCGCCGTCCTTCGTCGCAGCAGCCGTCGCTCGCTCCGAGTCCTTCGCCCCGTCGCTATCTGGCGCTCGGTCTGCGGTGCCGCGGGTTCGAT
>JBEQSW010000586.1:0-4063 GCA_040348565.1 Myxococcales bacterium | reverse complement strand
ATGCCGACGATCTCGTCGCGAGTGCGGGCGTCGAGCGCGCTCGTGGGCTCGTCCAACAACAACACTTTGACGTCTTGGGCCAGCGCGCGCGCCAGCGCCACGCGCTGTTTCTGTCCGCCGGAAAGCTCGCTCGGCCGCGAGCCGTGTCGGTCGCCCAGCCCCACCTGCTCGAGCAGGTGACGCGCGCGCTTTTCGGCTTCGGGGCGGGCCACTTTGCGCACCACTTGCGGGGCTAGGCACAAATTGTCGAGCACCGAGAGGTGCGGAAACAACTGGTAGTCTTGAAACACCATGCCCACGTCGGCACGCAGCAGAGTGAGCGCGGTGTCGCTCGGGTTGGGCCCCACCGCGTGGCCGGCGATCTCGATTTGGCCGGCGTCGATGGTCTCGAGCCCGTTGAGGCAGCGCAACAACGTGGTCTTGCCCGACCCCGAAGCGCCGACCAGCGAGACGATGGCGCCGGGCTTCACCTCGGCTTCGATGCCGCGCAACACCTGGCGCGAGCCGAAACGCTTGCCCACGCTCAGCAGCCGAATCACTTTTTCGCCGCTCATACGGCCCCTGCAGCGTTGCCGGCTTCGGCCGCCGGTGTTGGTTCCAAGCTGCGCTCGATGCGCCTCGCCCAGCGCGCGAGCGGAAAGCTCATCACGAAGTACAGCGCCGCGCACATCAATCCAGGCGTGATCCAGTCGCGCAGCTCCACCGCCAAAATGGTCATCCGCTTGGTGAGCTCGACGACGGTGATCACGCTGATCAACGACGAGTCTTTGAGCAGCGCCACGAAATCATTCGTTACCGCCGGCAGCGCCGTGCGCAGCGCTTGCGGAAAGACCACGTGTCGCAGCGCTTGCCAACGGCTAAGCCCCAGCGCTCGCGCCGCCTCGGTTTGGCCGTGGGGCACCGAAGACAGCGCGCCGCGATACACCTCGGCTTCGTAGGCTCCGTAGTTGAGGGCCAGACCGAGCACGGCGGCGGTCATCGGATCCAGGCGGATGACGTCGGCCAAGCCGAAGTACAGCACGTACAGCTGCAACAACAGCGGCGTGCCGCGGAACACCTCGACGTAGGCGGCCGCCAGCCAGCGACCGGGGCGACCCGTGTAAAGACGCAACGTGGCAAGCGCGATGCCGAGCGGCGAAGCCAGAGCGAAGGAGCAGAACGAAATCAGCAACGTGACCAGCGCCCCCTTCAGGAAGAGCAGCGCGTGCCCAGCGCCGAAGTGACGCGCCGGCGCGGCGCTGGGTTCCGAGCTCGGCGTCGCTGCGCCGAGGGGAGCTACGGTGCGGTTTGCTTCGGCGCCGGACGGCCCGGCGTGGCCAGGCGCGATGCTGCTAGGAACCGGCGCCGGCTCCGTCGGCTTTTGGCGCGCATCCCAAAGTTTCCAACGGGTCAAGATGCCTTCCAGCTTGCCCGAGCGCTGGAGCGCGCCGAGCGCCTGGTTGATGGCATCTTGCAGGGCGGGCGCGTCTTTTCCGATACCGAGCACGTAGTGGCCGCGCGCGACGTCGTTCGGTAGGCAACGCAGCTCCTTCAGCACGCAGCCGTAGCGATCGGCGATGACGTGATCCAGCAGCACCGCGTCGGTGCGGCCCTTTGCCAGATCCATGTACGGCTCTTGCTGGCCTTCGTAGAGCACGACCTCCAACGGCGAGGCTTTGAGGATGTCGTTGGCTACGGTCTGGTTCAGCGTGCCGACGCGCTTGCCTTTCAGATCCGCGAGCGTTTCGATCTTCGAGCCTGCTCGAACCGTCAGCGTTTCCCCGTACGTGTAGTACGGCGCTGATAGGCGAATGCGCGCGCGGCGTTCGGGCGTCTCTTCCAAGCCGTTCAAGATGACGTCGAAGTCACCGCGCTCGAGCGCCGGAACCAGGTTCGACCAATCGTTCTGCATGAACTTGGCGCGCACCCCCAGCTCGTGCGCCAGCGCGTCGGCGATTTCGACCTCGAAGCCCTGGATCTTGCCCGGGTGCTGCTCGTCCTCGAACACGTATGGCTCGCCGCCTTGTAGATCGCCGCCCCAGCGGAGCTCCCCGCGCTTCTTGACGTCGTCCAGATCACCGGCGTGCGCGACCGATGCCGCGAGCCCGAGCGCGGCGGCAGCAGCGGAACAAATGGTGAGCTTCACTCCCCCTCAAATAGCCGCGTTTGGCGGCGAGCACGAGCACGAGCGAGTGGGATGGGCGGGAAGCCTGGTCGCGGCCGCCGCCCAGCCCCTTAACCCGTCCCTTGCAGCTCGGGTTCGAGCTCGGGCGCCAGGTCATGACCGGACTGGCTGGGAATACGGCCGGAATCGTTGACGTCGCGCTCGCGATCGTGCCCGTGGTCCTGGGCGATCAGAACGTATAGCGAGGGGACGACGAACAAGGTGAACAGCGTGCCAATCAGCATGCCGCCCACCAGCACGATGCCGATGGAATTCCGGGCGACGGCGCCGGGGCCCGTCACCAACGTGAGCGGGAAGTGACCGGCGACGGTGGCAATCGTCGTCATCAAGATGGGGCGCAGGCGCGTGAGGGCCGCCGATTGAATGGCTTCGAGCTTGCTGTGGCCGGCCTGCTGTTGAGAGTTGGCAAACTGCACGATCAAAATGCCGTTCTTGGCCACGAGCCCGACCAGCGTGACGAGCCCGACCTGCGAATAGATGTTCAGCGTCGTCGTCCACCCTTCGGTGAGCTTGAAGCTCATGCCGGGAGGGCCGGCGAATTTCAAAAAGGTGAAGATCAGCGCGCCGAACATGGCGAGCGGCACCGAGCCCAGCAGCACCACCAGCGGGTCGCGGAAGGAGTTGAACTGCGCCGCCAGCACCAAGAAAATCAGCAAAATGGCCAAGCCCATGGCGGGCAAGAACTTGCCGGACTCTTGGCGAAGCTGTCGCGACTCGCCCGTGTAGTCGGTGCGGGCGCCGGGCGGCAACACCTTGGCGGCCGCTGTCTCCAGCACCTTCAGGCCTTCGTTCACGGAGCGCGGGGCCACGCCCGAGATCTTGATGGCGTTGAGCTGCTGAAAGCGATTCAACGTCCGCGGCTCGATGCCTTCGCGCACGCTCGCGATCGCGTCGAGCGGAATCAGGGTGCCGTTGGGCCCAGAGACGTGAATGTCGGGTAGCTGGCTGGTGGTGAGCCGCGCCGCGCGCTCGATCTGAGGGATGACCTTGTAGCTGCGCCCGTCGATGCTGAAGCGATTGACGAAATTGCCGCCCAACATCGAGGCCAAATCGGCGCCGACCTGCTGCATGTTGAGGCCCATCGACGCCACCTTGTCGCGGTCGATGACGATCTCGCTCTTGGCTTGATCGATGCGTACGTCGGTGACGGGCGGAAACGCGAACTGTCCGCTCTTCGTGGCTTCTTCCACGATTTTTTGCGCGTAGCCGAGCAGCTTGTCGTGCTCCTCGGTGGAGGCGATCACGAACTCGACGGGGAAGAAACCGGCGCTAGGCAGGGCCGGCGGCAAGAACACGGGCGCGCGAATGCCGGCAATGTTGCTGGTTTTCGCGAATAGCTCGCCCTGGATCGGGAACACGCTGCGCTTGCGCTCGTCCCACGGCTTCAACAGCGCGCCGCCGAAGCCGGCGGTGGGGAACGTGATCTGGAAGCTTTGGTAGAACTCGGGCACCGACGAGAACGCGTCGTTGACCTGCAAGGTGTAGGGAGTCAGCTGCTCGAGCGTCGCGTTCGGCGGAACGTCGATGGCACCGAACACCACGCCCTGGTCCTCGTTCGGCGCCAGCTCGGCGGGGCTGAACAGGTACAGGGGCACGACCAGGAGCGAGAGCGTCCCCCAGACGATGTACACGAGCGGCCGCCGGTGCAGCGTGCCGTCGAGCAGGCGACCGTAGCCGCGCTTCAGGCTTTCGAAAGCCCGATTGACCAGGCGCGGAAACCGTCCTTGCGAATGCTCGGCCTTGAGCAAACGCGACGACATCATGGGCGACAGCGTCAGCGCTACCAGCCCGGAGATGAAGACAGCGCCGGCCAACGTGAACGCGAATTCTCGGAACAGCGCGCCCGTGAGACCACCTTGAAAGCCGATGGGCGTGTACACGGCGGCCAGGGTGATGGTC
>JBEQSW010000583.1:0-13512 GCA_040348565.1 Myxococcales bacterium | reverse complement strand
CGACGTCTCGGGTGTCGTCCCAGGGCAGGTTACCGATACCCGCCGGCGACACGAAGATGGCAGGCTGGTTGGCCGCCGTCGCTTCGCGGTGGAGCCCGAAATAGGAGTAGTTCTTCGCATCGAAGTTGGGCCCGTCACCGGCCGGATGCTGGCCAATCGCGTTGCCGGTGTCCGAGCCGTACGCTTGGTGCCAAGAAAAAATCAGGCGGTACGGGTGCGACGGGTCGTAGTCCGCGGGAATGTCGATGATGTATTCGCGGCTCATTCCGCCGCTCATGATCTTGAGTCGGGTCGACGTGGCCAGACCGCTCGCAACCGACATGCCGCCAGTGGTCAGGGTCTTGGCGCCATCCTTCATGCCACAGCCCTTGCTAGGAACTGCGGCGCTGCTATTTCCGCTACCGCCCGCGCCGCCGCCGCCGCTGGAGCTTCCGCCCATCGAAGCGCCGCCGCTGGAGCTTCCGCCCGCCGTTGTGCCGCCAGCCGCGGTGCCGCCACTGGCAGTCCCGGCACTCGCGGTGCCGCCGCTGGCAGTCCCGGCGCTCGCGGTTCCACCGGTCGAAGAGCCGCTGCTCGCCATTCCGCCACTCGCGCTTCCCGCCGTGGTGGGGGAGCCGCCGGTGGCCGAGCCGCTGGTGCCGACGGACGCTCCGCCGCTTCCCCCGGAGCTCGGGTCGTCGGGGGTGATGGAGCAGGCTGAAATTCCTAGAGACAATCCGAAAACGAGCGTCAGCGGCAGTTTCGTTTGCATGCGATCCTCCCAGGGCCGCAAAGGCTCCTGGAGCGTTCCTGTTGGTGTGCGCAATTGGGGCGTAGGTAGTTGTCGGAAGCTCCGCTGAATTGGTAATCAATCTTCCAATTCCGCAAAAAAGTCCGGCCGTTCCCGAGCCCATGACCGTACGGACGGCGTTTTCTACGGTCACTGGCCAAGTGTGCAAAAAACCTCCACCCGGCGGCTCGCCCGCGCGCGAAGCTCCACCCCGAAGAGTGACGGACCGGGTGCCCTCGCCTAGGGCAGGAACGCTCAGCCCAAGGCGGTCGGTGCAAACACCACGAAGTCAGCGAAGCTCACTTCGCCGCCGTCCGATATTGACGGTGGGTAGCGATTGGGCGTGTGGCTCTCGACGCGCCAACCTGGCTCGTGCCGTTCGACCCAGTCGGTGAAGCGCCGATGGCGCACGTGGGGCGCGGGAGACGGCGCTTCTTGGTTCGAGGCGTAGATGATGACGTAGCGTTTCGCCGCCGCGAACACGTGCCGCATGTAGGCGTCGAAGACCTCGTCCTCCACCAGGTGATAAATGACGTCCAGCGAGAGCGCGAGCTCGGCCACCTGAACCGGCGCCGGCTCGCGTAACGAGTCGTGCAGCATGAAGCGCTTGCTGGCGTCGGCGGCGAAGCGTTTGGTGCAAAGCTCGATGGCGGTGGGAGCGACGTCGAAGCCCAAGTAGCTCGGATAGCGTGCCAGCGAGAGTTGATGTCCATCGCCGCAACCGAATTCGACTACTGATTGAATGCCTCGGCGTTCGACGAAGTCATTCAAGAACTCGGCTTTGAATAGGGCGAGACGCCCGTAAGACCCCTCGCCCGAAGTGCCGCCACGGGCATAGCGCTGCTCCCAATAGCGGCTCGAATTTCCGAAGCGTGCCTCTTCCAAGCGGCGTCTGAGCGCCACCACCCGCGGCGACGTGCGCGCCGCCGCCGGCAGCAATCGCCAAATCCCTCGCGCCAACTCGCGGACAGCGCTCGTCATAGCGAGTGACATTAGGCTGGCCCGCTGCTGCTCAGCAAGGTCAAGCGCGTGAGCGAGCAATGATGTACCGCATATGACGCTAGCGGCGTGGCAATCTGCAGCGAGGCTCATCGTCTCGCACGTCAGCTGCGTTCCTCGTTACTGGAAGTCGCAGATGCTCGCGCTGATTCGTCAGTCTTCGTTCATCTCGGGAAGGCCGCAGCCGGCGTGGAGGTGCCAACGAAACTTCAACGGCAGGCCGCGGGGAGCTTCCGCCCGAACGGCGAGCTCGAGGCGAACGCTGGGCTCGATTGCCGACTCTTCGTGACGACCGACGAGATAGGCTTGAACTCGCGAGCGGTACGCGGAAGCCGGCAGGTGCGCGAGCAAGCGAGCGCAGCTCAGCTCGCCATGAGCGTCGAACGCGAGGCGAGTAGGCTGACCGAACGACAGTTGTCCGCTGCCCACCAGTGAAAATAGCCCCGCGGCGACTTCCACGCGCGTGATGGCCTGGGTCGCGGCGGGTCCGGGAGAAATGCGAAGCGCGATCGCACCGGAGCGCCCCGTCAACAGCGTCGCTTCTGGCCAACTAGGCCGATGCCAATTGTCGAGGGTGAAGCGGAAATTGGCGCGCGCAGGGTAGGCTGGCGAATCCGGCACGATCACCGATCCGATACTGACGACGACGGCCTCCGCCCAAGTCTCGTCGATCTCGAGCCCCATCCGCCCTGCCCATTCCGAAAAAGGCTGGCTCGGAGTATCGACGACCCACTCGACTCCCTCCCTCGGGCTCCGGGAGACGGCAAGCTTGACGGCCTTCGAGTCGTCCGGGTCCCGGGCGAGCCGAACCTGGAGAGCGGTGCTTGGTCGACTCACCCACGAGTGCAGGTCACCAAACGTCGTACCGAAGGCGCGGAGCGATCGGAGATGAAGATGATCGAGCCGCGTGCCCGGCTCGAACGACACGACGTCGGCGCTCAGCTTTCTGCCGGACGGGTCAGTATGGTCGATACGGGCGTCCATCACCTCGAAGTCGGCGGGAACGGCGAACCGCCGAGCTTCTTCCCAGAAAGTGTCGAGTGGCGCGCGGCCCCGAAGCACGACCCCGTGGGCTCGCTTTTGCTGCCCGGGGAACCATCCAAGCTCCACGCGCGCTACGTCGATGCTCAGGTTCGGCGAAACGTCGAAAGCCACGTTGGTCAAGCGCGTCGGCCAAAGCAGGCCCTCCGTGCCTTCGACGCGCAGCGCCAGCCGCGACTTCAACGTCGCAATGGCCCGCAGGCGCTCGCCACGAATCCAGGCCACGCCGGCAAGCACCCCTGCGATCGCCAGCAGCGCCACGAACGCCGTCCAGCGCCGTGCAGCCCGGTTGGCACGACCCGCAAGGCCTGGAAACGGACGGATCACTCGCTCAGGGCCAGGCAATAAATCGCGCCGTACCCACCGCCATCGCCGACCGAGCCGTTGCCGGTCGGCATCGGGCCGCCGTTCTGCACCAGATTGAAGCCGGGCGCACACCCGTTCTCGGTCAGCCTGCTGATCCAGTCGTCGGCGCTGCCCGTCATCGAAGGCCAGGTGTGACCGCAGCGAGGAGCGATTCCGGACATGGCGGTGCCGAGCGTCCAGTCTTGGCACGTCCAGTCGGTGATGCTCCCGCCACCCATGCCCATACCCATGCCCATGCCGCCGATACCAGCGCACGTGGCCGCCGTGCAGGCCTTTCCGTCCGAATCAGAGCCGGTGAGCACGTCGTGGTTGTCGGCGCACGAGTTGGCGTTGGCGCAGTCTGCCTCTTCGTTGTGGTGGGGCGTGCCGTCTTCGTTCGGCAAGTTGTTGAGGATGGTCGAAACGGTGATACCACCGGGGCGAGTAGCCGCGAGCTCCGTCAGGTCGTTGGCAATCGTTCGGTTGAGGCGGTCGTACCAGGGCCCGCTGCCAACTCGATCGATCGCGTTCACCTTCGACGTGGTCAAAAATGCCCGCCATTTACGGCAATTTCCGGGCAAGCTCTCTTCGGCGATCTCGCTGCACAGCTTGTCCGCGCCGGTCAGCCCGTCGGCGGTTCCGTATCGAAAATCACCGCCCCAACCCTTGGTGCTGCCGTTGAATGCTTGCGCCAATTTGAACATGCGCGCGCGGCTGGCGACGAAGAAGCTGAAACAGTTGCTTTCGCCGGCCGTGCACGTGGCTTTGGAAATGGGCGTCACGTCGCTGCAATCCGCCGAGCCACCACCGCTCGACGAACCGCCACCGCTCGAAGTGCCGGCGCTGCCGCCGCCGCTCGAAGTGCCCGCGTGTCCGCTGTTGCTCGAGGTGCCGGCGTCTCCGTTGTTGCTGGACGTGCCGGCGTCTGCGTTGTTGCCTGTCGCGCCGCTGGTGCCGACTGCAGAGCCTCCGCTGCTCGGCGACCCCGCCGACCCTGCCGCGCCCACCGCGGGCGATGTGCCAGCCGCACCGCCAGTCGTATCGGAGCCCGAATCACCGCCACCACACCCCGCTACGAGCAGCGCCACCGCCGCACAACCAGTGACGAATGCCACCGCATTGGTCGTCGCTACCGTGCCCACCTTGCCGTTCATGGATCTCATGGAGTTTTGCAGAGCCTTTTGAGTGAATCGCAGGACGTCTTCGTCTTGTCCGAGCAAGAGCCACAATCGGAGTCGTTGAAGCACGAGCAGTACCCTTCAATGTTCAAAGGAGGCTTGGCCACCGCTTCTACGTCGAGCGCGATGGTTCCCGCGGCTACGGTTGCCTGCCCGTGCGTGCTACGTGTGAGCAACAGCTCCGGAAAGCCCGCGACGCCTAGCTCTACCAGCGCTTTTAGCACCTTCGCCCCGATGGTGAGCGTGCCGGTGTCGGTCGTGGTGCACAACATGTAGCCAGCGCTGCCGCCGTGCTTGCTGATGTTGAGGGTCGCCGTGATTTCAGCATCGACGGTCGCAGCGCCGGGGGCCCAAGTCACGGTCAACGCCTGACCGTTGGTGACGCTATAGCTCGGCTCCGAAGTGGTGAGGGGCGCCACGCCTTTTGCCGAGACGGTGAACGCAGAGAACGCGCCACCGGACGCGCTGAGGGTGACGGGCTCTCCTTCGCTGATGCCAGGATACGGCAGGTCGAGCGGATACTGATAATTCAGGTTCGTCGCGCTGAGCTTCAACGACGAGGCGCCGATACCGGTGACGTTGACGTCTCCCACGCTCGCGAGCGAGGGCTTGGCTTCACACACGTTCTCGGCGACGCACGTATGATCGCCCGTGCAACTGGGGTCGTAGCAGGCCTGGAGCGAGTATTCGTAGACCGTGCAGTTGTCGTCGCTAGCGATTACCGTCTCGATGACGTCGGTCGGGTACGGCCCGTCGTACACTTTGCCAAAAATCGACGCGTACGGGGGATCGTCCTCGATGGCCGGATTCAGCGCGATCGTAAACGTTCCGAGGGCGCCTTTCGCCGAGCTGCCAGCCACGGGCGCAGAGCCTCCGCCACTCGTTCCCCCCTCGGCGGTACTGCTGCCCGCGGCCGCGGGAGCGCCGCCGCCCTTATCGTCCGACGAGCACGCGCACAGCCCCGCGAGCAGGAAACCAGTCGCAAACCTAAGCAATGTGGCCCGCCCGCCGCACATCCCCAGTGAGGGTCGGAGCAGGCCAGGGACTGAACCCTCGAGGGTTTCGACGAAATGCATTCCGAAGCCCTGTGGCCCGCGCCGCCCCACGGCGATCACCGATTCGTCACAAAATCGTTCCTTCACCACGACGAGCGCGCGGAAACAAAACCGCGACACCTCAGGCAGCGCGCCGGAGGACGAGCGCCACGTTGTGGCCGCCGAAGGCCATTGACGTCGTAACGGCGACGTCGACCTGGCGCTTTCTGCTTTCGTTCGGCACGAAGTCGAGGTCGCAGGCCGGGTCGGGAAGCGCGAGATTGATGGTCGGCGGCACGACGCCTCGCTCGATCGCCAGCGCACAAATCGCGGCCTCGACCGCACCGGCCGCCCCCAGAAGGTGCCCGTGCATCGACTTGGTCGAGCTCACCGCGACCTGCTTGGCGTGCTCGCCGAGAGCCAAATGAAGCGCGCGTGTTTCGGCCGGGTCAGAAAGCACGGTTCCGGTGCCGTGAGCGTTCACGTAGTCCACCGCGCTGGCAGGGAGCCCCGCGTCTTGCAGCGCGAGCTGGATCGCCCGGGCGGCACGTTGGCCATCAGGCAGCGGCGCCGTAAGATGATGCGCGTCGCTGGTCTGCGCGTAACCGCAGACCTCGGCATAGACATGAGCCCCGCGCCGTTGCGCCGAAGCCAGCGACTCGAGCAAGAGCACGCAAGCGCCCTCACCCAGCACGAAGCCGTCACGGTCGGCCGAGAACGGACGCGCCGCCAGGGCTGGCTCATCGTTCCTTTGTGACAAGGCTCGCAAGCTGGCAAACCCCGACATAACGACGGGATTGATGGCGGCTTCGGCGCCGCCTACGAGACACGCGCTGGCGTAGCCGTCGCGAATCGACCGGAAGCCTTGGCCGATAGCGTCGGCCGACGACGCGCAGGCGCTGACCGGGGAGTAGCTGGGCCCCGCGAGCCCGTAGCGATGGGCAATGACCCCCGCGGCCAGGTTCGTCATCGCCAAGGGAATGAACAAGGGCGAGACTGCCTGACCTGCCAGCCGCGCGGAAACGGCGTCGAAGATCGCATCGGGACCGCCGATGCCACTGCTCACGATGGTGCCGACGTCCTGCTTGTCCAGGCCGTCGAGGGCCCCCCCGGCAAGCGCAAGCTCGGACGCGGCGATGGCGAGCTGCGCGACGCGCGCCAGGCGCTTGGCGTCTTTGAAGTCCAAGAAGCGACGCGGCTCGAAATTCTCGATCTCGGCAGCGATCTGCACCCGGTCTTTGCTGGCATCGAACAGCGTGATGCGCCGCACGCCGCTCCGGCCACTAGTGAGGCCTTCCCAGAATGCTTCGACCCCCAAGCCGAGCGGGGTGACCAGACCCATGGCCGTGATCACCACGCGCTCTCGCTGATGCCCCCGTGAGCCCTGCGGAAAGCTCAGGCCAGCTCCGTACACTTCGCCTTCACGACCGCGATTAGGTCCTGGAAGGTATGCACTCGGAACATCGATTGTGTGTCGAACTTCAAGCCGTACTTGTTCTCGAGCAAGGTCGCGATGCCCAACAGCCCCAGGGAGTCGAACCCGGAGCCTTCCAAGGTGGCGTCCGGCGCCAGCGCGTCCAGCTCGATTTCGTAGTTCGTGGCCAGAAACTGCCGTATGTCGACGCGAACGGACTCATACACGCTCATGGAACTCCGGCCTCGAAGAAGCCTTCACGGGTCAGGCGCTCGACGACACGCGGGTCGTCTTTCACGTCCGGCTTGGCGGCTTGCTTGCGCAGCGCGGTGAGCGTTTTGAAGGGCCAGCTGCGTTGCACCAGGTTCACCATGAAGGTCGGCACCGAGCCCCGCGGATCCACCATCACTTCGGCAACGACGATGGTGCCCTTGGTGACGGTGCCGTCTTTGTTTTTCCGCGAGGCCATCGTGAGCTCGAATTTGCTCTGTTGGAAGTAGCCGCGCACGTAGTCGTCCGTCTCGGGGGCCGCCGAGTCCTTTACCGAGTAGTAGCTGAAAAGCACCTGCTTTTTGGCCGGATCCGTGGTCAAGACGGTCTTGAACACGAAATCACGATCCTTCAGCGGGGTCGGGGTCTTGACGTGGTTCCAGTTGATCGACTCGGTCTCGCTGATCTTTCGCAGCTCTTTCGTCTTGACCAAGCGATCGATCCACTCGGTTGCGCGCTTGCGATCGATGAGCACGCTGGTGACGCGCGCGATGGGCGCCTCCACGAAACCCTCACCCCGCAGCGCCACGATGTCGCTGCCCGGCACGTCCCGCCGGAACATGAGGATGCCGTCCTCCTGGTCGAATTGCTGCCAGGCCGGCGCCTTGGCGGGCGTGTCGCCGAGCGCAACTCCTTGAAACGCGAAGGCGGCGAGCACGCTCACCGCGAGCAGGCGAAAACGCATGAATCTTTATCTCACTCTTCAAGGTGCCTCTCAACGGCTATTGGTAGTCGTCGGGGGCTAGTGGCGCGTGGCTAGATTCTTCCAGCCCGGTGATGCGCATTTCCGCAGCTGTTCAGTGTGGAGTTGTTGCGTATATGGAGGCGGCCATACCCGTTGGCATCGTGCGTCAGCGGAGCGCTGGCGCGCACTTCAGATTCAACGGCAAACGACATTTGGGGCGCGCATCTCGCGGGCCTATCGATGTAGACTTCGGCATTCTCGACGGAGCCATCGCGCTCGTCGAAGCGGACGCAAATTTTTGGGTACGCGAAAACTTCAAGTGTCCCTGCCACTCGCTTGGAGGCCTGTTTCCCGTGGCATTCATGCAACCGATGTCCCTCACCCACCTCGAGCGCCTAGAAGCCGAAGCCATTCACATCATGCGTGAGGTCGTCGCCGAGGTCGAACGACCGGTGATGCTGTACTCCATCGGCAAAGACAGCGCCGTGATGCTGCACTTGGCTCGGAAAGCCTTCTACCCCGCCCGGCCGCCGTTCCCTTTGCTGCATGTCGACACCACCTGGAAATTCCGCGACATGTACGCGCTCCGCGATCGCGCCGCCGCCGAGGCCGGCATGGAGCTTCTGGTTCATCAGAATCCGGAGGCGCGGGCGTTGGGCATCAATCCCTTCGATCACGGCTCGGCCGTTCACACTCACGTTTGGAAGACGGAGGGGCTCAAGCAAGCGCTCGACAAGTATCGCTTCGACGCCGCCTTTGGCGGCGCTCGCCGCGACGAAGAGAAGTCTCGCGCCAAGGAACGCATTTTCTCGTTTCGCACGGCGCTACACCGTTGGGACCCCAAGGTTCAGCGGCCCGAGCTTTGGCGGCTGTACAACGCGCGCAAACACAAGGGCGAATCCATGCGCGTGTTCCCGCTCTCCAACTGGACCGAGCTCGACGTCTGGCAGTACATCTACCTCGAGAACGTGCCCATCGTGCCGCTGTATTTGAGTCGCGAACGGCCGGTGGTGGAGCGCGACGGCACGCTCATCATGGTCGACGACGACCGCTTCCGGCTATTGCCGGGTGAGCAGCCGATGCTGAAGAAGGTGCGTTTTCGGACCCTCGGCTGCTATCCGCTCACCGGCGCTCTCGAGTCGGACGCGGAGACGCTGCCGGCCGTCATCCGTGAAATGTCTGCGTCCCGCACCTCGGAGCGTCAAGGTCGCCTGATCGACTTCGACGCCTCGGCTTCGATGGAGCAGAAGAAGCAGGAGGGCTACTTCTGATGCAAGCTTTTTCGCGGGCGTCGGGCCCAGACATCGATCCCGAAATGCTACAGCGCCTGCAGCGAGGCCTGTTGCGCTTCAACACCTGCGGCAGCGTCGACGACGGCAAGAGCACGTTGATCGGGCGCTTGTTGTACGAGTCGAACGCGCTCTTCGACGACCAGCTCGCGACGCTCGAGAAGGATTCGAAGAAGGTGGGCACGCGTGGTGGCGAGCTCGACTACGCGCTGTTGCTCGACGGTCTCGCGGCAGAACGCGAGCAGGGCATCACCATCGACGTCGCCTATCGCTACTTCGCTACCGACAAGCGCAATTTCATCGTCGCCGACACGCCCGGCCACGAGCAGTACACCCGCAACATGGTGACGGGCGCTTCGACGGCGGACCTGAGCGTGATCTTGCTGGACGCTTCCAAAGGCGTGCTGACGCAGACGCGACGCCACAGCTTTCTCGTGCATTTGCTGGGCGTGCGCCACGTCGTGCTGGCGGTGAACAAGATGGATTTGGTGGGGTTCGCGCAGGAGCGGTTCCAACGCATCGAGCGAGACTATGGCGAGCTCGCCCAAAAGCTCGGCATCGCTGCCGTGACCTGTATTCCGATCTGTGCGCTGAACGGCGACAACGTGGTCGAACGTTCGCAGGCCATGCCCTGGTACCAAGGGCCAACGCTGTTGGAGCTGCTGAACACCGTCGAGGTGGACGAGTCGCTGCTGGCCAGCAAGCCGCTGCGCATGCCGGTGCAATGGGTCAACCGGCCCAGCTCCGACTTCCGCGGCTTCGCCGGCACCATCGTGGCCGGCTCGTTGCAACCGGGGGATTCAGTGCGGGTCCAGCCATCCGGGCGGGTGAGCCAGGTTGCACGCATCGTGACGCGCGACGGTGACCTGCCGAAGGCCAGCGCCGGTCAAGCCATCGTGTTGACGCTGACGGACGAGATCGACGTCTCACGTGGCGATCTGATCAGCGCCGCCGACGCGCCCGCGGAAGTCGCCAATCAATTCGAGGCGACGATCGTGTGGATGAGCGAGGCGCCGTTGCTGCGCGGCCGGACCTACTTGCTCAAGATCGGCGCCAAAACGGTGGAAGCCACCATCTCGCCCATCAAGCACAAGGTCGACATCAACAGCTTCGAGCACGTCGCCACCTCCAAGCTCGAAATGAACGAGATCGGTGTTTGCAACCTCGAGCTCGATCGGCCGCTGGCCTTCGATCCCTACGAAGAGAACCGCGACACCGGCGGCTTCATCCTGGTCGATCGCATCAGCAACGATACGGTAGGCGCCGGCATGCTGCATTTTGCCCTCCGGCGTGCGCAGAACGTTCATTGGCAAGCCATGGACGTCAACAAGTCGGCGCGCGCCGCGCTCAAGGGCCAGAAGCCTTGCCTGCTCTGGTACACCGGCCTGTCTGGCGCCGGAAAGTCCACGATCGCCAACCTGGTCGACAAAAAGTTGCACGCTCGCCGTCGCCACACCTATCTGTTGGACGGTGACAACGTGCGGCACGGCCTGAACAAAGATCTCGGCTTCACCGCCGCCGATCGCGTCGAGAACATTCGCCGCATCGCGGAGGTGGCAAAGCTCATGGTCGACGCGGGTTTGATCGTGAGCAGCGCCTTCATCTCGCCGTTCCAAAGTGAGCGCCGCATGGCGCGCGCACTGCTGGCCCCCGACGAGTTCATCGAAATCTTCGTCGATACGCCCCTACCGGTCGCCGAAGAGCGTGACCCGAAGGGCCTGTACAAAAAGGCTCGCCGCGGGGAGCTGAAGAACTTCACCGGCATCGACTCTCCGTACGAGGCGCCGGAGAACCCGGAGCTACGCATCGACACCACCGCTCTCTCTCCAGAAGCGGCCGCCGACGCGGTAGTTGCCCTGCTCGAACGACGAGGCATGCTCGAACCGTGACCCGCCACTACGCATTCAACGGTGACGCAGATGGCCTCTGTGCGCTGCAGCAACTGCGCTTGGGCCCAGAACGCGACGGCAGCCTGACTACTGGCGTGAAGCGCGATATCGCGCTGCTCGAGCGAGTGCAGGCGGTGAATGGTGACGAGTGCACGGTGCTCGACATCTCACTCGACGTGAACCGCGCGCCTTTGTTGGCGCTGCTCGCGGCGGGGGTGCGGGTGCGGTACTTCGACCACCATTTCGCGGGTGAAGTGCCCGAGCACCCGGGTTTGGAGCACCACATCGATCTGGGGCCCACCGTCTGCACGAGCCTGCTCGTCGACCGGTGGTTGGACGGTCGAGCGCGACCGTGGGCGGTGGTCGGCGCCTTCGGCGACAGCCTGCTCGACGACGCGCGCCAGTTGGCAGAGCGCACCGGGCTCGACGAAGCGCAAACCCGGACCCTCCAGGAGCTCGGCATTCGCCTCAACTACAACGCGTACGGAGAGTCTCTCGCCGACTTGCACGTGGTCCCCACCGCACTCGCCGACGAGATGCTGAAGTTCGCGGACCCGCTCGAATTTGCCCAGGCTTCCCCGCTGTACGGCCAAATCAGGCAAGGCTACGACGCAGACATGGCCGCCGCGCGGCGCCTCCAACCGCTGCGCCAGGCACCAGGCGCGGTCATCTACCTGATGCCCGACGCCGCTTGGGCGCGCCGGGTCATCGGCACGTTGGCCAATGATCTGGCGCGCGCTCACGCCGGCTGCGCGGTCGCGATCGTCTCGCCGCAGAGCGGCGGCGACGTGGTCAGTGTTCGCGTTCCGCGCGAAGCGGCGACCAGCGCCGACGTTTTCTGCCGAGGCTTTCCGACGGGAGGAGGCCGGCGCACGGCGGGCGGAATCAATCACCTGCCCAGGCCCGAGCTGGAGCGCTTCATCTCGGCCTTCGAAGCGACTTATCGGACGAGCTGAGCGTGGACCCACAATGAACAACATCCTCTCTAGAATGGCGCGGATCTACGGCGTGCTGCGGCGTCCGCATCGCGTGTACGTCGTACCCTTCTTTTTGGCCGTGCTCTTCGGGCTGCTGCGCACGGTCGTCGCCGTTGCCATGGCCCTCGATCCCGTGTTTTTTCCGCGCCTCAGGCGCACGCGCGCCAACCGTCCCATCGTGCTCGTCGGCAACCCGCGCACGGGCACGACGTTCCTGCAACGCTTCTTGTCCGACGAGGGCTTCGGCTCGGGCATGGAGCTGTTCCTGATGCTCTATCCGTCGCTGGTTCTGCAGCGCATTTTGCGACCGGTGCTGCCCCTGCTCGAGAAGCTCAGCCCCGCCAAATTTCACTCCACCGCGGCGCACGAAACCAGCCTCAGCTCCGTCGAAACCGACGACGTGGGCATGCTCTTCCGCTACCTGGACGGCTTCTTCCTATACGGCTTCTTCCTGTCGTTCGAAGACGAGGATCCGTATCCGCTGTTCGATCCGCGAGTCCGCGACACGTCCCAGCGCGATTTTGCCTGGCTCGAGGAGCTTTGGCGGCGCAGCCTGGTGCTACACCGCGCCGATCGTAACGTAGCCAAGCTATTTTCGCTGGCGGTTCGCCTGCCGCAGTTTCAACAGCGCTTTCCCGAAGCGCAAATCCTATACATGGCGCGCGATCCGCTGGCCGTCATCCCGAGCTCGATGAGCCTGGTGACGGGCGTGCTGGACCGCGCGTTCGGCTTTTGGTCCCAACCCGAAGCGATCCGCAAGCGCTGGCTCGAGCGCATGTACCGCGCCTTCATCATGCTGTTCGAACGCTTCCACGAAGAGTGGCAAAGCGGCGCGATCGATCACAGCCGCGTCTACATCGTGCGCTACGACCGCATGATGCTCGACTTCGAAACCGTCATGGAAGAGATGTGTACGTTCTTGGGTCACGAGATGACGCCCAAGCTGCGCGCCACCGTGAAGAAGCGCGCCGACAAGCAGCGCAAGTACGAGTCCGAGCACAAATACGATCTTGAGCAATTCGGCTTGAACGAGCAGCAAATTCGCGACGACTGCGCATTCTTCTACGACACCTTCCTGCCCCCCTGGCAGCCGGCGTCGGTTGCACCGCCGTCACCCGTCGAAGCCACCGCCGCCGCCGGATAGCAAACACCTACCCAATCGCAGCTCGCCACGGTTCAACACATCTCTGGCTGCCGCGCCGCAGTCCCGAAAGCTTCATCACATCTTGGGCTGCCAATCCGCAGCCTGAATCGCAGAAGCTTCTGTGGCGGCGAAGGGCCACCTCGTACGATCGAGATTTTTTACAGGGAGGACGGGAGGACGGGAGGGGGAGACAGAGGCGAGACTTTGGGGTAAGCGCTGCCGCCAGCGAGTCTGCAGCGCCGTCGCGGGCTCAGCGCTCCAGCTTTCTCTCAAGGGAAATATTTTTGGTTTTGGTCCTCCAAAAACAAAAATGCGTTCTCGCTTCTTCGGCCCTCCCGTCCTCCCGTCCTCCCTGTGAAAAAATCTCGAGCCGTCCGGCGACGTCGCCGCGACGCTATTGCTGTTCGAGGTAGCGCGTCGTGAAATAGTCGTCTTTGGTGTCGGGGGCGAAGGCGACTTTTTCGGAGAGGAACGTCGA
>JBEQSW010000540.1:0-5564 GCA_040348565.1 Myxococcales bacterium | reverse complement strand
GTAAGCGCGGGCGAGCGCGGCCGCTTGCGCTTGGCGACCACTGCCTCGTCCAGCATCGCTGCCCACCGGTCGCCTTCTGGCCTTCGAAGGAAATATTTTTGGTTTTGGTCCTCCAAAAACAAAAATGCGTTCTCGTCTCTCGCCTTCCTGCGCTTCCGATCTTCCTGTGAAGATCTCGGAGGCTCTCGACACGACCCGCCAGCGCGGCGGCAGCCCGAAGCGGTCGCCCGGCTTGGCCTGGCATCGGTACGAGAGTTTCTGCAAGGGCTCTGCGGCGTGGCAGCCCAAGATGCGATGAGTCTTCAGATGACGCTAGGGCGCCGGGCATTCGGGCGCGGTGCGACCGAGTCGGCACAGCTCGGCGCCGCGCTTTTCTAGCGCTTCGGCGCTGTTGTCGCTCTTGGCGAGCTCGGTGCCGGCGCGGTATTTGGCGGCCAGCACGAAGCAGGCGTGCGCAGAGTCGCTTTCGCACTGCATGACCAGGTGGGTGAGCGCGATGCGGCGGAAGCGCTTGGCTTGCTCCAAATCGGCGGGACCAGTGGTGCCGGTTTCGAGCGCCAACGCCGCGCGTGCGCACTCGTCGAAGTCCTTCTTCTGGTCGCAGTACAGCTCGGCCTTGAGCAACGCTTCGCGCGTCGTGGGCACGTTGAGCGGCGGCGCGGCGATGACGGGAGGCTTCGATACGGTCGCGGGCGCGGCCGCAGTGGCGGGAGCGGGCACGGCCGAAGCGGCGGGCGGCGGCGCATCCGAAGCTGCGGGCGGCGGCGCATCCGAAGCTGCGGGCGCAGGCTCGCTTGCGGGCGCGACCGACGCGGACGCAGGCGGCGCCGTAGCGACTGCCGGCGCGGAGACGGCTTCAGTTTGGGGAGTGGCCGGCGGCGGCGTGGCGCGGGTGGCCGGCGCGGGGGGCGGGGGCGGAGGTGAATGAGGCGCGCCCAGCAACGCTGCGATGGCGCCGCCGACACCGCCCACTGCGATGCCGATGCCGGTGGTCCAACGCATGCCGTTCACGCAGCGAGCCCTTGCCGGATCAGCAACGCTTGCGGATCCGGCTTTCTACCCATGAAGGTGACGAAGAGATCCATCGGGTCACGCGCGTCACCCTGCGACAAAATCGAGTCGCGGAAGGCACGTCCGACGCTGGGGTTGAAGATGCCTTCACGCTTGAAGCGGCTGAAGGCGTCGGCGTCCAACACCTCGGCCCACTTGTACGAATAGTAACCGGCGGCGTAGCCAACCGGGTGCGAGAACAAGTGTAGGAAGCCGGCCAGCATGCCGTAGTCCTTCGGCAACTCGCTGGCGGCGTAGCGCTGCAAAATGCGGTTGCCGTAGTCCATCACGTCGCCGTCTCTTTCGGGAGAGTAGTCGATGTGCAGGGCCAGATCGACCGCGGCGAAGCCGAGCTGGCGCATCTGCATGCTGGCGGCGCGAAACGTACGGGTGGCGTGCAGTCGTTCTAGAAGCGCTTCAGGAAGTGGCGCGCCGGTTTCGTAGTGGCCGGCGAACAAGTTGAGCGCGTCGCGCTCGGAGCACCAATTTTCCATGATCTGCGAGGGCAGCTCGACGAAGTCTTGCGCGACCCGCGTGCCGGCCAGGCTGCGCACGTTCACCCGGCTCAAGCAGTGGTGCAGCAAATGGCCGAACTCGTGGAACAGCGTCTCGACGTCGCGGTGCAGCAGCAGGGACGGCTTGCCGCCCGAAGGTGGCGCCGAGTTGCAGCAGAACACGGCCAGGTTCGGCGCCGGGGGAACGGAGGCGAGCAGGCCGTGCATCCAGGCGCCGCCGCGCTTGTTCTCGCGCGGGTACAAATCGACGTGGAAGATGCCCAGGCGCGCGCCGGCTTCGTCTTTGATCTCGTAGGTGGTGACGTTCGGATCCCAAACCGGCACACCGCTCCGCGCTTCGATCTTCACGCCGTACAGCCGCTGCGCGACCTCGAACGCGCCTTTCAACGCTCGCTCAGCCGGGAAGTAGGCGCGCAGCTCTTCTTCGTCCAGCTCGAAGCGCGCCTTGCGCAGCTTCTCGACGTAGTAGCCCACGTCCCACGGCGACAGAGGAAGCTGCGCGCCCAACGATGCCGCAAACTCCCCGAGCTCGCGCTTCTCGCGCTCGAAAGCGCCCTCCGATTTTTGCGTCAGCTCGTCGATGAAGCGCTTGGCGCTGTCGCCGTCCTTGGCCATGCGGTCGTCGGTCACCAGATCGGCAAAGTGCTTGAAACCCAGCAGATTGGCGCGGGCGCGTCGCAGCTCGAGCAGCTTGCCGATCAAGCCCCGGTTGTCGTGCTCGCCCTCGGTGCCGCGAGCGTTGAAGGCGGTCCAAATGTCGCGTCGCAGCTGGGCGTCGTCGGCGTAGGTCAAGACGGCGGTAACGCTGGGCGCCTGCAGCGTGAAGCGATAGCCGGGCTTGCCCTTGGCTTCGGCCGATTCGCGCGCCATGGAACGAGCCGACTCCGGCAAGCCGGCGAGCCTGGCTTCGTCCTCGATCAACAGCTCGAAGGCGTTGGTGGCGTCGAGCACGTTTTGCGAAAACTTGGTGGTGATAACGCTGAGCTCGGCGTCGATTTGCTTCAGCTTCTCTTTGTCGGCGGGCGACAACTGCGCGCCCTGGCGACGAAAGTCCGCCAGCGTCTTGTCGAGCAGGCGCTTTCGCGTCGCGTCCAGGCTCGCGGCTTCCGGCGTCTGCGCAAGCTCCACCAGCGCGCGGTACAGGCCGTCGCGCAGGGCGATGCTCGACCAAAAGGCGCTCACGCTGGGCAAGACAGTGTTGTAGGCGTCGCGCAGGGCGGGCGTCGTGGCGACGCTTTCCAGGTGCTCCACGACGCTCATCGAAAGCTCCAGCTGCTCGGTCGCCGCCTCCAAGGCCCCGAGCGTGGTGGCGTAGCTGCGCGGCGCGCTTTCGATGGCGTCGAGCGCGGCCTCCGAGCGCGAGATGAGTTCCTTGATGGCCGGCTCGACGTGCTCGGCCGAGATGCGATCGAAGGGGACGTCTAGAGTATGCTGACCAACGGTGAGCAGAGGGTTTTCCATGCGAGCTTGGTTGGTTATAGCGCACCAGGGCGGGTCCGGAACCCCGCTAGTTCGGGGCACAACAGAGGTGCTAGGCTGATAGGGCTGTCATGAGCGAAGCGAGCGCGTTGCCTGGTGAGGGTGAGCTGCTGTGGGAGCCGAGCACGGAGCGCCGAGCCGCCTCGCGCATGGCCGATTTCATGGGTTGGGTGGAGCGGGCGTGCGGCCAACGCTGCGACGGCTACGACGCGCTTTGGCGCTGGTCGGTCGAACAGGTTGGGCCGTTTTGGCAAGCGGTGGCACGCTACTTCGACGTGCAGATGGGCGGCTCCGTCGAGCCCGCGCTCGTGGGCAAGCTGCCCGAGGCGCACTGGTTTCCGAACGCGACCTTGAACTACGCCGAGCGGCTGATGGGTCGCCGTGACGACCACCTGGCCATCATCGCGCGGCGGGAAGACGGCTCACGCCAAACCCTGAGCTACGCACAGCTGGCCGAGCAGGTGGCGCGCGCACGTGCCGGCCTGGTGCGCGCCGGCGTGAAGCGCGGTGATCGCGTGGCGGCGTTTCTGCCCAACGGCGTCGAGGCGGTGGTGGGCGTGTTGGCCGCGGCCAGCCTGGGGGCCATCTGGTCGAGCGCGGCGCCGGAGTTCGGCGTGAAGAGCGTGCTCGACCGCTTTCAGCAAATCGAGCCGACGGTGCTGCTGGCTTGCGACGGCTACAGCTATGGGGGCAAGCGCTTCGAGCGCGCCGCCGAGTTGCGCGAAATTGCCGCCGCTTTGCCGTCCTTACGCGCGCTGTTCGTGGTCGGCGACGCTGCGGCCGTGGGCCAAGCCGGCGGCGTCCAAGCGCGGCCGTGGAGCGAGCTCCTCGCCGAGCATCAGCCGCTGGTGTTCGAGGCGGTACCGTTCGAGCACCCGCTGTGGATTCTGTATTCGTCCGGCACCACCGGCTTGCCCAAAGCCATCGTGCAAGGTCACGGCGGGATCCTGCTGGAGCACCTGAAGGCTTTGGCCCTGCATATGGATCTCGGCGAAAGCGATCGCTTCTTCTGGTTCTCGACCACGGGTTGGATGATGTGGAACATGGTCGTGAGCGGCCTCGGGTTGGGCTGCACGCTCGTGCTTTACGACGGCAGCCCGGCGCTACCCGGGTTGTCGGCGCTGTGGAAGCTGGCCGAGCAGGAGCGCATCAGCTACTTCGGTACGAGCGCGCCCTTCTTGCTCGCTTGCAAGAAAGCAGGTCTCGTTCCGAAAGACGTCGCCGATCTGAGCGCGCTGCGCAGCATTGGCACGACGGGGGCGCCGCTGCCGAGCGACGGCTTCAAATGGGTGTACGAGCAAGTTTCGCGCGAGGTTTTGCTGGGCTCGGTCAGCGGAGGCACCGACGTTTGCACCGCCTTCGTGCTGTCTTGCCCGCTCTTGCCGGTGCACTCGGGTGAGCTGCAATGCCGCGGTTTGGGCGCCAAGCTCGAGGCATGGGATGACGCGGGGCGCGCTCTGACGGGCGCGGTGGGGGAGCTGGTGTTGACCGAGCCGCTGCCTTCCATGCCGCTCGGCTTTTGGAACGACCCGGAGCGGGCTCGCTACAACGCCAGCTACTTCGGCGTCTACCCCGGCGTGTGGCGCCACGGTGACTGGGTCAAGCTGACCGCCGACGGTGGCGCGGTCATCTACGGCCGTTCCGACTCGACCTTGAATCGCGGCGGCGTGCGCATGGGCACGAGCGAATTTTATCAAGTCGTCGAAGCCCTGCCCGAGATCGCCGATAGCCTAGTGGTCGACACCGGCTCGCTCGAGGACGCGGTCGGAAAGATGTGGCTGTTCGTCGTGCTGCGTGAGGGCGCGGTGCTCGACGCGGACCTGAAGCGCCGCATCAAGGACGTGCTGAAGACGGAGCTGTCGCCGCGCCACGTGCCGGATCAACTGCGCGCCATCGCCGCCGTTCCCCGCACCCTGAACGGCAAGAAGCTCGAGGTGCCCGTGAAACGCATTTTGCTAGGTGAGGATCCGCGCCACGTTGCCAGCCGCGACACCCTCGCCAACCCTGCAGCGTTGGACGCTTTGGTCGAATTGGTTAGGAGTGAAAAAAATGGCTAGTGGGCTTGGCGCGTTCGGCAAGTGCGCAAAAGCCGGGCCAAAAGCCGAGTTTGTCCCTGGGGTGGCGCGGCCGGGGGCGCGCGGCGACGGACGAGCCGCCACCCATCCGGCGCCACGTACGCTGCTAGAAATGGGCTTGAAACCGGTTCCATACGTGGCACGATGGACCGGCGCTTGATCTTTCTCGTTTACGCATCTGGAGCCTGCTCATGAACGTACGTTTCGTCGCTAATTTGGCCTTGGTTTCGGCGTTCGCCTCGAGCGTGGCCTGCAGCGCGGGCGGCGACGGCTCCAAAAATCATGGGATCGACGGCGGCGGGGCCACCACCAGCACCGGGGCCCAGCCCAACCTCAACACCAGCGGCGGCCCGGTCCTCAACACCGGCGGCAACGCCCCGCTGCCCATGGATCCGAATGATCCGCGCAACGTTCCGGTGCGTCCGAAGATTTGCGACGCGAACGG
>JBEQSW010000539.1:0-6679 GCA_040348565.1 Myxococcales bacterium | reverse complement strand
TCGATGCCGAAGCAGTTCTCGCCCGCCCACAAATCGGTCGGATCTTCGGGCGTGTAGCCGGAGAGCTCGGGGGGCAGGTATTCGGTGCGCGTGTGGCCGAACACCACCCGCTTGCCGCGGTAGTTCTTGAAGAAATCGGCGTCACGCAACCAGAGCAGCACTTGCGGATCCGGAGCCACGCGCGGGTGCACAAATTCTCCGCCGACCCGCGGCAAGCCCGCGTGCACGTAGATGGCGTGCTCGTCCTCGTACCAGTAAGGCAGAGACTTGAACCAATCGACCACGTCGTCGGGAAAAAAGCTGCCGCTGGTCAGCGGCATCTGCTCGTCTTTTTTGGCCAGCTCGCCCTCGCGCGGGAAGCTGCCGCCCAAATACGAGCGCAGGGCGGCCAGGCAGCCGTTGCCGGGCGGGCCCACGAACTCGTCCCAGCCGCGCTCGACCACGCGGATCCAGGCGTCTTCGTGGTTGCCGCGCAAACAGACGACCTTGGCCGGGGTGCGACCCGGCAGCGAGCGCACGTACTCGACTACGTCCGCCGATTTGGGTCCGCGATCAATGTAGTCGCCGACGAAGACCAGCGTGTCTTCCGCGTCGAGCTTGGGCAGGCAAGCCATCAGCTTGAAGAGGTGCGACGTCTCACCGTGAATGTCGCCAATCGCAAACGTGCGGCCAGCCATGAGCGCTCAAGAGACCACAACCTTCGGGCTGAATCCAGCGCCGCGGGGCCGGTCAGGCGGGATGAATCGCCGGCCCCGTCGAGGGCGCGCGGCCCGCCACTCAATCGACGGCGCAGACCCCAGGCGCCGACAGCTCGAGCTCCAGCCGCCGATGGGCGCGAGCCTCGAGAGCGGCCCGCAGAGTGGGCGTCGACGGCGCGCGGCCAGCGAAAAGCGCAATGTCGCCCCCACCCGCTCCGGCCGGTAGCAGCACACCGCCTTCGGCCTCGGCCTCGGGAGCGAGCAGGGCGAGGTCCGGGGTCACGATCGGCACGCCCGCGGCTTGTCCAAGCCCGAGCAGCGCCCGCTGTTGGGCGCGAAGCGCGGCGATTAGGCCGGTGGCATGGCGGCGTTCGGCACTCACGGCGGCCTCGTGCGCGGCCAGAATCTGCGCCCCCAACCAGCGCGCGTGGAGCTGCGGCGCAGCTTTGGCCAAGCGCGCCACCGCGCCGAGCAGCTCGCGCGTGGAGGCGGAGGTGGGACAAGTCCAGACCTCGACGCAGAGCTCAGCCGGCAACTGGACGGAGCGGGTGCCCGGGCCGCTCGGCCCCAACCGGTAGATGAACGTCCCGCCCAACGTGCTGGCCGCCACATCGACGCCGCTTCCGCCGCCTTGCGCTTTTTGGTGCGCGACCAACGCACGGCTCATCACCGCCTGCAACCGCGGCGCGCCCTGCAAGCTCGGGACGCGCGCCTGCTCGAGCGCGAACACGCTTGCCACCAAGATAGCGGCGCTGGAGCCGAGACCGAGCTTGCGTTCGCCTTCGCGCAGCTCATTCGCGTCGAACCACGGCGCTTGCTCGTCGGGCAAGAGCGCGGCCCGCACTTCGTCGGTGACGAACGTGGCCGGGCGGCCGCGGTCGGCGGTGACGTAGCGCGACACAGCCGACACGATGGCGGGTGCGCCCGTCAGCACCGCGTAGGCGCCCGAGAGCACGATTTTTCCCGGCGCGCGCGCGCGGGTCACGGCGAGAGCTCCGGCGCGCCTCCGGCCAACACCTGCGCGTCCGGACCCGGCTCGGACTCGAGCACGCGCAAGACGCCGTCGACGCTGGACAGAACCCGCTGCAGAGCGGCGGCGTGGCCGGGCTCGACCAGCACCTTCACGTGTGGCCCGGCGTCGATCGTGAAGCAACAAGCGCGGCCGGCGCGCCGCTCCGCGCGTACGGCTTCGATCACCGCGAGGGTGGCGGGGCGGAAGTAGATGAGCGCGGGGCTCGCGGCCAGCATGGAGGCGTGCATGGCGAGCGCGCTCTGTTCGACGGCGGGCGCCAGGCGCTCGAAGTCACGAGCCAGCACCGCGGTTTTCACCTCCGCAAACAGCCGCGGCGCATCGCTGACCCAGCTCGCGTAGTAGGGGCTGGTTTTGGCCGTGTGCTGCATGCCGTCGGTGGAGCCGGTGTCTTTGGCGGCTTCGCTGGTGACGGCCACCAGCATCTTGAGCGGCCAGTGCTCGGGCGGAGCGACGCGCGCGGCCGACTCGGCGTTGGCCGAAAGCTCGACATACCCGCCGAACAGGGAGCGCGCGGCCGAAGCCGAAGCCGCGCGCGCCAACGCGCTCACGCGAGCGACGGGCAGCTCGAGCCCGAGCGCCGCCACCGACGCCAACGCCAACGCGGCAAAGCCGGACGCGCTGGAGGCGAGGCCAGAAGCCGTCGGAAAATCATTGTGCGAGCGCACCCGCGCAAAGGTTTGCGTCCCGGCCAGTCCCCTCACCTCTTGCAGCAGCTTGCGCGCGCGCTCGAGCGGCTTGCCCGACTGCGCGACGCCGCTCAGGTAAAGCTCGTCTTGGGTCAGCTCGGGCAGAAACGAGACCTCGGTGGTGGTGCGCATGCCCGCCAGCGTGAGCGAAAGGCTCGGTACCGCCGGCAGGTTGCGCGCGACGTCGGCCTTGCCCCAATACTTGGCGAGCGCGATGTTGGCGTGCGCCCGCACGGTGGCTACCCGCGCCGTCGTCATGGCCGTAGCCCTCCCACCGACGCCTGGATTTCGGTCGAAAAAGCCGTGAAGCCCGCTTCGCGCAGCGCCGTTTCGATCGGCTCGGGGCTGCCGTCGCACAACGCGATCACGGCGCCACCGCCACCGGCCCCGGTGAGCTTGGCGCCGAGAGCGCCGGCTTCGCGCGCGATGGCGCAAGCGCGCTCGATTTCGGGTGTGGACAGGAAGAGCCCCGACAAGAGCATCTGGTTGTAGTTCATCAGTTGTCCGAGGCCGCTGGTGTCGCCGGCCTGGATGCAGAGCTTGGCATTTTTGACCAGGGACTCGATGCCGGCCAGGGACTTGCCGAGCAAGTCGGGACGGCGCTCGCCCAAGCGCTGCACGCTCTCCACCATCTGCTTGGTGCTGGCGGGAGGCCCCGCCAAGCAGATGGCCAAGCGCAGCGGTACGTCGACGAACAACGGCTCGGGCCCCGTTGCCTTGGTGAACCAAATGCAACCGCCGGCGTAGGCCGCGGCGGCGTCGATTCCCGACGGATTGCCGTGAAAAACCTGCTCCCAGGCGTTGGCCCCGGCCAACACGCGCGCGGCGGTCTCCGGCTCGCCCAGGCTGAACAAGAGTGCGCGCGACACCGCGACCCCTATCGCCGCCGAGCCGCCCAGGCCGGAGCCGAGCGGCACCGTGACGTCGACCTCGACCCGCCGCGGCCCCGCGCCGAGGGCTCGGCAAGTTTGCTCGAGCGCCGTCATCAACTCGGAGCCGTCGCCGGCCGTTGCTTCGCGCTCCGCGATGCGCAAGCTGCCGACCTCGCTCGGGGTGGCGCGCGCGGTGGCGCCCAGGCTGATGCCGGCCGCGATGGCGGGCATGCCGTAGACGACCGCGTGCTCGCCGAGCAGCACGATCTTGCCGTTGCCTCGTCCAACGCCGGGTTCAAAGTCTGCGTTCGCGGTCATGTGCGGCGCAGCGACAGCGCCGCGGTGGCGCCCGTCAGTAACTTGCGCCCGGCAGGGCTGATACCGCGGCCCAGCTCCGAAAGCGCCTGCGCCGAGAGCTCGGCGATGCGCTTTTCGACCAGATCGACGGCGCCGGTGGCCTGCACGGCGCTCAGCGCCGCGCGTAACGCAGGCAGCTTGGCCCGCGGGTTTTCCAGTACCTTTTTGATCACGGACAGCTCGCGCGGTTTGCCGCGTCGGAGCGCCAGCCGCAGCAGCAGCGTGCGCTTGCCGCTGGTCAGGTCGCTTGCCAAGGGCTTGCCGGTCTGGGCCGGGTCTCCGAACAAGCTGAGCAAGTCGTCCCGCAGTTGGAAGGCCACGCCGGCAGGCCGAGCGTAGCGAGACAACGCCGCCAGCGTTGCCGGTTTGGCCCCCGCCAAAAGCGCGCCGAGCCGGAGCGGGCCTTCGACGGTGTAGCTGCCGGTCTTGAGCGCGTAGCCGAGCTCGACGTCCCGCCCCTGCCCGACCATGTCGAGTTGCTGGCCGGCGACCGCACCCAGCTGCATCTCGGCGAAGGCCGAAAAAACGCCGCGAAGCCGTGCGGGTGACGTAGCTACCTTCGACAGCGCGTCGGTGGCCAAGGCGACGGCGTAGTCACCGGCCAAGATGGCAGAGGCGTTGCCCTTGTGCTCCGAGGCGAAGCGTTCGGCCAAAGCGATGTGTACCGAAGGCCCGCCGCGGCGCACCCGATCGCCGTCCATCCAATCGTCATGGATCAGAAAATACGTATGGAGCAGCTCCAACGCGACGCCGGCGTCGAGCGCGGGGCCGAGCGCGGCGCTGCCCGACACGGTGCGCAAGCCCGCGACCACCAACGCTGGCCGCAAGCGCTTGCCGCCCAACAGCGTCAAGCGCCGCACCTCGCGCGCCAACGCTTGCACCTCGGGCCCCAACGCGCGGGTCGCGCCGACGCGAGCATCCAGAAAGCTGGCAAGCTTGCTCTCGATCTGCGGCTGCATGCTCTGCAAGAGCTGAACGAACGGATTGGCACTCGGCACCGACGTCGAAAGCGCCCCACGTGGGGTCGATCCACCTTTACGGGCAGCGCTGGAACGCACGGGCATAGGAGGCGCGCAGCGTAGTAGTGGCGGGCCACGGCTGCACGTGCGAAATAGGAGAAATCATCATGGCGGACATTTCGCGGCGCAAGGACGATCACCTGGATCTGGCGACGTCGGGCGACGTGGGCTTCAAGCAGACGACCACGCTGTTCGAGCACGTGCGCTTCATCCACGACGCGCTGCCCGAGCTTTCCCTGGACGAGCTCGACACTTCGGTCGAGCTGATGGGAAAGCGCCTGCGAGCCCCGATTTTGATCGCGGGCATGACCGGCGGTAGCGATCGTGCGCTCCGCATCAACAAGGAGCTCGCCGGCATCGCCGAAGAGCGAGGCTACGCCTTCGGCCTCGGCAGCCAGCGCGCCATGCACAAGCATCCGGGCAAGAGCGACACGTACACCGTGCGCGACGTCGCCCCGAGCGCGCTTTTGCTGGGCAACCTCGGCATCGTGCAAGCGGCACAAATGCCAAGCGACGACGTGAAGAGGTTGGTCGACACCGTCGGCGCCGACGCGCTGTGCGTGCACCTGAACCCGGCGATGGAGCTGATTCAGGACGAAGGCGACCGCGATTTTCGCGGCGGGCTCGCGACGCTGGAGCGGTTGTTGCAAGCCGGCCTGCGCCTAGTCGTGAAAGAGACTGGCTGCGGGCTATCGGCCAGCGTGGCGGCGCGCGTGCGAGCTTTGGGCGTCGAATACGTCGACACGTCTGGCGCGGGCGGAACGTCTTGGGTTGCGGTGGAAACGCATCGCGCTTCCGAGGAGCGCCGTCCACTCGGCCAAGCTTTCTGGGAGTGGGGCATTCCCACTGCCGCCAGCGTGGGGTTGTGCGCGCCCTACGGTTTCCGCGGCATCTTCGCGACCGGCGGCATCAGCAGCGGCGTCGAAATCGCCAAAGCCATCGCGCTCGGCGCCAGCGCCGGCGGCATCGCGCGCCGCGCCCTGCAAGCGGTCGAAGCGGGCGGCAAAGCCGGCGGCATCGCCTTCTTCGAGCGCATCGAAACCGAGCTGCGCGCCACCATGCTGCTCACCGGCTCCCCCAACCTCAAAGCCCTCGCCAAAGCCCCCCGCCTCATCACCGGCGAGCTCGCGCAATGGCTTGCCCTCGCCGGACGCTGAGCGAGACGAAGACCGAGAACCGAGAGCGAGAGATCACAGGGAGGACGGGAGGACGGGAGGTCCGCGAGCCCGAGAATTTTGGGGTTTCGAAGCATCGCGACGGGAACAAAAGACTGCGCAGTCGCCGAACGGCGCCGCGCGTCTCGAACAACAAAAAACTCGCGGACCTCCCGTCCTCCCGTCCTCCCTGTGAAAAATCTCGATCGCCCGAGGTGGCCTTGCGCCGCTACAGCAGCTTCTGCAATTCAGGCTGCGGGTTGGCAGCCCTACTTGTCGTCGTCTTCGGTGACCGGCGGTGGCGGGTGAGAGTGGGCGGGGGAAGATTGACGAGTTTGGTACGAGAGGTTGGACGCTTCTTGGTACAGCTCTTTGGCGCCCGGGAAATCGGGCTTCTTGCGCATGAGCGCGACGAGCTGCTGGATGGCGGCCAAAGGCGGCAGGGAGCCCTCGTAGAGCTCGAGCTTCACCCTCACGACGGCGTATGCCTCTTCCGTGCGCGGCACCTTGGAAAGCGCGGCGCGCGCGGCGTCGAGATCCCCCGCGTCGAGCAGGCTGTGAATGCTGGCCGGATCTTGAGCGGTCATTCGCCGACCATCTTAGTCCGACTTTGGCCAAGCGAGCGGGACATCTATAAGCATTTAACTACATGTAACCACTTGGTAATCGCGGCATCTTTGCGCCTTTACGCGCTCCATCCCTACAGGAGCTTCCCGAGCGCCCGTACCTGACGTCTATACTGGGAGACTCGTCATGACGAAGGACAGGAAGAGCGGCCCCACGGGCAGCGACGCGCCGGGGCCCGACCTCAAGAGCGAGCGCGATCAGTTCCTGAAGAAGTTCACGCGTGGCGCAAAGCT
>JBEQSW010000469.1:0-15174 GCA_040348565.1 Myxococcales bacterium | reverse complement strand
TGCAGTCCGCAAGACCCCGCCGCCTGCGGCAACCACAACTACTTCTTCTACCTGAGCGAGGACCAGAAGCGCTTTCAGCTCGTCCCCTGGGATCTGGACGCGACCCTGTGGCCTCAAACCATTTACGACAACGTACCGCCCTGGCAGGTCACGCCGGAAGATTGTGACGTGCGTTACCCGATCGGTAACGAAGGCGCGACGCTGCTCGCCCCGGGCTGCGACGCTTTCTTCAGCGGGCTCGCCCAAGATTTGACTGGATACGATCAAGCCGTGGACGAGGTGCTGACGGGACCGTTTTCGAGCGAATCCGTGAACGCCGCCATCGACCGCCACGTGGCCTTCATCGCCAGCGCCGTGGCCGCCGAGCCCGGTGGTCAGTCGGTCGAGCGTTGGCAATCGGAGATCGCGATGGTGAAGCACAACGTGCCGCTCTTGCACGCGCGCGCCCGTGCTCGACGACACGGCGTCACCCCCGCCGCGCTGGATCTCTCGCCGACGACGCCGAACGACTTCGAAGCGCTCGACGACGAGGTGCTCACGCTGCTGCCCTCCTTCAGCAACCCCGGCACGACCACCAAAGTGACCCTGGCCGCGGCCGCCGAGCCCGCTCAACCCGCGTTGGAGGGCGAAAAGTCGCTGCTGCTCGCCTTCGAGTACCGAAACGATGGGCAAAAGCCGTATGGGCAGTGGACGAACCTGGCGCTGCCGTTCCAAGGCCGCCCGCTCGATCTTTCGGGGCGAACCGGCGTCCGCTTGACGCTGCGCACCGATGTCCCGCGTACGGTCCGAGTCGATCTCGATAGCCGCCTATACGAAGCGGGCATCGAAGGCATCAAGTTCGGCTGGGAGATCGCGACCAGCAACGAGCCCCTCACCATCGATCTCGCGCTGGACGACGCTACCCTGCCCGTCTGGGCTCATGCTACCGGCGACCAGCTGCCAGTCATCCGCAAGCTCGTCGATGCGCTGGCGTTTCAGCCGATGTGCAACGGCCGCGACGCCTCGGGGCTACTTGCGGAGGGCAGCAGCGACCCTGGTTTCCTCGAGCTCGACGCGATCGAGCTGTACTAGCGCGCAGCTCCCAGCCCCGGCTCAGCGCGCGAGCGCTCGCTCGGCCACGCCGTGGAAGCGCCCGTTGGGGTAACGGGCGAGGTAGCGGCGCGCATAGTCGGCGGCGCGCGGATCTTTGCGGGCGGCGGCGGCTTCAATCGATAGCGCCAGCGCGTCCTCGGCCAGCGCGCCGCGCGGATTGGCGCGCAGGTATTGATCGAGCAGCGCTTGGGCCCGGGAGGCGTCGCCCTGTTTGCGCAAGGCGCGCACCGCTTCGGCAACCAGCGACGGATCTTCGCCGGCGCGAGGCTTTTCGACGCGCTTGACGCTGGGCGACTCGGCCGCTGGCGCCGGTTGAGCCGGCTGCAGCTCGGGAGGAGCGGCAGGGTGCGTGGTGGGGCGCGGCTGGCGCGCCTGGTTGACGGAGGGGACGACGGAGGCCACGGGTGTCATCGGTTCCGGTTGTTTCGACGAAGCGAGCCACGAGTAGCCGGCCGCCGCGGCCGATGCGGCCACGAGTAGCCCACCCAGCGCCAGCAGCGCCGGACGCAGGACGCGCCGAGGTGCGCCGCCACGGTCTTCCAACGCGCGCAGCAAGCGCGAGTGCACGTGCCGCTTGGCAAACGGGCTCGTTTGATGCCGTTCGGCGCTTGCCACCAGCGCCGTGAGCGCGCCCAGCGACGGATCTGCCTCGTCCAGCAGACGCTTCATGCGATTCTCCCTCTAGGAGTCTGGTGTCTTTCAGACCCCAGACCCCTAGTCTCTTGTCCTGGGGAAGGAGGCACGCGCCTCCTCCCCTCAAAAAGCAAAGCTTTTTGAGCCTCCCCTCCACGCGGGGGCTTCGCCCATGTCGATAGCTGGTGTTTCACACCAGCCGCCTTAGCTGTCGCTTCTCGAAGCGTTCGGCTTGGTCCTGCAGCTTTTTTCGGGCTTTGTGGATGCGGGCCCACACCGTGTTGACCGGCACGCCCGTGAGCGCGGCGATCTCTTCGCCGCTAGCGCCCTCGATTTCGAAGAGCACGAACGCGGCGCGCTGGTCTTCGTTCAACTTTTCGAGCAGCTCGGCCAACAGCTGGCGCTTTTGCTTGGTCTCCAGCTCGTCGAACGCGCTTTGCTTGGTGGTCAGCATCGCGTCCACCAGCGGCAAGCTGGTCTTGCCGAACAGGTGCTTGACCCACAGCAGGCGACGGTGGTCGCGCACTTTGCGTCGAGCGATCTGGTAAAGCCAACCTGCCACGTTCTGTCCGTCGAAATCTGCCAACCGGCGATGCACTACCAAGAAGATTTCCTGCACCAGGTCGTCGCGGTCGGCTTCAGCCGCACCCAGCGCCCGCACCCAGCGAGAAACGTCTTCGAACCTCTGCTCGTAAAGCCCTTCGAACGTGAGGTCCGATGGAGCTTCGCCCTCGGGAGAGGACGTCTCCGCCGGAGCCACTTCGGCTGGGAGCTTGTTGACCAGCACGTTCCTGTCCTGATCCAGGGGAGCTGACATCTTCGCCTTACCGAAAAAAGTACGCCCGGCGCGAAAACACCGCCGTGGGCCTGGAAATGGGCGCAGGGGCGAGTATGCCACGGCCCAACCCCGAAGCCGGTCCTTCTGAGCAGCGTGGAGCTGGGCTAAGGGAAAATAGAGAGTGGAAGCGCTCCCGATTCACAGCGACTCGGACTGCCCGGGCCCCGAGACGGTGCAGGCGGAGGTGCGAGAGCTCACCACACCCGAGCAACGGCGGGGGGTGCCGGACGACGCCCAGGTCATGGTCAGCGACCGCGGCGACAGCATCGCCATCGCCATCACGCGCGACGGCAAGACGACCGTGCGCATTTATCACGACGCCGCTCGTGACTGCGCGCGTCGCAGCCACTTCGTGTCGGTGCTGGTCGTGGTCTCGCTGATGCCGCCCGACGTCGGCTCGCCGGAGCCGCCCGAGCCGCCGCCCGAGCCAGAGCCGGAAGCTCGCCCTCCTCCTCCGCCGCCACCTGCGCCACCCGCCGCCCCGCCGCCGGCGGCGCCTCGCCACGTGCGCATCGAGCTGGGCGCGCGCGGCGACGTCAGCACGCCCGTGTCCGATAGCGCGCGCATCGCCTTGCTCGGTGGCGCGCTCGGGGTCGCGCTCGGGGCGGGCGACGTGCGCTTCACGCTGTCGACCGGTTATGCGCCCAGCACACAGCTGCGCTTCACCGGCAAGGTCGCGGGCAAGGCGGATATCGAACGGCTCGACGTCGCGCTCGGCTTGCGACTGGTGTTCGCGCACGCTCCGCTCGACACCAGCTTCGATGCCAGCGTGCTGGCCACGCGCGCGGAGGTCACGGGGCTCTCGTCACACCGCCCGGCCCAGGACACGGCGTTCAGCGTCGGCGGACGCTTGGGGTTCCATGCCAGCTGGTCGGAGCAGAGCTTGGTCAGCCCTTTTGTCGGCGCTTACGCGAGCGTGTTTCCTTTTGCGCCAGCCCTTTCCCAGCTGCCACAGGGCACCGTCGGCCACCTCCCCTATCTGTGGCTCGGCCTGAGCGCGGGGCTTTCTTTGGCTTTGTGATAACAGGCAGGCACGCATGGCCGCCCCCGAGACGCCGCACGCCGATTCCGATCCCGAGCGCCGCCTGCCGGGCTGGCTAGCAGCGCTCTCCGCTCTGCAAAATCGGCGGCCTTGGCTGCTGGTGGTGTTCGCGGCGCTCTCGCTGGTACCGGCGGCCTGGTTCGCGCGCCACCTCGAGCTGAAGCCGGACCTCTCGGAGCTGCTACCCGACAGCAAAGAGAGCGTGATCGAGATGCGCCGCGTGAGCAAGCGCCTGGCCGGCAGCTCCACGCTCAGTTTGCTGGTGCGCACGTCGGGGCCCGGCAAGCAGCGCGAGCTGGAAGCCTGCGTGGACGCGTTGGTGCCGGCGCTGTACGGCTTGGGCAAAGATTGGGTGGGCGCGGTCGACTACGGCGTTAAGGACGCGCGCAAGTTCTTCGACGAAAACGCGCTCTTCTACGCCAGCCTGCCCGATCTGCAGAAGGCGCACGATCGCATCGTGGACCGCTACGACTGGGAAGTGAGCAAGCAACAAGGCTCGCTCTTGGACGACGAGGACGAGCCGCCGCCCATCACCGCCGACAGCATCCAAAAAGAGCTGGACGCGCACAAGCCCGCCACGCCCGCCAAAGGCCCCAGCTATCCGAACGGCTATTACGAGAACCGTGACGGCTCGTACGCCGCCATTTTGGTGCGCACGCCGGTAGCCGGCAAAGTGCAGCTGACCGAGCTCCGACGCCGCGTGGAAGCCGTGGTGGCAAAGGTCGATCCGAAGCACTTCGATCCGAGCATGTACGTGCAGTACACGGGCGACGTCGTTACCGGCGCCGAAGAGTACGACCGCATCACTGGCGATCTGGTGCACGTGGGGTTCGTGGGCATCAGCGGCGTGTTGCTGATCGTCTACCTGTATTTTTTGCGAGTGCGGGTGGTGCTGACCATGGGCGGGGCGCTGTTGGTCGGCCTGCTTTGGACCTTCGGCATCACCTACTTCACGATCGGCTACCTCAACGCGTCGACCGGATTTTTGGTCAGCATCGTGGCCGGCAACGGCATCAACTACGGCATCGTGTACATGGCGCGCTACGTGGAAGCGCGCCGCGACGAAGGCATGGGCGTCGCCGACGCCATTCGCGTGGCCCACCGCGACACCTGGATTCCGACGTTGGCCTCGGCGGCCACTGGCGCGCTCGCCTACGGCTCGCTCATCATCACCGACTTTCGCGGCTTCAAGCACTTCGGCATCATCGGCGGCTACGGCATGCTGTTGTGCTGGCTGACGACCTACGTCTTCACCCCCGCGCTGCTGGCGGCCAGTGAGCGCGTGTGGCCGGCCTACCGCGAAGGTAAATCGGCCATCAACGTCGGCCAGTATTTCGGGGTGTTGTTCGAGCGCTTGGGGCTGGGGGCGCCGCGACTGGTGGCGGCGGTCGGCAGCGTGCTCGGCATCGCCGCAGTGGCGCTCGCGGCTTTGTATTTCCACGGCGACCCGATGGAATACAACATGCGCAACGTCGGCAACGACGACTCGACCAATCCGTCGGCGGCCAAGCGCCTGACTCATTTGGTCGACGACGTGATCGGGCGCATCGGCCAAGACGGCATCGCCATCGTCACCGATCGAGTCGACCAGGTTCAGCCGCTGGAGGCCGAGCTGGAGCGCCGGCGCAAAGCGGCGCCGCAAGACCTGCAGCCGTTCGAGAAAACGGTCAGCATCTTTTCGCTCTTGCCCAGCGACCAGGCCGCCAAATTGCCCTTGATCGCCGAGATGCGCGACCGCATCGAGCGCGGCCGCAAACGCGGTTTCATCAGCGACGACGACTGGAGCAAGATCGAAAAGCACCTGCCGCGTGGCGAGCTACGGCCGATCGAGATTGCCGACTTGCCAGAGCAGGCGGCGCGTAACTTCACGGAGCGCGACGGCACGCGCGGGCGCATCGTGTTCATCGCCCCCGCGAAGGGCTTCAGCATTTGGGACGCCAAGTACCTGATGCGCTGGGCCGACAGCTTCCGTCACGTTACCCTGCCCAACGGAGAGGTGATTCACGGCTCTGGCCGCGCCGTGATCTTCGCGGACATGATTCACTCGGTGGGAGAGGACGCGCCGCGCGCCATCTTCGCCTCGGCGCTCGGCACCATTTTGGTCATTCTGGTGGCATTTCGCGGCAACCGCTTGGCTCTGGGCGTGTTCGTTCCCTGGCTGGTCGGTATCGCTTCGTTGGTGGGCTTCATGTTCATCAAGCAGATTCACCTGAATTTTCTGAACTTCGTGGCCATTCCGATCACCATCGGCATCGGCGCCGAGTACGCCCACAACATGATGCAGCGCTACCGCTTCGAAGGCGCGGGCAAGCTGCGGCACGTGGTGCGCGCGACCGGTGGCGCGCTGATGCTGTGCTCGCTCACCACGTCGATTGGCTATTTTGCGCTGCTGTTCTCGATCAACAAGGGTATTCACAGCTTCGGCTTGAGCGCAGCGGTGGGTGAGCTGACCTGCATTGCGGCGACCGTGCTGTGGCTACCGGCGTTGCTGGCAACTTTGGAGAAGCGGCGGGCCAAGCAACTTGCGACGCGCCCTGATCGCAGTTAAACCAAAGCCCTGCAGCTTTCGCGCCGGCGGCGCGCCAAGCCCAGCCTGCCAATCCCAACCCCGAGGTGTGACATGCGCTTTCGCTTGCAAGACATCGGTCCAATCGGCTTCGCTTGTGGGTTCGTGTTGGTGGCGTGCACGGTCGGCGACCCTGCCGGCCCCTCCGGCTCGGGTGGCAGCAGCGGCAGTAGCGGCAGCAGCAGCGCAGGCATGGCCAGCGCAGGCACCGCCAGCAGCGGCAGCGGCAGCGGCACGGGCGGCAGCGCCACCGGTACCGCCGGGTCGAGCAGCGCGGGCACCGGTACCGGCGGAGTCAGCGACGGCAACGCAGGCAGCAACTCGGGCAGCGGCACCGGCGCAAGCAGCGCGGGCACCGGCACGGGCGGCGCCACCGCAGGCACCGGCACGGGCGGCGGCGGTGGAGCGGGCGGGGCCGGCAACAAGTCGAAGACCACCTTCTTCGTCACCAGCGACACCAGCAAGACCGGCAAGCTTGGCGGCCTGACCGGCGCCGACAAGCGCTGCCAAGATCTAGCGGTGGCGGCCGGCTTCGGTGATCACACCTTCCACGCTTATTTGAGCACCGCCACCGTGAACGCCAAGGACCGCATCGGCAAAGGTCCGTGGGTCAATGCCAAGGGCCTCACCGTCGCCGCCGATGTCGCCTCCCTGCACAGCGCCGCCACCAAGGGCGACCACACCATCTTCATCGACGAAACGGGCATGCCCATCCACGGGCAATGGGACGGCGGCCCAGTGGAGCACGACGTGCTCACCGGTTCGATGCCCGACGGCACCGTGCAAGCCGGAAAGACCTGCCAAGATTGGACCTCGGACGCGCAAGCCGACACGGCGTGGGTCGGCCACAGCGACGGCATGGGTCCCAACATGGCCACGACTGGCACGTACACGTCGTGGAACTCCAGCCACGAAAACGGCGGCTGCAACGACACCGCGCCCAAAGGCGGCGCCGGTCGGCTCTACTGCTTTGCCATCGACTGACCGAGCTGCGCGCGGGGCCTCACATGCCGCTCAAAGCGCGTCTTCGAGCTGGTCGCAGATGGTTTGCAGCACCTTCACGCGCGCGAAGCGCTTGTCGTTGGCCTCCACCAGCGTGAACGGCGCGTCCGGCGTGCTGCAGCGCGCGAGCATTTCGGCCGCCGCCGCTTCGTACTGGTTGGCCTGCTCGCGGTTGCGGTAGTCCTCGGCGGTGATTTTGTAGCGCTTGGCCGGATTGTGCCGGCGCTCTTCGAAGCGACGCAGCTGCTCGTCCGCGGTGATGTGCAGCCAGAATTTGATCAAAATCACGCCGCTTTGCTTCAGCTCGCGCTCGAATTCGTTGATCTCTTGGTAGGCGCGCTGCCAGTCCGGCTCACTGGCAAAACCTTCCACGCGCTCGACCAATACGCGTCCGTACCAGCTGCGGTCGAAGATGGTCACCCGCCCCTGCCGCGGCAGGTAGCGCCAGAAGCGCCACAAATAGTGGTGCGCGCGCTCTTCGTCAGTGGGCGCAGAGACGGGAATGACGCGGTAGCTGCGCGCGTCGAGCGCCCAAGTGATGCGCCGGATCGCGCCGCCCTTGCCGGCAGCGTCGGGTCCCTCGAACACCAAGATGGCGCTCTTCTTTTGCTTCTGCAGGCGTCGCACCAGCTGGTTCAGGCGCGACTGCAAGCGCGCCACCGCCGCCTCGGAGTCCGGCTTGGCCAACGATTTCGTCAAATCGAGCCGGTCGAGCACGGTATCGGGGTTGGCGATGATCGGTAGCGGCGCGGCTGGGTGAATCGAACGGCGCTGGGCCAGTCGCGCTTCCATGGCGTCCAAGATCAAGCGCGCGGCGGTGACGTTGCGGTAGCGCGCGTCTTCGGCGTCTACGACGTGCCAGGGGGCCAAACTGGTGCTGGTTTGGCTGATGATCCGTTCGTTGACCTTAACGAAGGCGTCGTAGCGTTCGTGGTTTTTCCAGTCTTGCTTGGTCACGCGGTAGCGCGTCACCTTGTGGCTCTCGAGCTCTTTCAGCCGGCGGCGCTGGGCTTTTTTGCCGATGTGGAACCACAGCTTGACGAACAGCGTGCCGCCGTCGGCCAGCGTTCGCTCGAAGGAGTTGATGCGCGCGCTGCGCTGCAGCAGCTGGTCGTCGTCGATGGTGCCCCACACCCGGTCGAGAATGGGCGCCGTATACCAAGAGCCCGAAAACACGGCGATGCGCCCGGCCGGCGGCAGCCACATCCAGTAGCGCCAATACTCGGGATGGGCGCGCTCTTCTTCGGAAGGCTCCGTATAGCTTTGCGTAACCAGGTAGCGCGCGTCGAACCACTCGTGGAGCGCGTTCACCGTCTCGCTCTTGCCGCTGCCGTCGGCGCCGTTGACGAGCACCACCACCGAGAAGCCGGCGGCGCGCAAACGGCTCTGAGCGTCGAGCAGCGCGGCGCGTAGCCCCGGCAAGACTGCGTCGTACTGCTCTTTGCTCAGCGCTCGGCCAAGCTGCGCAGCTTTGAGCATGCATCGATCCTGGTCGTGCCGGCGCCGGGCGGCAAGCCCCCGCCGCGCGCTAAAAAGCGGCTTCCAGGCCGATGCTGGGCAAGACGATTGGCCCGGCCGTAGTGAGCTCGCAGCGACCACCGCATTCGTAGCGCAGCGCCTCTTTGGCGCCGGTCGCGTTGAGCATCTCTGCCACGACGCTCAGCTCGAACGTGTCCGAAATGTGGAACGGCCGCTCCAGCCGCCAATCGAAGCGCAAGTAGCCGGGCGCCCGCCGCGTGGTGGACGGCAGCGCGCCACCATCGCCGATTTCGAGCGCAGGGAAGCCGGAGTAGTACAGGCCGCGCACGCTGCCCCGCACCTTCCACCACAGCTCGAGCGCCAGCGCGCCTTGCAGCACATGGCGGCGGTCGTAGCCCGAAAAAGTGCGCACCGCGCCCGACGATCGGGTTGCCCAAGACAGCGTGTACGACACGAACCCGCCGACGCGCCGAGTGAGCGGCCTGCCCACGCGAAATTCCAGCCCCCGCGCGGTCAAATCCTGACGCTGATCGAGCGAAGCCGCATCCAGACGAAATTCGCGCGCCTGACCCAACGGATCGACCACGTTCTGATAGCGGCTTTCGAAGGCACCGACGCTGGCGGACAGCTCGAGCGGCAGCGACACCCGCACTGCGCTCGAGGCGTGCACGCCGTGCACCAACCCTTTGTCGAGCGAGCCGACTTGCGCCGCCGGTACGCCGGGCACGAAGTTCGGCTTCTGGCTGGCGAGGCCGAAGCGATGCTCGACCGCGACGCGACGGGTCAAGCGCGCGCTGACCAACAGCCGCGGGTCGACGGAAACGGCGCGCTCGCCCTGCGAAGCATACAGGTCCGCGCGCACCCCCGGCTCGATGGTGACCCGCGCATCGGGTTGGTAGCGCAGCGATGCGTAGCCGCTCAGTGAGTGGTCGGTGCGGGTCGGGAACAAGTCGTAGAGGTCGTTGCGATCGATGCGGTCGGGCGCAACCTCCAGCCGAATGTCGTTCAAGCGCGCGTCCGCACCGAAGCGCGCGTCCAGCCCGGCCCCGAGCGGCACCGCCAAATCGCTGCGCAACCGCAGCGAGCGATCCGTCAAGGAAGCGCTGGAGTCGGAGGTGCGATCGCGACCGAGCGTCACGGCCGTGGTCACGGCAAAACCGCGAGCGGCGTGCACGTAGCGCAAGTCGACGCGATGAAAGCCGGTGTCGCCACCGACGGCGCCGGCCAGCGCCTCACCTCCGTAGTGGTCACCGGCTCCGAACGCGAACACGCCCACGGCGTCGTGCGCCGATACGTTGCGCATCACGCGCAGCTGGTAGTCCCAATACCCGAACTCTTCGCTGCTGAGCGCGCTGTACAGCAAGCCGGTGAACGAGTAGCGCCCGGATACCAACGCCGAGCCGGCACCGTTCGCAAACGGAGCTTCCAGCAGCGCGCCCGCGTCGAACAGTCGCAGGTTGGCTTCGCCGCGGAAGCTGGGGCTGGGCGACGAAGGCTCGGCGACTATCACCGCGCCGGCGCTGCCGCCGTAGCGCACGTCGGCCGGCGCCGATTGCAACACCACTCCCGACAACGAGCCGGGGTGCAATACCGAAGGCCCCAAAAACGCGTGGAAGAGCAACGGCACTTCGACGCCGTCCACGACGTAGCCCACGCTGGCCGGTGGCGCGCCGCGAATGAAGAAAACTGGCAGGCCCGAGATGGTGGGCACGACGCCTGGCAGCGAGTCGACCGCTCGCAATGGATCTCCGAAGGCGCCGGGCAGCTCGCGCGCCTGAGCCCGGGACAACGCCGGCGTGCCGGCGCCCGCCCGCATGCCCCGCACCTCGACCACGGTGGGCGGCGCTTCGTCAGTCGGAGCCGCCTGAGCTTGCGCCAGCACCGGGCACGCGCTGAACCCGACGGCAAGCCCGAAGCCGCGCATCCCCGAGCTGAGCGAAGTCCAGCGCACCTCCGCCCTTATAGCGCCAGGCTCTGCCGCGCTCGCCGAAAAGTGCTACCCCGGTCGGGTATGCGTCGCGCTTACGCAGGGCTGCTCTTGGCGCTTTCGGGGTGCGACCCGACGCGTGGGCTCGCCGACACCGCCGACGCCGCCTTGCCCAACGAGAAACGCTACTTCGACGGAAAAGGCTCGCGACTCGTCGAGGGCCCGTGGAACCGCGTCGTCGTCGATTTGGACGTGGACACGCTCTACCACGTCGGAGCCCGACGTCTCGACGACGAACAGCCCACCTTTCACCTGTTCGGTGCCGACGCGCAAACCGGCTGCGAGGTCGCGCCCAACGCCGGCACCTGGCTGATGGGCAAACCGGAGAGCGCGCCGTTTCGGCTACTGCCGTTCCTGGAAGACATCGACGAGCGCGGTCGCGGGCGCCTGCGCTTTACGACCCTCGACTGCCAAATTCAAGATCTGGTCGTCGAAGACGCCGGCCGCCCGTACCCACGCCTCTACGACCACGGCTTCTTGGTTCCGACCAAGCAGGGCTACACCTTCGCGGACCCGTGGTCGGGTGAGAGCCACGAGGTTGCCTCCAACTTGCAGCAGGTGCTGATCTGGCAAGACATTGTTTTGCTGTGGGCCGACGACGAGCTGAAGAGCTTTTCCGAAGACTTCACGCCGGGTGACACGTGGGGCAACTTACCCACCGGCGCTCTATCTGTCTTCGACGCGTTTTTGGTGGAGGACGCGGACGGTTTGCATCGCGTCACCGTCGATCACGACACCCTAGAGATCACGGCTGAAGACGTGCTTCCAGGGGCGTGCGGACTGCAGCAATCTCCCCTCACTTTCGTGGACGAAAAGGGCGCCTGGGCCGTGATCCAGCAGCCCTGCGGCAACCCCAAGCCGAGCCTCGTACACCTGAACGGAACGACGTTCGAGACGCTCGACGCCTTCGAGCTGCCCTTCGAGGCCGACTCGCGCCACACGCGCGCCTTGCTCACGGGCCCCAAGGCCAATGGCGAGTCGCTTCCGTTCGCCGCCGCCTTCCTGACGGACGTGGGCGACGACGGCATGGGCACGGCCTGGGTGTGGCATTCGGACCAACCTGCGCCGATCCAAATTGGAGAGCATGCGTCGCTCGACAGCGTCGTCTTGGAAGGGTTTCTGAGTCCCTGGGCCGGGCAAGCGCAGATCAACTACCAACCGCTCGGCGACTACCAAGTGCACGACTGGATTCATTTCAACTGGGATGCCACGACCGACACGGTGGCGAAGCACATCGTCCGCAACTCCTCCAGCGGCGAGCTGCTGGTCAATTTCGACGGGGTCGCCGGCGACTTGCCGGTGTTCGACGCCGACAGCTATCGGGTCGTGGCCCAAGGTGTGCCGCCGTACGCAGGGGCCGTGACCTCGTACGTAGGGGAGCGCCACTACGCGCGCGTCGATCAGTTCGACGGCACGAGCGGTCGGCTGCTGCTCGGCATCGATGCCAAAGACCCCAGCCGCTGGGACGCCGTCGCCAGCGGCGTTCAGCCGGATTCGCCGCGTTTTTCCTGGTTCATGCCCGCGCTCTTGTTCATCGAAGATTGGGACCCCGACCGCAAGACCGGCTCACTCGTGGCCTACAACTACGATCTCGACGCCCGCGACACCATCGCCGAAGGCGTCAGCAGCTTCGACCTAACGAGCTACCCCTGGGACGGCGTCGTGTACTCCGTGCCCGAGGGCAAGCAGCGCGGCATCTGGTTCTCCAAAGCGAAGTGACGAACGCGCCGCGGTAGGGGTTTCGGTCAACGGACGAAACCGCGGTCGCCTTTCGTCGCCGCGCTCCAACGCCCAGCCCCCGGCCGGCACCGGCAACAAACCATTGTTGAAAGTGCCGGCGTGAAGCCACGCCTCCGCGCCCTCCGGCAGCTCGTTCAACACCTCGCGCACCACCGACGCCAACGCAGGCAACTCACCATCCTTCGTTCGCACGACTTCCGCCGCTATCACTCGCAACAGCACCGCGCCCTCACGCTGCTCCAGCGCGAGCGACAGCCGGTAGTGCGGCCAAGGGTAGCCGCCCAAAGTCGCGACGCTCAGGGACCGTTTACCGAGCTTGCTCGCCAACAACCTGGCAACGCGCGCTTCGTCTCCGTCGAGCCCAACCAGCGCGCCCACCACCGGACGCCCCGCGCAAAACGCTTCGAACGCCGGGGCCGGTGGCGCAACCCGTTGAAACCACCGCTTGTAAATCCAGATCGCGAAAGCCGTGAGCATCCAAGACTTCAGCACCAGCAGCGGACCTTCCATGGCCCAATTCTCGGACAACCAGGCGGCTCCGCCATGTCCGGGCGCGTCAGAAACCTTGTCCCTCCGCGCCACCCGCGGCTTGCTGCTGGAAGCGCTTGGGAGTGAGACCGGTCCAGCGCACGAAGGCTCGGTGAAAGGCGCTGACGTCGGAAAAGCCGAGCAAGAAAGCGGTCTCCTGAACGGTCAGGCGACGGTCTCGCAAGTAGCGCTGGGACAGCTCCTGACGCAGCTGATCCACCACCTTGGCGAAGGTCTGGCCCTCGTTCTTGAGCTGGCGCTGCAACGTGCGGGGCGTGCTACCCAAGCGACGCGCGACGCGCTCGAGCGATAGCTCCCCGAGACGAAGCTCTTCACAGATGGCGGTGCGCAACCGCGCGTCCAGGCCATGCTGCTCGGGAAATTTCGCCAAGACGTTGCGCGCGTGCGACTCGACGACTTCTTGGAGGGAGGCGTCGGCGGTCAGCAAGGGCAGCGCCAAGCTTGGGAGATCGTAGGCAAGCTCGTCGGTTTGCTGCTCGAACGCGAGGTTGGGTCCGAACACGGCGCGGTGTTGAGCCAAGTCGCGCGGAGCCGCGTGCTGGAAGCTGACTCGCGAGGGGGTGACGTCTTTGCCAGTCGCGCGCCGCGCAAAGCGCGCGAACGACGCGAAGCCGAACTCGATGGCGTGGCGGGGCGCGCGATCCGGCAGCGCGCCCACCTGGTGCCGATACACGCCTTCTTCCGCGGTCCACACGAGCTCGCTCCGCGCTTGATCGTGCAGCAGCCGCTGGTAGCGGATGCCTTGGGCCAAGCCGTCGCGCAGGGTGGGGCTGCTCCACACCACCCACCAGCCAACGCTGAGCGGCGCGCCCGCCGCCAGCGCCGCCAAGGTGAGGCCGAAGCTTTCGTCGGCCAGCGCGTTGGGCAGAAATTCCCACAAACGCAACACATGACCGGCCAGCACTCGACCGTCCGGGTCACCCAAGGTTTCCGGCCCCAGAAGCTCCGCCGGAACTCCGGCCCGCTTCGCCAGGGTGGGCGCGTCGATGCCTCGCGCCATCGCCCCGAGCACCAACGCTCGCAGCACGAGCACGGACATGGAGCCCTCGGCCGCGCGAGCCATGTCAGTCGTCTCGCAGCATCGGCTCGCGCGCTTCAGAGTACGCTTGCACGAGCTGACGCGCTTCGTCCGAGAGGTCCAGGAAGCGGACCCCGAAACCGGGTGGCGCGTCTTCGCCCAGCGCGTCGCGCACCCAGGCCACGTTGCCGCTCAGCTCGCAGCTTGGCCCGGTGGGAAACCGGAGCGAGACGCGCACGTCGGCGCCGAGCGGCGGTGGCTTCTCGTACGTGGCGATGAAAATGCCGCCGGCCGTGAACAGATCGCTACCGGACAGGGTGCGGTACAAATTGCTCGGCCCGTTGACGTCCAGCTCCACGTCGACGCGGCGCGCGCTGCCCACGCCGTGCTCGAGCTGCTTGGCGACGCGACCGAGCAGCGTCGACAACTCCGCCAGCTTCTGCTCGGTGGCGCCATTGGCCCGCTCGGGGTTCCGCTGGCCCAATGCGCCGAGGGCTTGCTTCAACAGCTCGGTCTGCTGGGTGAACAGCGCCAGCATGCCGCCATTGCGCTCGTCCTCCAGCCGCACCTCGAGCTTGGGCCGAGAAAGCTCGCCCAGCTGCTTGGTCAGCTCCGCAAAGTCCATACCATTCGTGGACTTAGCGCTAGTGGCGATGCCCCCGACGAGGGCCTCGCGAATGCCCTTCAGTTGCAGGTCGAGGCCCGAGAGCGTGCCGGTGACGCGCGCCACCGGATCGGCGTCGCTGCCGCCCATGCGCTGCACGCGCCCGAACGCATCTTTGATCTCGAGCCAGCGCGCGCTCTGCTCAGGGGTGAGGCGGCCGCGCATATCCGCCAGCTTGAGCAGATTCTGCTCGGCGCCCTTGGTCAACGTCTGCGATTCGCTAGCGTAATGATCGTCGATCAACCGCTCCAGCTCGACGTCGTTCATGGCCGACACGACCTTCTCGGTCAGCTTGGCCATGTTGCGGTAGCTGCCCTGCAGCTTGAACGGTGGCTCGGTGCGGTATCGGTCGTCCTGCGACGCCGAGGCGATGTACTCCTGGTTGACGCGCAGGAGCACGCTTTGCACCTTGAACAGCCGCTTGAACACCTCGCTGATTTCTTGAACCTCGGCCGCGCCGTAGCCATAGCTCAAATCGCTGAGCGGAATTTCCTCACCCCGGGCGATGGCGATGAGCTTGTACGTGTCCTGCGCGTCCCGCCCCGCCAGCGGCGCGAGCACACT
>JBEQSW010000183.1:0-7095 GCA_040348565.1 Myxococcales bacterium | reverse complement strand
CACCCGGAGGACTCGCCCGCGGCGTTCGAGCTCCCAACGGTAGACAGTCTCCGCGGTCGGCAAGCGCAAACCGATGCACGAATGTTTTGTCAGATCGCGGTGCGTCTTCGGCGTGCCGTGCGCTTTCAAGTAGCGTGGTGAGGCGACCACCACGAAGCGGAACGGGTCACAGATGCGGACCGCCACCATCTCCGACGGGATCGACTCCTCCAGCCGCACTCCCACATCGTAGCCGTCCTCCACGAGGTCGACGATGCGATCGTTCACCGAGACGTCCACCCTCGCCGCTGGATTGGCGGCGAGATAGCGATCGATGATCGGGGGCAGAAGAGGGCTAGCGAGCGTGGGGCACGTGATGCGCAGCGTGCCCGTGACCGCGTTGGCTTCTTCCGAAGCGACCTCGAACGTCGACGAAAGCTCGGACAGGGCCGGAATCGCCCGCGCCAGCAGGCGCGCCCCCGCGTCCGTCACCTGCACGCGCCGTGACGTCCGCGTGAGGAGGGACGTTCCGACGCGCTGCTCAAGGCGGCGCACCGCCTGGCTCACCGCAGAAGGGGACACGTGGAGGCGTCGCGCCGCGCGGGTGAAGCTCCGTTCCTCGCTCACCGCAGCGAATGCGATCAGCGCTCCGAACCGGGCATCCTGCATCGTGAAGTCGAGCTTCATGGTCCTGGTAGAAGATGAAGGCTAGCCGTAGGTTGCGGACAACGCCATGGTGGACCCAGGGAAAAACGAACAGTCAGTGGCCGAACGGTGGGAGCCGTCGGTCTCGGTTGCATGGGCATGACGTGGGCGTACGGCAAAGGCGAGACGGAGCGCGCGGAGCACATTCGCGTCATCCATCGTGCGCTCGAGCTCGGCGCGACCTTGATCGACACCGCCGACGTCTACGGGCCGTTCACCAACGAAGAGCTCGTGGGCGAAGCGCTCGTCGGGCATCGCGGGCGCGCGTTCCTGGCCACGAAGGTGGGCCTTGCCACCGATCGCGTCAAGTTCGACATCACCCGCAACGGCCGGCCCGAGCACGTGCGGGCGTCGATCGACGAGAGTCTGAAGCGACTGCGGACCGACGTCGTGGATCTCTATCAGTTGCATCGCGTCGATCCGGAGGTCCCGCTCGAGGAGACGTGGGGCGCGATGGCCGAGACGGTCACGGCCGGCAAAGCGAAGGCCATCGGCTTGTCCGAGGTAACGCTGGAGGAGCTGGCGCGCGCGCAGAAGGTCCATCCTGTGGCGAGCGTTCAGAGCGAGCTCTCGCTTTGGACTCGCGATCACCTGGAGGTCGTCGCCCGCTGCGCGGTCGAGAATATCGCGTTCCTCGCCTACTCACCGCTCGGTCGCGGCTTCCTTACCGGCCGATTCACGAAGGTTTCAGACTTCGAGGAAGGCGACTGGCGTCGTAAGAATCCGCGTTTTCGCGACGAGGCCACGTTGAAAGCGAACCTCGCGCTCGTCGAAACCGTTAGCACGGTGGCGAAAAAGCACGCCTGCACGCCGGCCCAGGTCGCCCTGGCATGGGTCCTCGCACAGGGCTCGACAGTGATCCCCATCCCCGGCACGCGCAAGCTCGAGCGGCTCGAGGAGAACATCGCAGCGTCCGAGGTGAAGCTCGACGCCACCGACTTCGCCACGCTCGACGCTTTGCCGCAGGCGCAGGGCAACCGCTACTAGCGATCGCCCTCGCAGCATAAGCTGCCAATGTCACCAGTGACCGGCTCGCAGCGCCCGCGTGGACCTTAGCTCGCGGAGCGTCGCACAAGTTGTACTGGCTTGCGGTTTCGAGCGCGGGCCCTCTCGACTGGCTTTGCGTCGGATGACCCGCCAGGCGTTGCCTGCTGCTCGTTCACGTCTGCGGTGGGGCCTTCTAGGCGATCGGTTTGGCCGCTACGACGGCGTAGGGGTAGCGCTTGGACAGTGATTCGTCGATGGTGCGGACCGCGGCGGCTTGGACGCGGCGGCGTTTGCCGGTGGGCGTCGCTGCCTTTGCTGGCGAAGTGGTTGGATAGCAAGAGGAGCTCGCGGCCGCTGGGTAGCTCGATGTAGTACTCGGGGCAGTCGCGGCTGAAGACTCGGGATGCGCCCTTCGCGTCGTTGATGTGCGAGCGCATGCGTTGGATGGGGTAGCGGCTGAGGATGCCGACGTCGATGACGCTCGAACACCAGCAGCGCCCGCAGCCGTTGCGTGCCGGACAGCGTGCGCACTCAAGACAGTCGGCCCAACCGGCCCAGCTCTCGCGCCCAGGTCCGACGTGCCGGTTGCGGGCGCGGCCTATCACCGCGCTTCTCCGGCTCGTCGTCACTCCGCCGGGTAGTTGTCCACACGCACGTCCTCGAACCGCACGCCCGCGCCGCCCTCGTCGGCTAGCGAGAAGAAGCCGCCGGGTTCGGCGTTGGGCAACAGAGCGCCGGCGAATTGGGCCCCCAGGATGGGGCCGTCGAAGGACTGCTCTCGTACGGTGATCACTGCCGCGTCGCCGTCGCGGTCCATCTGAACATACAACTTATCACCCGACCATTGAACGTCGTGCTTGACCTCACCCCCACCGGTGAAAAGCCCTGTCGTGAAAGAGGTGCTATCCCCCCAAACCCAAAAGCCCTGCGCTTGGAGCCCATTGCTAGATTGAGTGACGTTGATATTCACGTCGGCCCAAAAGCTCGCGCCTGAAGCGACAGGTTTCAAAGTCGTACGAACCCGAAGCCCGGTCAGCGGCACTTGGAGAGGTATCGTTGCGATCTTCAACTCGCCGGCGGTTTGCAGCGCGCCATCGATGATCTTGATGCTCGTTGACGACGAGCTCCAGGCAATGCCTACGGGAAACTCGGCCTTTCCAAGCGTGTCGGAGTCCGGTCGCTCGAAGGTGTCGATGAGCCTAGGCTCGTAGGCGGGCGCTGGCAGATCGCAGGGCGCAACTGCCAGCTCATCTATCGAAGGAACGACGCCGCTGGTGCTCGTAAGCTCCACCGCCATCGTCGCACCGGTGGCGGCACCCTTGAGTCGGCCCGTCGAAAGCGTGGCCTCGATCTTCGCCTGCTTCTCGGTTCCGTAGCTTGCGCGCGCCAGGGAAATTTCCACGCCAGCGCTGCTGAGGATCGCCTCGACGAACCAATCCACGCCTGTCTCCAGCGGCGCCAAGTCCCTATCCCCGACGAGCACCTTGCCTTCCGTCAGGCTCAAGATGCCCGCGGAATCCAAGGTAACTCTTACGCCCCCAGCCCCGTTGGCGGCGGCATCGAAAGCGATGGTCACCTTTTGATCCGCGCTGGTAAAGCGCGCTCGAAAGCGCAGGCGAGCGTCGGCATAAGGAACGACGACGCCCTGGTTGATCGTTGCCGTTCCGACCCCGGTCAGTCTCCCCGCATCTATTTCGAGGCTGCCTGAGCTTACCCAAGGCAACGAAGGAAAATCGGCAGTCCCGACGATGTCGCCATCTGGAAATGAGAAGGTGCTCTTGACCCAATCGATGTACCCAGCCGGGCACGCGCTTGGCGTATCGCTACTGCCACCCATACCACCCGCACCCGCTCCAGAGCCGCCATCGTCGGCGGTACCCCCCAACCCACCACCCCCCGTGGGTGGTTCGGACAATCCCGCGAGGCCGGACTCATTCGCTTCGCCCGCGTCGCCCAGGTCTCCACCGGCCGCATCCACGCAGGTTCGTGAGGTCCGACAACTCCCAAAGTCATCGCCGCAGCCACTCGCAACGCCGGCAACTGCCGCGCACGCCATGCACCACGCACACCAGGTCCGTCGTTCTCTGAGCATTTCGTTCCCTCGAGCAAGCCAGCCGCCGAAGGCGACTGCCACCGGCTTTCTAGTGAGTCAACGCCCCGTCACGGGCAGGCCGTGCCGCCTGTGGGCAGGGCTCCTTGCTTGAGCCAGCCAAGCAACGTGGCCTTCTCGGTGCTGGTGAGGGGCTCGACGGGCGGCATCAGGCTGTTGGGTGGATCGTTGAGCGCGAGGTAGGGCATGATCCCCTTGTCGACGACGTCGAGCATCACGTCGTGGACAGCCTGGGTGGAGGACCAAGGGGCTTGCGTGTCCTGATAGGTCAGCAGCGGCATGGGTGCGCCGTTCTGTAACGGGTCTTGGTGACACCGTTGGCACTTGGCCTTGATGACGGCGAGCGCGTCGCACCACTTGACGGCGTCACCGTTGCCGCCTCCGCCGGAGGAAGCAGCACCGCCGTCAGGCGACGGAATTGGATCGCCACGGCGAGTCACGTCGGTCCCGTCATCCGAGCATCCAACGACAGCGAGGTAGGCGGCCAATACGAGACCACGCTTGAGCCAGGCGGAGCGCATCGACCACATGCCCCATCATATGATCAGAAACGGCGCCCCGGATGCCTCCGAAGCGCCGCTTTCAATCGTGCCGTGAGATCTTACTGGCACATCTCGATACCCACCGCGTGCTTGCAGTGAGGATCCTTCCCCTGGGTCGCAGCATTCTTCACGTGATAAGCACGGCAGCACAGCTGCGTCTGAGTGAAGGTGGCACAGAAAGTTGCACAAGTCTGAGCGTCCTTGACCTTCATCATGGTGTTCGATTCCGCGCCGCACGTTGCTACTGCATCCGTGCAGTAGGTCGCGCACGTAGCGCTATCGGTCGAAGGACCGTCGATGTCCGCGCACATCGGGCCGGACCCACCGCCCGCGCCGCCGCTGCCGCCGGAAGCGCCGCCGCTGCCGCCCTTGCCGCCGGAGCCGCCCGACGCGCCGCCCGTGCCGCCCGACGCGCCGCCGGTGCCACCCGAAGCCGTGCCGGCCGTGCCGGTACCAGCGGTGCCCGTACCGGCAGTGCCCGTACCGGCAGTACCAGTGCCGGCGGTGCCGGTGCCCGCGGTGCCGGTGCCGGCCGTACCGGTGCCCGCGGTGCCGGTGCCGGCCGTGCCGGTGCCGGCGGTGCCCGTCGTGCCGGCGGTGCCGGGGGGCGGAGTGGTGTCATCGCCGCAGGCGGCGATGGAGAGCGCGGTCATGCCGCCGACGCTCAAGACGAGACAAAGCTGTTTTAGGTTTTTCATTGGTTCGCAATCCCCTTGGCTAACGCGGGCGAAAGCATCCGAGAAGAAGTGGCCACCGTCAAGGTAACTGCCAGAAATCCCGCCTCAAGCGGTTGAGCTAGACAGCAGTAAGCGGGTAGCTACCGCGATAACGGTGGGCTTTCAGTGCTTGGCCGTCACACTTCAGATTGAGTGTGACGAATCGCACCGTCAGAGTCGGTCAACCGTCGGCGGGCACGCTGCGCGGACGCTTGCTGGAGTTGCGCGGCTCTTCCGCGTTGGGCAATCGTTCGACTTCCATGCGCTCGGCGCGGCGGGCGGTGGCGCGCGTGACGGTGAAGCGGTAGCCCTGCCACTCCACGCTGTCGCCGATGCGCGGCACACGGCCGACCAGGTGCGCGACGAAGCCCGCCACCGTCACCATGTCCGAATCCCCCTCTACGCCGAGGATTTCGAACAGTTTGCGGGTCTCGGCCATACCGCGACACACCAGCTTGCCGTCGGCGCGGCGGATGATGGACTGATCGACGCGATCGGTCTCGTCTTCGATCTCGCCCACGATCTCCTCGAGCACGTCCTCGAGCGTGATGATGCCCTGGGTGCCGCCGTACTCGTCGACGACCAACGCCAAGTGCCGGCGCTGCTCTTGAAACGTGCGCAGAACGCGCTCGAGCTGCGCGGAGGCGGGAATGACGAGTAGCGGCGTCGCCAGCGTCTTCCAATCCGGATCTTCCGGGGTTTCGCGCAGCTTGAACATCAGGTCCTTGACCAGGACCATGCCTTCGAAGCGATCGGGGTTGCCGTCGGCGGTGAACGGAAAGCGGCTGTGGCCCGACTCGCGCACCACCTGTAGGTTCTGCTCCAAATCGCGCTCGCCCGAGAGGTAGACGACGCGCGCGCGCGGCACCATCACGTCGTACGCAGTGAGCTCGCGCAGCGCCGTCGCGCCTTCGATCATGTCGGCGACGCGACCAGCGACTGCTCCTTCGCTGCGCCCGAGAGCGACTAGCAGCTTGATCTCTTCCAGCGAGGTGACGGGGTTTTCGGTCTCACCGCGCAGCAAGCGCGCGAACATGCTGGTCAGCCACAAGATCGGCCGCAGCACCACCACCAGCACCCGCACCGAGTAGGCGACAGGAATGGCCAGCTGGGCGGCGTAGGTGACGCCGATGGTCTTGGGCACGATCTCGGAGAAGACCAAGACCGCGATCGTGAAGCCGACCGAGAACACCCACAGCGTGTGCTCGCCGAAAACGTTGACGTACATGGCGCCGCACACCGACGCGCCCACCGTGTGAGCCACGGTGTGGAACGACACGATGGCGGCGATCGGCAGATCGATCTCGCGCTTGAAGTCGCGCAAGATGTCGGCGCCACGCGAGCGCCCCAGGCCTTCGACCTGCGCGTGCGTGACGCTGAGGATCACCGCCTCGCTCACGGAGCACATGAACGAGACGACCAGTGACCAGAGAACGACGAGAACGAGTAGCAGCATGAGGAGGGCGCAAGGGCGCCGAGGCGCCGCAGGCTAGCATTGCGCGCGCAAAGCCCCGCGCGTCCGGCGCACGACGCCGAAATTCCGCGGGATTGTGCGCGCGCGGCGCCCGGTCAGACGCGCTTGGGCTGACCGGCAGCACCGCCGGCGGCGGCCAGCTCCTGCTGCTGCTTCTGCAGGTACTGCGCGACCGCGCGCGAGCGCTCGATGGCAAACTGCTTCACTTCGCGGTTCTGCGAGCCGGCCAAAGCGTTCAGCAGCTTGGTGACGCGGTCGATGTGGCGACGTTGGAACAGCGCCTCGAAGTAGTTGTTGGCCAGCCGCACGTCGCTGGTCATCTTCGACTCGTGCTTGGACAACAGCGTGATGACCGAGTCCAGATCGCCGGCTTGGCCGTACAGCGCCGACAAGCAAATCAGCGCCAAGGGATCGCTGTCGTTGCGCTCGACCGCCTTCTTGGCGAACTCGACCGCCTTGTCGCGGCCGTTCTCTTCGTTGGCGTACAGGCCCTGCAACGCGATGTAGGGCGCCGCGCTGCGCTTGTTCGGCTCGGCGTCGGCCAAAGTGGCGACGGCTTTGACGGCGGCTTCTTCGTTCTCG
>JBEQSW010000463.1:0-6140 GCA_040348565.1 Myxococcales bacterium | reverse complement strand
CCTGCGGCGGGCGGCGGGTCGGCGGGCCTGCACAGAGGAGCGCATAGTCTTCCCCGCCCTTGAGCGCCAAGGCCACACCCGGCTCCCCGAGTAGGTCTCCCAGCTCGCTGAGCTCGGGCGACACCAGCTGAGCCAGCCGGGCGGCTTCAATCACGGTTCTGACGCGGCTTTCATCGGCCAGGTGTTGCACGTCTCCGGCCAGGCCGTCGGAGACGTCGATGACCGCGCGGGCCCGACCTTGCAGCTTGCGGCCGGCGTCGACCAGGGCCTGCGGGCGCGCCCAGGCCTGCCGAGCGCGCTGAGCGATGGCGCGCAAGCGCGCCGGCACCTTCAGGCGCTGCTGGTGCAAGAGCAAACCGGCTCGCGAGAGGCCGAGCTCACCGATGATCCAAAGACTGTCGCCGGGGCGCGCCCCCGAACGCAACAAGGGCTTCGCGACGCGACCGAGCACAGTCGTCGTGATCGAGAGCACGTCGGCGCGCGCAATATTGCCGCCCACGACCGGACAGCCGAGCTCACGGGCAGCCTGCGCCTGACCGCGGGCTAGCTGGCGCAGCTTGGCCGGGGAAAAGCCGCGCGGCACGTGCAAGCTGGCGACCGCGCCGAGCGGCGTCGCGCCCATGGCGGCCAGATCACTGGCCGCCGCTTGCAGCGCGCGATAGCCCACATCCGAGGGATTCAACCAGCGAAGGTCGAAGTGCACGCCCTCGACTTGATCGTCCACGCTGACGGCGATGCGCTCTTTGCCCACGCGCAGAATCGCGGCGTCGTCACCAATGCCCACCTCGACCGCGCGCGCGCGCGGCATCGCCAGCTCGCGCGCCAGCTCCGCGATCAGCTCGAACTCGCCGCTCGCAGAGCGGCGCCGGGACGCTTGGGCCATCAGCCGATGGTGGCGCGTTTCACCGGAATCGTCACCACGAACACGGTCCCGCGCGGTTGATTCGCTTCGATGCGCACGTTGCCGTCGTGGCCGTCGACCAAGCGCTTCACGATCGACAAGCCCAGGCCGGTGCCGCCCGCTTCGCGGGTGCTGCTCGAGTCAACCTGGTAAAAGGCGTCGAAGACGCGCATGCGTTCGGACTCGGGGATGCCGATGCCGGTGTCGGCGACGCGCATCTCGACGCCGGTCCGGCGCGCGCCCAAGAGCACCATGCCCCCGGTATCGCCGCTGGACGTAGCGTCCATGCCCGTCAGCCGCGCGACCAGCCGCACCGAGCCCGAGACGGGCGTGAACTTGATGGCGTTTTCCGTCAGATTGAGCAGCACCTGGCGCAAGCGCTCGGCGTCGGCCCAGATGGCGGGCAGGCCCTTCTCGACCTCGAACGTCAGCTCGACCTCTTTCTTGCGCGCCGTGGGGGCCATGGTCGAAACCACGTCCTTGATCAGCGCCGCCACGTCGACGTGATTCTTGCGCAAGCTCATCGTGCCGCTCTCGAGCTTGGACAAGTCGAGCAGGCCCTTGATCAAGGCCAACAGCTGGTCGCCCTTGTCGCGGATGGTTTGCACGAATTCGCGCTGCTCTTTGGTCAGATCACCGGCCAGGCCTTCGACCAACATCTCGCTGTAGCCGATGATGGACGTCAGCGGCGTGCGCAGCTCGTGCGACACCGTGGCCAAGAAATTGCTTTTCAGGCGATCGAGCTCTTTCAAGCGATCGTAGGCGACCTGAAGCTTCTGATTCTTGTCCTCCAGCTCGCGGAAGCTTTCGCGCACGCTAGCCAGGTGCATGTTGCTGGTGAGCAGCGCCCGGTGACCGCTGAATAGCAAAAGGTCGAGCACGCGCGCGAGATGCCGCGCCACGTGGCTGACCGTCTGTTCTTCACCGCGCGGTAGCTTTTTGTACAGGGCACGCAGGTTGTCTGGGTCGAGCTGCGCGTCCAACGCCAGCAACGACGCTGGCGGCTCGGCGCTGGCCGCCGGTAAAAACGGGCCCAAAATCATGCGCCCGATCTGGCGCGAGTCGTAGACGATCGCGGCCACGCGGTAGAACGCGCCCGTGACGCACTGGTAGTTGGCTTCGCCGTCGGGGCCCGGCGCGAGCGCCTTCACCGCCGCCACCACCTCGGACAGCGCCGCGCGCCCGGCGCGGGAGGTGTTCAGGTAAGCGTACAGCTCGATCGAATCGGCGGCGTCCGCCAGCAGCTTGCCGTCCTCGGTGAACACGCGAATCGGCAGCCCGAACAGCTCGTTCGCGCTCTTGATCACCTCGGCCAAGCCGTCGCGCGAGACCAGGTCCTCGAGGCTCATGTCGCCCCCGAGGGTCAGATCGTCCAGGCTCCTCGTCGGAGGCGCCGAGAGGGCCATCAGCCCGCCTCCGGTTTCAACACGTCGAGCGCCCCGCCCACGCAGGCACCGAGAATCTCCGACAGCGGCCGCGAGTCGCCGAGCTTCTTGGCGACGGTGGCGAGGAACGCCTGCGAATCGAAGCCGAATTTCTTGTTCAGATCGTGCTCGGCGTCCAGAGCGCTCCAGGTCAGGTGCAGGAGCCCGACGAAGCTTTCGACCACGCCTTGCCCGCGCATGGCCACCGCGAGGTAGACCGGCTCGCGGCCTTGCGACGCCAGCTCGGCAATTTCGGCGTCGCTGCGCACTTCCGGCAGGTCGCGCTTGTTGAACTGAATCACGACCGGCATCTGCTTCAGCGTGAGGCCGTGCTGCTTGAGGTTTTCCTTCAAGTCCAGAAACGACTCCGCGTTGTGCTGCGTCTCGGCGTTGCGCGAGTCGGCGATGAAGGCGATTCCGTCCGCGCCTTGCACCACCAAGCGGCGCGTGGACGCGTGAATCACCTGGCCCGGAACCGTGAACACCTTCAGCCGCACCGCGAGGCTGCCCTGGTTGCGAAAGGTGAGCGGCAACAGATCGAAGAAGAGCGTGCGGTCGTCGCGCGTCTCCAAAGTCATCAAGCGACCGCTGGCGCCCGGCTCGGCCGCCTTGTGCAGCGCCTGCAGGTTGGTGGTCTTCCCGCTCAACGCGGGGCCGTAGTAGACGAGCTTGACGGTCAGCTCGCGATTCACGAAATCAAGCTGCACGAGGACCTCGAGGCAGCCGTTGAAGGAGGCTGCAAAACGACAAGGCTTTCATACTAACATGGGCCTTCGTGCCCAATACGGTCGTTTTCCTTTGGATTTCAGCCGCTACCGCGTCGGGCGGAGACTTTGTCGGGGCAGCCTCCTCTCTGCCCGGCTCGCCGCGCGCGGAGCAGGTCGTGCCGGCGCGTGCGCTGTCCACCTTGAAGGACTACGGGGCGGCGCGAGGGCTCGACTTCGCGCTGGTTTCGCAGGCCCGGCCGCTCGGCTTGCCGGCGAACGACGCCGAATTGGTGGACTCTCTCGAAGCCGAGCTGGAGCAGGCGCGCACGTCGCTATCCGCGCTCGAGGAGGCCAACGCCAGCCTGCGCTTGCATAAGGTCGAAGCCCAACTGCTTGCGCACCCACACTTACCTCAGGCCTCGTTCTTGATGGCCGAGTGCCTGGCGTTGCAGGCCCAAGCCGCGCGCGCCGCGTCGTCGCCCGGTGCGGCCAAGCTCGAGGCAGAACGCGCCGCGCTCGAAGGCCCGCGCGCTCCCGCGTTTGGAGAAACGTTCACCCCGCCCTCGGGCACGACGGAACTGACGCTCGAAGTGCACGGGGCCGACGCGACGGACGAGCTCGAGCTCGACGGGGCGCGGGCCCGCGTCGGGCTGAGCCGCGTCACACTGGCGCCGGGCCTCCACCACTTCCGAGTCTGGCGCGGCGGGCGCCCGATCTTCGCCACCTTCGCGCAAGTGTCGCCCGAGCAAAAGGCGCTCACGCTAGGCGTGCCGGCGCTCGTGCCCTGCAGCGTCGAAGATCTCGAGCGCGCCCGGCCCGTTTCGCCGAGGATTTCCGAGCCAACCACGGTTGCTTGCGCCCAGTGGGCGCGCGTCCGTGAGGACGGCGCCGGCATCGCCGTTTCGCTCTGCCAGCATGCTCGCTGCGGCGCGTTTCAGCATTGGCAGCGCCGTGAGCCGGCTGCATTCGCGCCCATCAGCGTGGAACGCCAGCGCTTTCCGACTTGGGCGGGCTTCGCGCTCGCCGGCGGCGCGGCGCTCCTGGCTTCGGGCGTGGTGCTGTGGCAGTCGGGCGCGTTCGAGCGCGGCCACCCCAATGCCGCCACCTGGGAATACGGCGGGCTCAACCCGCAAGCCTTGCGCTTCTGATCGGCAAACGTGAACGCGCTCGCGGCGTCGCGTCGGTCGCGGCGTGGTAGCTCGCCTGCTCGCGACTACCGGGACCAACGAGCTCGAGCGTGAGCGATCGCGGTCTCTACGGTGGCTTTCGCGGGACCGCCATGGAGCGAGCGCCGTTCGACGGCGGCGGCGGGATCGAGAGCCGAGCGCAGGGCGTCTCCCCGGAGCGATGGATGAGCCGCCACGAGCACGTCGGGCGGCAATTCGCCCAGCTGTACCCCGCGCGTCTCCGCTTCGCGCACCAGCGCGCCCACCACGTGGTGCGCCTCGCGGAAGGGCAGGCCCTGTTGCACCAGAAAATCCGCCAGATCGGTGGCGCACAGGTGGCCCTGGTCGAGCGCGGCGCGCAGCCGATCACGCCGCCACTCGGCCGTCGCGATAGCGCCCGTGAGCGCGTACAAGGAGACCAGCGCGCACTCGAAGGCATCGAAGATGGGGCGCTTGTCTTCTTGAAGGTCACGCCCGTAGCCGAAGAACAAGCTCTTCTCCAGCGCCATCAAGGTCGTCACCGAGCCCATCAAACGCGCGGCCTTGCCCCGCACGAGCTCAGCGACGTCCGGGTTCTTCTTCTGCGGCATCATCGACGAGCTGGTCGAGAACGCCGCCGACAGCGAGATGAAGCCGAACTCCTGGCTCGACCAAAGCACGATCTCTTCGCCGATGCGCGACAGGTGCACGCCCAAAATGCCGAGCGCGTTGGCCAGCTCCATCAAAAAATCTCGGCTGCCGGTGGCGTCGATGGAGTTGTGCGTCGGACCATCGAAGCCCAGCTCCGCCGCCACCCCCGCGCGATCCAGCGGAAAACCAGTGCCGGCCACCGCTCCCGCGCCCAGCGGTGACTCGTTCAAGCGCGCGCGCGCGTCGCGCAGTCGCCCGCGATCACGCAGCAGCATCTCCTGCCAAGCCATCAAGTGATGCGACAGCCGGCTCGGTTGGGCGCGCTGCAGGTGCGTGTACGCCGGCATCAACGTATCGATCTCGCGCTCGGCTGCGCCCAAGATTGCGTCGCCCAGGCCTTCCACGGCGGCGCAGGCTTCGTCGGCTTTGCGGCGCGCCCACAAACGCAAATCGGTCGCCACTTGATCGTTGCGCGAGCGCCCGGTGTGGAGCTTGCCGCCGACGGGGCCGCAAATCTCCGTCAGCCGCGCCTCGATGTTCATGTGCACGTCTTCGCGCTCGCGCTTCCAGACCAGCTCGCCGCGCTCGATTTCACCGCGGATCTGCTCGAGGCCCTTCACCAGCGCGTCGACCTCACCCGCCGCCAGCACGCCCGCGCGCCCGAGGCCGCGCGCATGCGCGATGGAGCCCTGAATGTCCTCGCGCCACATCTCACTGTCGACGTCCACGCTGGTGTTGAGCCGCTCCATGGCAGCGTCGATCTGTTCAGGAAGCCTTCCACCACGCGCGACGGTCATGGCGGCGCTTATACCCCGAGCCCACGGCTCAGCCCAGGGTTGGCTGCCAACCCGCAGCCCGAATCGCAGAAGCTTCTGTGGCGGAGAAAGGCAACCTCGTACGATCGAGATTTTTCACAGGGAGGACGGGAGGACGGGAGGACCAGAAGGAGGCGAGAAATTTAGGGTTCGCGCTGCCGCCTGCGAATCTGCAGCGCCGCGGCTCAACACCTCCGGGTTTCTCTCGAGGGAAATATTTTTGGTTTTGGTCCTCCAAAAACAAAAATGCGTGGAGTTCCCCCGATTCCGTTGACACCTGTTAGGCCGCAAATTGGGCGGCGTGTTCTTTCTCTAGCTGGTCGGGGGTCTTGTAGTCGAGCGTCGAGTGCAGGCGCTGACGGTTGTAGAAGACCTCGATGTACTCGAAGATGGCGTTGCGGACGTCGCTACGAGAGTTCCAGGAATGGCCGTAAATCAGTTCCGTTTTGAGGGTGGCGAAGAAGCTTTCCGCCACGGCATTGTCCCAGCAGTTGCCC
>JBEQSW010000454.1:0-3686 GCA_040348565.1 Myxococcales bacterium | reverse complement strand
TCATGAAGCGAGCTTGGGCCGGATGGCGAAGCGTGCTGGTGGCCGGGGCGCTCTTCGGGTGCTCGGGGACGGACGAGGGCACACGCGCGCCACTGGTCGAGTTGTTCAGTTGGTGGACCAAACCGGGCGAGGTGGAAGCCCTGAACGCCGTCCTGGCGGTGCACGAGCAGCACCACCCGGGCGCGAAGGTCATCAACGCCGCCGCCAAAGATTCCGCGACCGCGCGCGATCGTTTGCGCACCCGTCTGGAGGACCGTGAGCCGCCCGACACGTTTCAAGCCAACGTCGGTCAAGATCTGCTGCGGTGGGTGCTGTACAACGGCGCCGACGCCTCCGAGAGCAAGCTCGAGCCGCTCGATGGTAAGGCGATCGTGGGTCGGGACTTCCGCGACGTTTTTCCGGAAGCGGTGCTCTCCGCGGCGGGCTTCGGCGGCCAGGTGTACGCCGTTCCGGTCAACATTCACCGCACCAACTCGCTCTTTTACAACAAGCAAGTCTTCGCTGACCTCGGGTTGGCGGTGCCCGAGAGCCTCGATGAGCTGTACGCGGTTTCGGACCAGCTGATGGAGCATGGGGTCGTGCCGCTCGCGGTCGGTGCGAAGGGCAGTTGGACGCTGGCGCTGCTCTTCTTCGAGAATCTGTTGATCGCCAAAGAGGGCGTCGCCTTCTACGACGATTACTTCGGTGGGCGTGTCGACGCGGCCGATCCGCGCGTGCTCGAGGTGCTCGACGAGAGCTTGCGCCTGTGGCGCTACACGAACTCCGACGCACGCCAGATCGAGTGGGACGCGGCCGTGGCCATGGTCCACGAAGGCCGCGCGGCCATGACCGTGATGGGCGATTGGGCCAAAGGTACGCTCGAGCAGCTGGGCGGCGTCCCCGGCAAAACCTTCGGTCAGGTGCCGTTTCCAGGCACGGCCGGGGTTTTCGTCTTCACCGCCGACACTTTCCCGTTGCCCAAAGGCGCTCCCCGTCGCAAAGACGCGCTCGACTTCCTCGGCACCCTTGCCTCACTCGAAGGCCAAAACGCCTTCAATCCCATCAAGGGCTCAATCCCCGCCCGTACTGACATCGATCAGGCCGCCTACGACGTCCTCGCCCGCGCCATGATCAAAGACTTCCGTCGCGACACCCTCGAGCTCGCCCTCTCCGGACTCGCGCCCGCCGCCTTCAACGACTACGTGCAAGCCGGTCTCGGCGACATGGTCGACCAACAAGACCCCGAGCCCGCCCGCTTCGCGCTCATGAACCGCTACGACATCCTCCAAGCCACCAATCGCTGAGCGGCACGCCGGGCTGAAGGCGCGCCCGATCCTTGGCCCGTTGCGGGCCGGCGCTGACTTCTGCGTCCGGTGCCTTTCACCGCGCCGCGACTCGCGCTCGCCGCTCCATCCGCGCTCGCCGCTCTATGCGCATTCATCGCCTCGTTCGCGCTCGCCGCTCCGTTCGCGTTCATCGCCCCGGTGGTGACCGGCTGCGCCGATCGACTCTTTCGTCGCGCAAATCGCTCTTACCGGAGTAACCAAATTTCTTGAATGATTTCGCGGATCCCCATCCGCGAAATGCGATGGTCCAGATGGTAAGGACTCCAGCGCACTCAGGCGCGAATACTTACCATTTGGAGTATCGCCGCCGAGCTCGCTGCGAGCCCGAAATCATTAAGGAAATTTGGTTACACGTGTAAGACCGGCGAGCGAAGACGAAGCCGTCTCGTTGGCGAGCGAAGACGAAGCGCACCTTGTTGGCGAGCGAGGATGAAGCGCACCTTGTTGGCGAGCGAAGACGAAGCCGTCTCGTTGGCGAGCGAAGACGAAGCCGTCTCGTTGGCGAGCGAAGACGAAGCCGTCGGCGACGTCTCCGGCCGCCCCGCCCGCCTGCATTCTACATGGGTGGGATTTGCGGGCCCGATGGCTTGGTGGTTTGGAGGGTGGTTGCGAGCTGTTGGGCGACGACCTTTCTTCCTTCGGGTGTGAAATGCGGGCCGCCCTTTTCGAACACGGAGCAGTCACTGGCTTCGACCTTGGCGCCGGCGTGCACGAGGTGGGGGTGGGCGGCGGCGACGGCGGCGATTGCGGCGTCGATCATTGGGTCGACGGTGCTTTTGGGGTCGCCACAGCTTTGATTTTTCGGACCACGCAGAACCGTGAAAATCTCGAGCGTTTTCAGCGCCGGGTAGCGTCGTTTGGCGGTGGCTACGAAGGCTTCGAGCACTGTCGTCCAATCCGCTTGGCTCTGCAGACTCCAGTTGGCGGCGAACAGCACGACGCGGTCAGGGTTGGCCGAGCCGTCGACGCAGGGTGAGGCGAGGGGTTCCGTCCAGGCCACGTGCGTGGGATCTGCCCATTGATCGACGAAGGTGTGGGGACGCGTTCTGGCTTGGAAGCGCGCGTCGTCGACGAGTTGCTCGAAGCCGGCGCCGTACCATTCGGCAGTCACGCTCAGGCCGATGATCTCCGTGCAGCGATACGGGGCATCGGGCGCGACCGCGGGGGAGGTTCGGCTGGGGCCCGGGGGCGACGCGGGTGGGCCGGACGCGGGTGGCGCGGCGGGGCACGCTGCGGTGAGCAGGGCGAGGGCGAGCGGGCAAATGCGGGGCATGCGGGGCCTCTTTCGAAGGGGAAAAGAGGCACCCGCGGGGGCCGCCTGGAAAGCGCGGCCCTGCCTCGACTCGGTTTTCAGATGCTGAGCTGGGGACGGTGCTTCTCGGGCCAATCCAGGTGGAAGAACTTGCCGCGCGGTTGATCGACGCGCTCGTAGGTGTGGGCACCGAAGTAGTCGCGCTGCGCTTGCAGCAGGTTGGCCGGCAAGCGCGCGGTGCGATAGCCGTCGTAGTAGGCCAACGCGCTCGAGAACGTGGGCAGCGAGATGCCGTACTCGACGCCGAGCGCGATGGCTTTGCGCCAGTTCTTCTGCGCCTTCTTCACCGTCTTGTTGAAGTACGGATCGAGTAGCAGGTTGGCGAGCTTCGGATCGCGCGCGTACGCCTCGGTGATCTTCTGCAAGAAGCTGGCGCGGATGATGCAGCCACCCCGCCAGATTTGCGCGATCTCACCGAAGTCGAGCTTCCACTTGTACTCTTCTTGGGCCGTGCGCATCAGCTGGAAGCCCTGCGCGTAGGAGCAGATCTTGGAGCAGTAGAGCGCGTCCATGACCGCTTCCACGAGCGCCTTCTTGCTGCCCTTGTACTTCTTGCCCGGACCTTTGAGGATCTTCGAGGCGGCGACGCGCTCTTCTTTGACCGCCGACAGGCAGCGCGAAAAGACGGCTTCCGCCACCGTGGGTGCCGGTACGCCCATGTCGAGGGCGTTGGCGCTCGTCCACTTGCCGGTGCCTTTTTGGCCGGCGGCGTCGAGCACGATGTCGACGAACGGCTTCTTCGACGTCGGGTCCTTTTGGCCCAAAATGTCGGCCGTGATCTCGATCAAGAAGCTGTCGAGGATGCCTTTGTTCCACTTGGTGAACACGTCCGACAGCTCGGACGGCTTCATGCCGGAAAGGCCGCGCAGCAAGTCGTACGCTTCGCAGATCATCTGCATGTCGCCGTACTCGATGCCGTTGTGCACCATCTTGACGTAGTGGCCGGCGCCGTTTTCGCCGATGTACGTGGCGCACGGCACGCCGCCCTCGATGGGCTTGCCGGGGCTCGCGCCCGTCAGCGGCTTGCCCGTCTTGGCGTCGACCTTGGC
>JBEQSW010000444.1:0-10083 GCA_040348565.1 Myxococcales bacterium | reverse complement strand
GGCGCGGCGCTGACCGCCACCGACGCGACGGGCGCTGGCGCGGCCGATGGAGCGGCGCTGGGCACGGCCGACACGACCGGTTTCTTGGGCGCGGCCACGCTGGCGGCGGGGGCCGACGAAGGCGCGGAGGGCCGTGGCGGGACGGCCTCGACCGGCGCGGCGGGGACCGCCGGCACTTGGGCGAGGAGTGGGGCTCCCCAAAGCAGCGCGCATGAAAGGAGGCCCACGGCCGTGGACCACCCGCCCTCACGCCGAAAAACTCGCGTCATCCGGTGCAGCACGAGCCGGCTACTCTCGGCCACGGGCGCCGGGAGCGCAAGCACGGAGAACGGCGTCACGTCGGTTGCGCGGCAGACTTCTGCGACCTCGCACCCTTCTGTCGCACATGGCGCGCACGGTCGTGCAGATCGTTGCGGCGCGGAGCGGCCCTGGCATGTTAAGCGGCCCCATGACCAATACCGAGCACCCCGACCGCCTCGTGCTCCACATTGCCGGCGCCGACAGAACGGGCGTCACCGCGCGACTCACCGAGATTATCGCCCAACAAGAAGGTGCGGCGCTGATCAACATCGGCCAGTCGGTGCTGAACGGCTACCTGATGCTGTCGGCGATCGTGGACCTGCCGAAGAACTCGTACGCGCTGCGGAAAATTCTGTTTGCAGCGGCGGATCTGGGCTTGAGGCTCGAGGTCACGCCTTTCAAGCACGCGCCGGAGGCGAACGAGTCGCCCGAAGCGCCCGCGTTGGCGGTCACGTTGCTGGGCCCGCTCTCGAACGGACGCGCGACGGCGGAGATCACTCGCTTCATGGCCGAGCGGCGCATGAACATCCGCGAGATCCGTTCGTTGTCCGACGACGCTCTGAACGGCCTGGAGCTGATTGCCGATCTGCCCCCCGGCACCGATTTGAAACCGCCAGAGCTGATGGAGCTCCGCGGCGAGCTGCTGCGGCTGGGTATGCAGCTGGGCGTCGACTTGGCAGTGCAAAAGGACGACATCTTTCGGCGCACGAAGCGCTTGGTGTGCATGGATGTCGACTCCACCTTCGTGAAGGGCGAGTTCATCGACGAGCTGGCCGAGCTGGTGGGGGTAAAGGAGCAAGTGGCCGCCATCACCGCGCGCGCCATGCGCGGCGAAATCGACTTCAAGGGCGCCCTGACGGAGCGGGTGAAGCTGCTGGAAGGCCTGCCGTTCGAGCGCGCCCAGAGCCTGATCGACCGCTTCGAGCTGACCCCCGGCGCCGACCTGTGGGTGAAGAAGCTGCAGAGCTTGGGCTTCAAGATTGGCTTGGTGAGCGGCGGCTTCACGTTCTTCGTCGACGTGTTGAAGCAGCGCTTCGGTCTCGACTTCGCGTTTGCCAACGAGCTCGAGGTCGAGGGCGGCAAGCTCACCGGTCGCGTTCGCGGCGCGATCGTCGATAGCGAGCGCAAGGCTCAAGTGTTGAAGGACATGGCCCAGGTGTACAGCTGTCGGCTGGAGCAGAGCGTGGCCATCGGCGACGGCGCCAACGACATCTTGATGCTGCAGAGCGCGGGGCTGGGCATCGCTTTCCGAGCCAAACCCAAGCTGCAAGAGGTGGCCAGCTTCTCGCTCAACCACAACGAGCGCCTGGACACCCTGCTCTACTTGATGGGCTGGAACGAACGCGACCTGCGCACGGTTTAGTAAACAGCCGCTGAAGCGCGTAGTTCCTCCGCGCCGGCCCCAGGACGCCCATGCCTGGGGCCGCGCGCCCGCTCGGCTCAGCGTTTGCGTGCCAGATACAGACCGTCGCCGATGGGGACGAGGCTCGCCGTCACGCGAGAATCGGCCGCAATTTTCTCGTTCAAAGCGCGGATGATGCGCGTGCTGTCACGCTGATCGGAAGGGTCGGCCACGGCCCCGCTCCACAACGTGTTGTCGACGGCCAAGAGCCCGCCCGCTCGGACCAGGCTCAGACAGCGCTCGTAGTATCCGTCGTAGCTCGTCTTGTCGGCGTCGATAAAGGCGAAATCGAAGCTGCCCGCCTGCCCGGCTGCCAACAGCGCATCCAGAGTCTGCAACGCCGGCCCGACGCGCAAATCGATCTTGGACTCGACACCGGCTTCCCGCCAGTAACGACGAGCCACGTTGGTCCACTCTTCGCTCACGTCGCAAGCGACGAGCTGGCCGTCGACCGGCAACGCCATGGCCACCACCGTCGAGCTGTAGCCGGTGAACACACCCACTTCCAAGGCGCGGCGCGCGCCAACGAGCTCGACCAATAGCCTCATCAGCTGCCCTTGCTCCGGTGAAATTTGCATGCCGCCGTTGGGCAACGCCGCCGTTTCTTGGCGAAGACGAGCGAGCAGCGCCGGCTCGCGCACGGTCGTTTTCAACAGGTAGCCGTGGAGCGCCTCGGTCATTGCAATGGTGGCTACCGACATCGCCCGGGACTGTACATCGATCTGCTAATTTTTTGGCGTCCGCTGCTGGTCGGTGGGCTCGCCTGTCCCGCGTTCGTTGCTATCCTTGCAAGCATGAGCAAGCTCGTCTCGGGGCGCGCGCTCCTTCCCCTCATTTGGCCGGCGCTTGGCTTGGCGCTGGCCACGGCTGGCGGCTGCGTGCAGCACGACGCGGAGGGTCCCCACGTCTTCGGTGGGAAAGGCGCCCACGTGACCGCCTTGGACGAAAAGCCACTACCCCCTTCGGCGGGTGAGCCGGCGGCCCTCGGCCCTTGCGGTGCGAACGGCCCCGTGAGCGACGCTCGCATCATCGACGACTTCGAAGACGGCAACGATCGCATCTTCAAAGGGTTCCAACGCGACGGTTTCTGGTTCGCCGCCAGCGACAAAACCGAAGGCTCGACCATTACCCCGACCGCGCCGTTCGCGGCCGAGCTGTTGCCGGCGGCCGAGTCGAGCAAGGACAACCGCTACGCCGCCCATTTGACGGCCGGCGGAGAAAAGAACTGGGGCGTGGTCTGGGGCGCGGCGCTGCAGTGGACGCGCGACGGCCTCAAGTGTCCGCTGAACGTCTCGGGGTTTGCCGGGCTGCGCTTCCGCGCCAAGGGCCCCGGAAGGATTCGCGTTTCCATGGCCGTACCCGAGGTGACGCCAAAGGAAGGCGGCGGCACCTGCGTGGACCGCTGCTACGACGCCCACGGCAAGCTGTTTCTGCTCAGCGACGCTTGGGACAGCTACGAGATGCGTTGGGAGAAGATGCAGCAAGGGGGCTGGGGCACCGACGCACGCTTCACCCCTGAGCGCGTGGTGAACGTGGCTATCAACGTGGACGTCAAGTCACTACCCATCGATCTCTGGCTCGACGACGTGGAGCTCATCCCCAAAACAGACACGGGGGCGCCCGCGGCGCACTGAAGCATGCGCTCGAGCCTGTGCGCGCTACTGCTCGGTTCGGCCCTGGTGGCCTTGGGCTGCGCCACCGGCGGCGCTCGCGGCATCTCGGCGCCGCACGTGCGCTTGGAGCCAGGCGCCAAGCTGCTGCCGGCGCGAGCTCGCCGTCTCAGCAACTTCGAGCTGGAAAATAGCCTGGCGCGAGTGACCAGTCTGCCGAGCGCCATCGCGCGCGACCTTCCACCGGACGTGCGCCAAGAGGGCTACACGCCAAACGCGGGACAAGACGTGTCGAGCGCCTGGGCAACGCGTTACTCGACCCTGATCAGTGAGCTCGCCGGCCGCGCCGCGAAGAAGATGAGCGTGGACGCCGGTTGTCACGAGCTCTCCGTGCCATGCCGCGCCCAGCGGGTGGCAGAGCTGGGGCGACAGGCGTATCGACGTAGCCTCACGAACGACGAGCAGAGCTCGCTCGAGCAATTGCTGAGCGACGAAGCCGCCAACGGGGAGAATTTCGAGAGCGCGCTTTCGCTTTTGTTAAGGGCGCTGCTGGAGTCGCCCAACTTTTTGTACGTGACCGAGCTGGGCGCAGGCGGCCCCGCCGGCACCACCGCTCGCCTGGACGACGCCGAGCTAGCCTCCGAGCTTTCGTTCCTGCTGACGGGCGGGCCTCCCGACGAAGCGCTGCTGCGCGCCGCCGGGTCCGGCAACCTCCGGCAGCCCGGGCCGCGCGTCGCCGAAGCGCTGCGCTTGCTGGCGTTGCCCGACACCCGCTACCAATTCCGACGCTTCGTGCTCGAGTGGTTGGAGGTCGACGGCTTGCTCGACACCGCCAAGAGCAGCCGGTTGTTTCCGAGCTACGACGCGCTGAAGCCCTTCATGCTGGCCGAGACCGAGAGCTACGTCGACGAGGTGATGGTGAACGGCGGCGCCTCCGTGCAGTCGCTGCTCGCCGGCGGCTTCGCCTCCGTGGGCCCGGAGATGGCTCGTTTTTATGGCCTCTCTACCTACGGTCCGCGCGCCTCGCTGCGCGGCACGGCGCGCCTGGGCGTGCTGCAGCAAGCCAGCTTCTTGGCCGCCCACGCCCACGAAGACGTCACCAGCCCAGTGAAACGCGGTGATTTCGTCATGCGCAAGCTGCTGTGCGAAAGGGTCAAGCGCCCGGCCGAGATCGGCTTGGAGGTGGTGATGCCGCCACCCTCGGCGACCTTGTCGAACCGCGAGCGTTTGCGGCAACACGTTGCCGACCCGGGCTGCGCATCGTGTCACACGACGCTGGATGCCATCGGTTTCACCTTCGAAGGCTTCGACGCGATGGGCGCCCCTCAGACAACCGACCACCAAAAGCCCGTCGACACGCACGCAAGCGTGCGGCTGGGCCTGCACGCCGCGCAGACCCGCGAGCTCGATTCGAGCGCGACCCTGACCGCCGCCCTGCTCGAAAACCCAACCATTTCCGAGTGCTTTGCGCGGCACGCCTTCCGCTACTTCAGCGCGCAGTCGGACCCCGCGGTGGAAGCTTCGTTCCTGGCCCTGCGCGCTCAGCTGCCGGAAGCTCAGCGTGATAACCTATTTCAGGTGCTGCTCGCCTACGTCGCCAGTGACTTGTTCACGCTTCGCGAAAATGGAGGCGGATAGTGCGCGTCTCGCGGCGCCGCTTCTTGGCCGCGCTCGGCGTGACCGGCGCTTTCCTGACGCGCGAAAGTAACGGCCGCGCCGAATCCGCCACCACCCCCAGCGCGCCGCTGCGCTTCATCGGGGTTTACACCCCTCACGGGCGCGCCCACGAGCTATGGCAACCGCGGCCGGGCTTCGACATTGCCTTCGAAGACTCGAGCCTGGCGCCGTTCGACGACGCCAAGACCTACGGCAAGAGCTTTCGCGACCGCCTGCTAGTGCTGGACGGCATCGACCTGAGCGCCGGCATCGAAGTCGGCACCACCGGCCACGACGGATCGCGCGTCATCCTCACCGGCAGCGGTGGTGACGGCGAGAACGCTTCGCTCGATCAATTTCTGGCCATCGAGCACGGCCTGGGCAACGACACGCCCCACACCAGCCTCACATTGGGCGTCGGCAGCGACAGCACCGATGTCGGACAAAACATCAGCTGGTCGCGCGGCGGCACCCCGGTTCCCAAATGGATCGACCCGTCACGCGTGTACGCCGAGCTGTTCGGTGCGCCGCTCGGCGCCCGCAAAGAAGAGCTCGAGCACGCGCGCCGGGCCGGCAAGAGCGTGCTGGACCGCGTCCGCGCCGACCTCGGGCGGCTGGCCCAACGCGCGCCGCGCAGCCAACGCACCAAGCTGGAGCAGCACGCGACGGCGCTGCGCGACATCGAAAAGCGCCTGACGCACGTGGAGCGCAGCTGCGCGGCGCCGCCCGCACCACCCGGCTTCGAGCGGTTGAAAGCATACGGCGGCGGCGAGCCCTACTTCGACGCCATCACCGATTTGCAGATCGATCTGATGGCGCGCGCCATCAGCTGCGATTTGACCCGCGTCGCTACTCTGTACTTGGCGGATCTCACGCGCAGCAAGCTGCTCGCCGAGCTGCCGGAAGACGTGCACCAGGAAGTCGCCCACCGCTACGACGCTCGCGACGACGTGCACGGCGGCACGCCCGAAACGTGGCACAAACTGGGGCTGCAGAACCACTACAGCTACGGCAAGGTCGCGCGGCTCGTCGCGCGGCTCGACGAAGCGGGCGCGCTGGATTCGAGCCTGCTGCTGACCTCGAGCGACATGGGTGATCCGGCCCGCCATAGCTCGCGCCAGGTGCCGACGCTATTGCTGGCAGGCAGCGCTTTCCCGATCAAGACCGGGCGCTACCTCGATCTACGGCACGGCAAAAACCTGCAAGAAGGCGTGCCGAACAATCGCTTGCTCGTGTCGATTGCGCGCCTGTTTGGTGCGCCCGTCGAACGGTTCGGCGAGTCGAAGGCTTCGCACCTGCTGCACGGCGAGCTCGGGCTGACATAGGCAATGTCGGCTCGGGCCAGCGCGCGCCGCATCGTCACGCCGAGCTAAGTGCCTTCGACGAACGGTCGCGTCTTTTCGATCAGCCGGCGGGCGATGCTGGGATCGACCAAGAGCTTGTCGAACGGTTCGAAATCTAGCTCGCGCTTGTCTTGGCCGACCTCGGCGTCGAGCGCCGCGACCACGCAGTCGGCGATCATCACCAGCCGCACGTGCGGGTTGGCGGCGGCGGCCGGGTCGTGATGTGCGGCACAAGCGTCGACGATTTCCGTCGGCAGCTTCCAGGCCATGGCGATCTCGGCGCCGGCGCTTTCGTGGTACTTGCGCACCAGAGAGCCGACGAGCTCCGGCGTGGTCGGCAGCTTCAAGCCGTCCAGGATGCGGTAAATGCGCGACTCGCCGATGTCGTGCAAAAGCCCGCTCATGTAGTCGTACTCGTTGCCGATCGAGAGCTCACGGCTGATGACGCGCGCAGCGTGCGCCGCCATCACGCTGCGGCGGAACGACGCTTGGACCGCGCTTTGATACTTCTTCAGGCCCCCGGAAGTGCTGGCGTAAACCACCTGAAACAACAGGTCGCGCGTGCTGGCCAGCCCCAAACGCACGATGGCCGACTGAGTCGAGCTGGTAACCCAGCCGCGAAAGTAGATGACGCTGTTGGCGACCGACATGAAGCGCGCCGCAATCGGCGGATCGGTGTCGACGAGCGACGCCAGCTCGGTGATACGGGCGTCAGGATCGTTGGCGAGGCGAATGGCCGATTGCGCCACCGCCGGCAGCACGGGCAACGCGGCCCGACCGGTCTTGAGGCGCCGGACCAGCTCTCGCTCGAGCTCCGGCATGCTCGGGTCTTCGGACGAAACGGCGGCCTCGCTCGGTACGATCAGGCTGTCGTTGGCCGGCGTTTCCGCCACCGGCAGCGAGGGTTGTGCGCTCATCCGGAGCGCAGCCTTTCCAGCGGCAACACCGGCACGTCGGTGATGGGCAGCACGCTGTTCTGCGGCTTGTCGGGCGGAGTAGTGAAGGGAATGCTCATGCTGGCCGAGCCCCGTGCGTCTTGGTCAACGGCTGCCGGAATGCTCTGGCCCGGCGCCACCAACACCACCCGATTGCGGCCGGTGCGCTTGGCCGCGTACAAGGCCATGTCGGCGCGGTGCAAGAGCTCTTCGCTGCGCTCGTCGCTTTGCCGCGGATCGAACACGGTGCAGCCGATGCTGATGGTCAGCTTGGTCGGCCCGCCCTTGGGCGGCAGCATGGCTTCGATGGCGCGCCGCAGCCGCTCGGCCACCAAGCGCGCCGATTCGGGGCCCGCGCCCGCGACCACGCCCACGAATTCTTCGCCGCCGTAGCGGCCGACCACGTCGCCCGGTCGCAGCGCCGTCTTCAGCACGCTGGCGACCGCGACCAGCACGCGGTCACCCATCTCGTGACCGAAGCGGTCGTTCACGGATTTGAAGTGGTCCAAGTCCATGAACAGCACGCCGAAGCGCTCGCGCGCCTCACAGCGTGAAGTGACCTCGGCCTGCAACGAGCGACGATTCAACAGCCCCGTCAACGGATCGGTTTGCGAATCGCGACGGAGCGTATCGCGCTCGTTCCGCACGCGCTCGAGCGCGTCATAAAAACGCTTGTTGCGAAGCTGCACGCGAATGCGCGCCCGCAGCTCCTGCTGACGCTCCGGATCGGGCACGAAGTCGTCGGCGCCGGCCAGTAGCCCGCGCGCCACTTCTTCTTCGTCCGCGGCCGTGCCGAGCAAGATGACCGGGTAGTGGTTGCGCGGGTCCATGGCGCGCAGATCGCCCACCAGCTCCAGCCCGCTCATGCCGGGTAGATCGGCGGCCAACAAGATCAGGTCCGGCTCGTACTCGGCGGTGAGCCGCAACAGCTCGTCTCCGTCAGGAAGGAACACCGAGTCGTAGCCTTCGTGCTCGAGCAGCTTGCGCAGATCGGCGCGGCGCTCGGTCTCGGGCTCGACTACGAGCACACGACCGGCGCGTTCTGCGATCGGCGGGCTGGACGACAGCTTGACGGAATCGGAAGCGTGGGGCGGCAAGATGCCTGAACCTCTCGGGCTATAAACGGACCATGGCGACCGAACTGAAGGGGCAGCCCCGCACGGCGGCGCCTATTTCTTCCTGAACTTTCTGCATCATAGGCCGTTCAAGGCCTTAACGGCCCATGTTCTGGAAAAGGAACGCCCCCACTCCCTCTGGCTCCGTTCCCGTATCGGAACGCTCCGACCGCGACAAAAATCGGCCTGCAGACGCCGATTCCGCTGAGGCTGTCGACCGTCCTGCCTCGGGAAATCGGGAGTTAGACACCGCCATCGACGCGGTCGTGGGCTTACTGAAGGCCTTCGGAGAGCACGCCTTCGACACCGACAACGTGAGCGCCGACGACACGCGCGGCGAGTGCGACGGCTGGGCGCGCAAGATTTCGCTGGGTGAGCAAGTGGGGGTCGAAGGCGGCCAGGTGCGCCGCGATTTCGGGGGCGCGCGGCGCTACTTCGTCGCGCACCGCGCACACGAGCGCGAGTACGTCTCGTCGAGCGTGAGCAACCTGCGCGAGGCCGTGCACGCCTTCGCGCGCTGCCTCACCCGCACGGTGGGAGAAGACCGCTCTGCCGACGCGAAGGTGGGGGCGCAGCTCGGCCACCTGGTGGCGGCGTTCAGCGCCAACGACGCGGACGTGATCCGGCGCGAGGCCGAAGGCGTCGTGCAAGTCGTGACCGACGTGATGGAACAACGGAAGAAGCTGCAACAAGAGCAGATGCAGATTCTCAGCGAAAAGATCCACAAGCTGAAGGCCGAGCTGCACGAAGCGCGCGAGAGCGCCGCGCTCGATCCGCTGACCCAGCTGCACAACCGCTCTTCTCTGGACTCGCAGCTGGAGCGGGTGGCGGACCTTTCGTTCTTGATGAGCGCAACCCCGTGCTTGCTGATGATCGACGTCGATCACTTCAAGTCGGTCAACGATCGCTTTGGCCATCCCATCGGCGACGAGGTGATCCGGCGCGTCGCCGACACCTTGGTGCGCAATTTCTTGCGCCGCGAGGACTTCGTAGCCCGCTACGGGGGCGAAGAGTTCGTGGTGGTAGTGCCGGACTCTTCGGCTCATGCCGTGCGGCAACGCGCCGAACGCGTGCGCCAAGCCATCGGTGAGATCGGCTTCAGCAAGGGCAGCGAGCACTTCAGCGTCACCGCCTCGATTGGCGTGGCGGTGCTCGGGCCCGGCGACACCGGCAAGACTTGGCTGGCGCGCGCCGACGCCGCGCTGTACGAGGCCAAATCCGCCGGCCGCAACCGAGTCGTCTTCGCCGAAGACAGCGGCGGCGCCGCGGCCGCGCTGCAGCCGTCTCGCCCCCCGTCGCAAGCTCCCGCGCGCACGGTCTCGAGCGGCTCGCTGCGCATCCCGCTCAAATCCGGCTGACACGCGTCTCTCATCGCATCTCGGGCTGCCAATCCGCAGCCTGAATCGCAGAAGCTTCTGTAGCGACGAGGGGCCACCTCGTACGATCGAGATTTTTTCACAGGGAGGACGGGAGGACGCTGAGGTTTGGTTCCATCTTGAGTTGTCGGCGGAATTTCCGCTGAGTTGAGGTGTTGCTCGGGGATGAGAACAGGCCAAGCAGAGCGGATTTGGGCGTGGGAAGAGTACGGACAACTTGAGGTGGGCGATGTGCGGCGTCGTGACCGTGTGGTCGCGATGGCCTCGAGGCTGGCCGGGTCGGCGTCCGGGCATGTTTCGCAGGCTTTCGAGGATCGCGCGGAGCGTCAGGGGGCCTACGATCTGT